>DPJL01000239.1:15782-23298 GCA_003543035.1 Micromonosporaceae bacterium | reverse complement strand
CCACCTACACCGTCAACCTGTCTAGCGAGGCTCGCAACGGCACGTGGACACTGCGGGTGCAGGATGCTGAAGCCAACGACACCGGCTACATCAACACCTGGACCCTGACGCTCTAATCGCACCAAGGATTCAGCCCCCTGATCGCGGAGGTCGGGGGGCTGAATCTATTAGCGCGTAACGTGCTCGGCGACTGCGGCAGCTGCCACGGCCGCGGAAACTGCCGGGGCGACCCGCGGGTCGAGCGGGCTCGGCACGATCGCGTCGGGGCGCAGCTCCCCCGCGACAACCTCCGCGATGGCGTTGGCTGCCGCCAACTTCATCCCCTCGGTGATCCGGGTCGCGCCCGCGTCCAACGCCCCGCGGAAGATCCCCGGGAAGGCCAGCACGTTGTTGATCTGATTCGGGAAGTCGCTGCGCCCGGTCGCCACAATGCTCGCGTATTTTCCCGCGATCGACGGATGCACCTCGGGCGTCGGATTCGCCAGCGCGAAGACCATCGAGCCATGCGCCATGCCGGCGACGTATTCCTCGTCGATGGTGCCGCCCGAAACTCCAATGAGGACATCGGCTCCGGCCAACGCATCGCCTATCCCGCCGGTCAGGCCGGCTCGGTTGGTCGCGGCCGCCAGAGCAGCCTTTACCGAGGTCAGGTCCTCTCGTCCGGAGTGGACGATGCCGCGCGAGTCGACCACCGTCACGTCACCGACACCGGCTGCGAGCAGGATCTTTGACACAGCCACCCCGGCGGCACCGGCCCCGGAGACCACCACTCGCAGATCACCGAGCTTGCGGTCGAGCACCGTCGCGGCATTCTTCAACGCGGCGAGGGCGACTACAGCGGTACCGTGCTGATCGTCGTGGAAAACCGGAATGCTCAGCTCTTCGATCAGTCGCTGCTCGATCTCAAAGCAACGCGGTGCGGAGATGTCTTCGAGGTTGATCCCGCCGAAGCCGGGCGCGAGCGCCTTGACGATGCGGATGATTTCCTCGGTGTCCTGGGTGTCGAGACAGATCGGCACCGCGTCCACCCCGCCGAAGCCCTTGAAGAGGATCGCCTTGCCCTCCATCACGGGCAGCGCAGCCCTGGGCCCGATGTTGCCGAGCCCGAGCACCGCCGACCCGTCGGTGACCACCGCCACCGTGTGCCCCACCCAGGTGTACTTGTGTACCAGGTCGGGCTGCTCGGCAATCGCCTCGCACACCAGGGCTACGCCCGGCGTATAGGCAAGGGAGAGATCTTCTTTGGTGGCGAGTGGCACGGTGCTGGTGACGGCCATCTTGCCGCCCACGTGCCGAGCGAATGCCGGGTGCTCCACCCTGGACACCTTACGCGCGAGAAGTGGAGTCGCAATCTTCTCCGGGCCAAGTTCACAGGTTGGGACGGCGCCGGATGAGCTGCGGACGCGGCCGGTAGCGGCACAGCACCCGGCCGACGATCTCGGCCACTCCGTAGACCCGCGAGTCGTCGGTGGCGAATTCGTTGTCGCCCACCACCCACCAGCCGTAAGCCTCCGGGCGTGCCGCACGCTTGACGACCAGAAGATCCGGCCGGCTCAGGAATCGGGCGACGACCACATCGCCGGCGCGGACGCCCCGGCTGCTTCGCATGACCAGCAGGCGGTCGCCGTGCTTCAACGTCGGCGCCATTGACGGGCCCTGCACCAGGACCCGAAATAGCTGGAGTAGCGTCGGCACGGGATCAATTGTGCCGTCAATTAGTGGAGGATCCTCGTGAAGTTGTTCCGGCCAATCACCATCGTCAGCGCGCATTGCGATCTGCCTTGTGGTGTTTACGACCCCGCCCAGGCTCGCATCGAGGCGGAGTCGGTCAAGGCCATTTGCGAGAAGTACCAGGCTAACGAAGACCCGGAGTTCCGCACCCGGGCGCTGCTCATCAAGGAGCAGCGCTCCGAGTTGGTCAAGCACCACCTGTGGGTGCTCTGGACCGACTACTTCAAGGCGCCGCATTTCGAGAAGTACCCGCAGCTGCACCAGCTGTTCAACGAGGCGACCAAGCTCGCCGGCGCACCCAACGGCGCCAAGGGCAAGGCCGACCCGGCCGTCGCCGAGCAGCTCCTATCGAAGATCGACGAGATCGCAAAGATCTTCTGGGAGACCAAGCAGGCGTAACAAGCAAGTAACCATGGCGGCCTGTGAGCGGTGCTCGCAGGCCGCATTGGTTTACCCTCGGTAGTAGTGAGCCAGCAGATGATAAAAAGGGCATCGACGTCACTCGTTGATGATGTCGTGGACGTGACCGTGCCAGCCGATGGCGGATGGCTCGGCATACTGCGCACGGCAACTGCTGGAATGGCGGCCCGGCTGGGTTTTCCCGGCGACAAGATTGAAGATCTGCGAATCGCGGTGGATGAGGCCTGCGCCATGCTGCTGGTGCTCACTCCACCTGACGGAGACCTGCACTGCCGCTTCGAGATCAGCGCCGATGAACTGACCGTAGCGATCTCGGCGCCTATGCGCCCGGGCACCCGGTTGCCCGACCCGTCTTCCTTTGCCTGGCGGGTTTTGAGCGGGCTGACCTCACAGGTCTGGACAGAGCAAACGGGCGAGCACGCGACCATCCGGCTCGCCACCGCCAGGCCGACTCTTTCCGCCTGACGCATCCTGTTCGGACACTCAGGCGAGCACCCGGTTGGTTGGCGGAGCCATCAAGGACACCATCACCGCGACGGCCACCGACCCGATCAGCCAGCCGAGCCAGCTCAGCCCACCCGTGATCATGTAGTAGACCGGCGCGAGGAGCAGCAACTCCAGTGCGATGGCCGCACCCCGGCCCGCTGCGCTGCGCCGGGCGACCGCGCGGGTCACCAGCGCAAAACCCAATGTCAGCGCGATCGCAAAGATTGTCACGTAAATCGCCAGGAAGCCTTCGCCGCGTGGTTTGGTCAGGTCCGCGTAGATCAGGAAGGCTGACAGGCCCGCCAGCGCGATGGTCTGAATCGTCAGGAGGCCGATCGCGACGCGCAGGGTTAACGGCATACCGGACACGATAGATTGCCCAGCATGCGAGGGTTACTCGTGGTCAACCCGAAGGCCACCACCACCTCTGCCCGCACCCGCGAGGTGCTGGTCGGCGCTCTTCGCAGCGCCATGGAGCTGAAGGTCGGCTTCACCCGCAGGCGCGGGCACGGTTATGACCTCGCCGCCTCGGCTGCGGACGACGGCACCGATGTCGTGGTGGCTCTCGGCGGCGACGGCACGGTCAATGAGGTCGTCAATGGACTCATGACGGCTTCCCCAGAGCGCCGGCCGAAGCTGGCTGTGGTGCCGGGCGGTTCGACGAACGTCTTCGTCCGCGCCCTCGGTATGCCTCGCAATCCCGTTGAGGCAACGGGAGTAATCCTTGACGCCGTGCGCGAGGGACGCAGCCGTTCCATCGGGCTCGGCCGTGCCGACGACCGATACTTCACCTTCTGCGCCGGCCTCGGCATCGACGCCGCTGTCGTCAGGAGAGTGGAGCAAGCCCGCCGGCGTGGGCGCCGATCGACTCCGGCGCTCTATCTGCGTTCGGCTTTCGGCGAGTATTTCTTCGATGCGATTCGCCGCAATCCCGGATTGACGCTTTCACCCATGGGTGAGGACGACGAAACGGGCCTTGCCAACGTCATTGTGCAGAACACCGCTCCTTGGACCTATCTGGGCGACCGGCCCGTCCACGCGAGCCCGGAGGCCAACTTCAACAGCGGCTTGGATGTGATGGCGCTCAAAGTCCTTCGGCCCCCGAGCACCCTCCGAACGGTGGGCAAGATGCTGTCGCTTAGGCATGATGAATACGGCAAGCGGGTAGTGCTGCGTCATGACTTGGATGACTTCACCGTTACCTGTGCCACACCGGAGGCATTTCAACTGGATGGCGATTATCTCGGAGAGCGAGAAAAAGTGAAATTCGCCGCTGTTCCTGCGGCCCTCCGAGTAATCTGCTAATAACACGACACGACCAGGAAATACGTAAGTTTCACTACGTGTCGCTTTAGATTGATTACGGACTGTCACAGATTGAGATCGGGGTGACTCCCGGTGATCCGGACAAAACGGTCGTGAGCTTGCTCACCCATCCGTCCTATTTTCCGGCACCCCCCTTGACATCGCGGGAGTTCGTGAAAGCATTCACAAGCGTACCGAGTGCAGAACTTCATTGCCCGTTACGCGCCAGCGTCCTGGTAGCGGTCCGTAACTATTCGATCGCATCCAAATCGCGTCCCGCGCGTTCGCAATACAGGGGAAGCCGACCGTACCGAAGACCAAGCACTAAACAATTTTCTGCCGCGAAGCTAGCTAAGAGGAGTGTTCCCGCCATGGATTGGCGCCACCGTGCTGTCTGCCGTGATGAAGACCCGGAGCTGTTCTTCCCGATTGGGACATCTGGCCCCGCGATACTTCAGGTCGAGCAGGCCAAAGCGGTGTGCCGGCGCTGTTCCGTCACCGACGAGTGCCTCAAGTGGGCCCTCGAGTCCGGACAGGACGCCGGTGTCTGGGGTGGGATGAGCGAAGAGGAGCGACGCTCGCTGAAGCGTCGTGGCGGCCTCCGGGTCCGCGCCCAATCTGTGGGCAACTACAGCCTCTGAGACACCCAGCCAACACCACCGCGAAACAAAAATCGAGCGAGCCCCGGCCATATGCCGGGGCACTCTCGTTTCTGGACAGTTACCACCGCATGATCACGGTGATCAGGGACTTTCTTCGGCGTGTCTCCGGCGCGCCGCCGTCATAACTCCCTGATCACGGCGATCAGGGGCGTGGCAGCGCGACACACCCTGCGACACGCGCCAGAACTCCCTGATCACGCCGATCTTTGCGGCAGGGCGAGGGTTACGCGGCGAGCGCGAGAAGGCGGGAGTCGATGCGGTCGAGGATGAGTTGAGCCAACTGCCACGAGGCGCCCAGCGGCGCGGCGGCACCGATGGCTCCAGCGCTCAAAGCGCTTGCGGTGACAAGGTCGTATAGCCGGCCGGGAGCCAGGAAGTAGGACGCCACCACGATCCGGCACGCACCCGCCGCTTGTAAGGCGGACACTGCTGAAGCTCCGGAAGGTGTTGCGCCCGCGGCATAGGCGACCGCACAGGGTACGCCGTGCCGCTCTGAGAGCGCCGCTGCGACTCTTTCCACCTCGGCCCGGGCTGAGACCACCCGTGTCCCCGCGGCGGCGAGCACGAGGGCGTCAAAGGCCTTGCGCGGCAATCGGTGGCTCAGAGCGGACAACAGTGTGTCGGTTGGCGCGCCAAGGGTGTCGGTGACCACACAGTCGAACCCGGCGACCTGATTGGGCAGATCTACCGTGCCGTGAAACGCATTCGTCAACAGCAATGGCACGACCACCGTGCCCGCCGGCATGGCGGCAAGCACCTCGGCCGGTTGCGGCGTGGCCTGTTCGAGGAAGGCCACTCGCACATCCAAGCCCGGCCGCACCGCCGCCACGGTGCGTGCGAGCGCACGCGTCGTGGCGGCGGCACGGGGATCCCGCGAGCCATGGGCGACTAGCAGGACGCTTTCAGGCGGCATGCAGACCGCATTCGGTTTTTTCGAACATCGCCCAGCGACCCGCTCGGTGGTCCTCACCGGGCAGGGTCCGCCGGGTGCACGGCCAGCAACCGACCGAGCCGTAACCCTGATTCAGCAACTGATTCACCGGCACGTTGAAGCGTGCAATGTAACTGTCCACATCGGACTGTGTCCAGGCGGCGAGCGGGTTCACCTTCACCTTGCTGCGCGCGTACTCCCAGTGCACCACCGGGGTGCGGGCCCGGGTCGGCGACTCGTCGCGCCGCAAACCCGCCGCCCACGCGTCATATTGCGCAAGGGCTTGCTCCAGCGGCTTGACCTTCCGGATATCACAGCAGGCATCCGGATCCTTGTTGAACAATCGGGGGCCGTATTCGCCGTCCTGCTGGCCGACCGTGAGCGGAGGCCGCACCGAACGCACCGTCACCGGGATGCTCCGCGTCACCTGATCGCGAACCCGAAGCGTTTCCGGGAAATGCAATCCGGTGTCCAGAAAAACCACTTCTATGCCCGGTACCACGCGTGAGGCCACGTGTGCGAGGACTGCGTCGGCAAAGGAACTGGTGACACAGAACCGGTCGCCGAACGTGTCAGCCGCCCATTCGATGATCTTCTCGGCCGGGGCGCCCTCAAGGTCGCGCCCGGCGCGCTCGGCGACATCAATCAGCTCATCACTCGCCACGATCATGATCGCTCCTAAGTAGACCGATGAACTTGACTGCGAACACACGCCTGCAAGCACGGCACTCCCACTGGCCGTGCGTCTCCCCATGCGGGAAGAGGTTCTCCTCCCCGCAGAACGGGCAGTGGTAAGGAACGCTGCGCCCTTCCGAGCTCATCGCAATTCCTCTTCGTCCACCCGCAACACCCACTCGGCAAAGGGCTCTTCCGCATCCTTGCGGCCGGCCAGATACCGAGTGGTCAGCTTCTCCGTGTATTGCGGCAGATCGGCTGCGGTCGTCTTGAGGCCGCGCAACTTACGGCCGAAGTTGGGTGTCTGCCCCTGAGCCATGCTCAAACTGCCGCCGAGGTGTACCTGGAAACCCTCAACCAACTCGCCTTGCGCATTGGGCACAAGCTGTCCCTTGAGCCCGATGTCGGCGATCTGGGTGCGGGCACAGGCGTTGGGGCAACCGTTGACGTTGATGGTGAGCGAGCCGTCGATGTTGCCGATCGTCCGCTCGAGATGGGCCACGGTCGCGGCCGCGAGCGCTTTCGTTTCCACGATCGCGAGCTTGCAGTATTCGATTCCGGTGCACGCCATGGTGTCCCGGCGCCAGCCCGATGGCCGGGCCTGCAACCCGATCGCGTCCAATGCGGACACCAGCGAATCGACCTTGTTGTCTGCCACATCCAGCACGAGGAGCTTCTGGTACGGCGTCAACCGGACCCGGCCCGATCCGTGTGCTTCGGCGATGTCGGCCACCTGCGAGAGCTGCGTCCCGCTGACCCGGCCTGCAACCGCTGCCACCCCAACGTAATTGAGGCCGTCGCGCTGCTTGTGTACGCCGATGTGGTCGATCGCGTGGCTTGGCAATGCCGGTGCCGGGCCGTCGATCAGGGGGCGCTCCAGGTACTCGTCCTGCAGGATCTGCCGGAACTTCTCCACTCCCCAGTCGGCGACGAGGAACTTGAGCCGGGCGCGGGCCCGCAGCCGCCGATAGCCGTAGTCGCGGAAGAGACGGCAGACCACGGCCCACACATCCGGCACCTCATCGAGCGGCACCCAGACGCCAAGTCGCTTGGCCAGCATGGGATTCGTCGACAGTCCCCCGCCGACCCAGAGATCGAACCCGGGGCCGTGCTCGGGGTGCTCCACGCCGAGGAACGAGATGTCGTTGGCCTCGTAGGGAACATCCGGCAGCCACGAGACGACCGACTTGAACTTACGCGGCAGGTTGGACAGCGACGGGTCACCAACGTAGGTGTCGACGATGCTGCGGATCGCGGGCGTCGGGTCGAGCACCTCGTCCTTGCTGATCCCGGCGACCGGGCTGCC
>DPJL01000239.1:0-15434 GCA_003543035.1 Micromonosporaceae bacterium | reverse complement strand
TCACGCCAGATCTGGGGAACGTCTTCGACCCGGATCCAGTGATACTGCACGTTCTGGCGGTCGGTGATGTCAGCGGTGTCGCGGGCGAAGCGGGTGGAAAGTGTTGCCACCGTGCGCAATTGCGCCAGATCCAGCTGACCGCCGTCGACGCGAACCCGGAGCATGAAGTATTCATCGTCGAGCTCATGCGGCTCGAGGACAGCGGTGCGACCACCGTCGATGCCGGGCTTGCGCTGGGTGTAGAGGCCGAACCAGCGGAAGCGGCCACGCAGGTCCGCCGGGTCGATGGAGGCAAAGCCGCGATGCGCGTAGATGTTCTCGATCCGGGCGCGCACGTTGAGCGGGTTGTCGTCCTTCTTGCTGCGCTCATTCGGGTTGAGCGGCTCCCGGTGGCCGAGCGCCCACTGTCCTTCTCCGCGGCGAGTCTTGCCTGGGGCTGCCATCGCAGCGTCCCTCCTAGTTTGGGGGACACGCATATGCGCCAGACCACGAAGGGAAAAGCTTGCGGCGCATCTGCGCGCCCGGTCGATTTAACAGACGGGGGCGACTGGTCAGCCAGCCGGACAGATGGCGCTGCGAACGCGGCCGAAATCCACGTGCCGACGCATTGTCAGCTCGACGTGGAGACCGCTAGTCATGGAGATACCTTCTCACGCTGGCCACCTATAGACCAAGGTGTCCCACATGCTGAAGCTGTGTCGTCCCTTACACAGGTTTTGTTAACGCTCCCGTTTTCCCAGGGGAACGAAGAGGACCGCCTCGGTGCCGCCACCGTCGCGATTGCGCAATTCGATGGTTCCGCGCAGCTCGCCGGTGGTCAGCGTGCGGATGATCTGCAGCCCAAGGCGCTTGGACGAGGTGGGGTTGAAGTCTTCGGGTAAGCCGCGACCGTTGTCGGCCACGATGACGTGCAGTTCCTTCTTTCGCCGATCCACCTGGACCACGACTTCGCCGCTGGACGCGCCTCCGTCGAATCCGTGCTCCACCGCGTTGAGCAGCAGCTCGTTGAGGACCATGACCAGCGGGGTGGCTATCTCCGCCGGGAGCACCCCGAAGCTGCCCTCGCGGCGGGTGAAGACCGGCGACTCGGGCGCGGCGACCTCGGCCGCCGCCGTGGCCACCCGGTCCACGATCCCGTCGAACTCGACCACCTCGTCCGCGGACATCGAGAGAGTTTCATGGACGAGTGCGATCGACGCCACTCGCCTTACTGACTCCTCCAGCGCGGCCCGAGCCTCGGGCGCGGCAACCCGGCGGGCCTGCAAGCGCAGCAGCGCGGCGACCGTTTGCAGATTGTTCTTCACCCGATGGTGGATCTCCCGGATGGTTGCATCCTTGGTGATCAATGCACGATCACGGCGCTTCACCTCGGTGATGTCACGTGCCAGCACGAGCGCTCCAATCGGGACCCCGGCCGGCATCAGCGGAAGCGCCCGGGTGAGCACGGTCGCTGTCCGGGCCTCGACCTCTTTGCGGGGCGGCGCATCGCCCCTGAGCGCGGCGAGGATCCGGGCCGCACACTCCGAGCCCTCCAGTGGATCATCGGATAGCCGGTTGAACAGGGCCGCGAGATCCTCGCCGACGAGGCTGGCCGAGAAGCCGAGCCGCCGGATGGCCGACTGCGCGTTCGGAGAGGCATAGGTGACCTTGCCTGTCGCGTCCAGGCGGATCAGCCCGTCTCCCACCCTGGGCGCCGAGGTGGTCTCGCCCTCGTGCCGGGGCGGGGGAAAGGTGCCGTCCGCAATCATCTGGGCCAGATCATCGGCGGTGGTCAGATAGTTCAACTCGAGCTGGGATGGAGTGCGCGCGGTGGACAGGTTGGTGTCCCGGCCCACCACGGCGATCACGTCACCCGCTTCACCGTCCAAGCCTCTTCGGCGTACCGGGACGGCCTCATGACGCGCGGGAGTGTCCCCATACCAAACCGGGTCGCCTTCCCGCCAGATGCGCCCCTGCGTGCGCGCGACTTCCAGGTGTGCGACCTCGGTGCCGCCGGCCACCTTGCCGACCTGGTCGTCCTGATAGGCCGTGGGAGCCGTGGTGGGGCGGACCTGGGCGACGCAGACGTAGGTGCCCGCGTCGCCTGGTACCCATAGCAACAGGTCGGCGAAGGAGAGATCGGAAATGAGCTGCCAGTCGCCGGCCAGTCGCTGAAGATGATCGATATCCTGCGGGCGGAGGCCGGTGTGCTCCTCGACCAGCTCACGCAGCGTGGACGGCTTCACCCTCACATTGTGGCAGTGACCTTCTTCAGACCACGGGGAGCGTCAGGATCTTCGCCCCGGGCCAGCGCCAAAGATAGGGCCAGCTGCTGCAACGGCAGGATCTCGAGCAACGGCGCGAACCTTTCGTCGACCGCGGGCACCGGCAGCAGGCCATCAGGGCCGACCTTGACCACATCGGCTCGCTGGTCCCTGAGCCTGTCCAGCACCGCCTGCATCGCCTTGCCACCGGGACCCGCCCCGACGATGGCCAGCACCGGCACGTCCGGATCGGTCATCGCCAGCGGGCCGTGCAGCAGGTCTGCCCCGGAGAAGGTCAGCGCCGGCAGGTACGAGGTTTCCATCAGCTTCAATGCCGCTTCACGCGCACTTGGATAGGAGTAGCCGCGGCCGGTAGTGACGACGCGCGCAGCGAACCTATAGCGAGCCGCGACATCGGCAGCCGCTGTGCTCGCCAAAGTCTTCTCGGCCAGCGAAGGCAGCCCGGAAAGCTCGCTCACCGGCACCTCCCCGCCATTACGAATGCCCTCGATGAGCATCAGCAGAGCCAGCAGCTCAGCCGTGTACGTCTTTGTCGCCGCCACCGCCCGCTCATGCCCGGCTGCCACATCGATGGAGAGCTCTGCGGTCTCAGCGAGGTTCGACGAAGGATTGTTGGTGATCGCCAGGGTCAATGCCCCGGATTCACGAGCCACCCGCAGCACTTCGGTGAGGTCGGGTGAGCCGCCGCTCTGGGAGACCCCGACCACGAGGGCGTGCGAAAGATCGGGGCGAGCGCCAAAGATCGTGATGGCGCTGGGTGAGGCAAGCCCGGCGGCCAGGTTGAGCCGGATCTCGGCCAGATAGGTGCCATAGAGAGCAGCGTGGTCGGAGGTGCCGCGAGCGGTGAAGACCACATGCTGCGGCTTGCGCTCGGCGATGACCTTGGCCACCTGGGAGATGGCGGCGACGTGAGCGGGTTCGAGCATGTTGGCATAGACAGAGGGCTGTTCGGCGATGTCTGCGGCCATTCCCCTGCCGCGCTCATTTGTGTTCGTCACGTGCGCAGTCTTGCACGAAACAAGCCGATTACGCAACCTAGCGCGCACAAACGCGCACGCAGCTTCTCTTCGCGCGCCGATCTTGGACTTTGTGGTGGGCGAAACGCCGGATCTGCCCGTGTCGTCCCCACCACAAGTCCAAGATCGGCGCGGGAGGCAGCGCATGAAACGAGCGCCGCGCCCAGGCGGGGGCACGGCGCTCGCTGGCTCAAGGTTTGACTACTCGACCGGAGTCAGCTCGGAGTCGTCGGTGGTGGTCCGCAGCGGGACCTCCTTGACGAACCAGGCCAGCACCGGGATGACGATCGCGAAAGCGAGCGCCCACCAGAACAGCCCAGACATTCCGTAGGCGATGCCGTGCAGCAGGCCTTCCCTTACCGGCGTCGCGAGCTGTTCCAGCTGTCCGGGTTGGAAGTTGCCGCCCGCCTCATCGACCATCTGCGCTGCCTGCGGCCCGAGGGACGACGTGATGTCGCTGCGCATCCGGTCGGTGAAGACCGCGCCGAAGAGGGCGACGCCGAAGGATCCGCCGATGGATCGGGCGAAGGTCGCGGTCGAGCTGGCCACCCCGAGATCCTTCACCTCCACGCTGTTCTGCGAGATCAGCATGGTGGTCTGCATCAGGAAACCCATGCCCAGACCTAGAATCACCATGTACACAGTGGACTCAAGCTTGCTGGTGTCGGTGTCGAGCTTGGTCAGCAGGAGCATCGCCACGATCATCACGACGCCACCGATGATGGGGAAGATGCGATACTTGCCGGTCTTTGTGATCATCCGGCCGATCACCATGGAGGTGGTCATCACGCCGAGCATCATCGGCAGGAGCAGCAGACCACTGTTGGTGGCCGAGGCGCCTTGCACCGTCTGCTGGTAGAGCGGCAGGAAGGAGATGGCGCCGAAGAGTCCAAAGCCGACCAGGAAACCGATGCCACTGACCAGGCTGAAGTTTCGATTCTTGAACAATGCCAATGGCAGGATCGGTTCTGCCACACGATTCTGCACCCAGATGAAGGCCGCGATCGACACGATCCCGAGCGCGCCAAGGCCGAGAATGGTGGCACTGGTCCACGCGTAGTCCTTGCCGCCCCAGGTGGTGATGAGCACGATCGCGGTGATCCCGACCGCGAGCAACCCCGCTCCCAGCCAGTCAATCTTGTGCTCGGTGCGCTTGGGCGGCAGGTGCAGGAAGGTGATCAGGATGAAGAGCGCGGCACCGGCCAGCGGGATGTTCATGTAGAAGATCCAGCGCCACGAGGCGTGGTCGGTGATGAGCCCACCGACCAGCGGACCGGCGATCATGGACAGCGCCATGATGCCGCCCATCGCGCCCTGATACTTGCCCCGATCGCGAGGTGAGACCAGGTCACCGATGAGCGCGAAAGCACCAACCATGAGGCCTCCGGCGCCCAGACCCTGGAAGGCCCGGAACATGATCAGCTGCGTCATCGGGCCGACCTGCTCATTGAGCCAGGCAAATTCGCCGGCCGCACCCGAGAGCATCGAGCCGAGGATGAACAGGCCGATCGAGGTGAGGAAGACGCGCTTGCGGCCGTAAAGATCGCCGAGCTTGCCCCAGATCGGCGTGGAAACCGTGGTGCCCAACACGTAGGCGGTCACCACCCAAGCCAGCTTGGACAGTCCGCCCAGCTCCCCTACGATCTTCGGCATTGCCGTGCCAACGACCATGTTGTCCAGCATCGCCAGCATCATGGCGAGCATTACGCCTGGCAGAACAATGCTGATCTTGTTGGAAGGAGTTGCGACTGGGGGCGGTGGTGGCGCCTGAGATGCTACGGCGGTCACGGCTAAACTCCCTTACTTGCCGACCGGCTAGACTGCTTACTAGCCGTACGGTAAGCTACCTACTAACCGGCCGTCAAGTAGAAGTGAGATGAAGATGGCGGACGACACCCGAACCCGCATCCAGGCTGTTGCGCTCGAGCTCTTCACCGAGCAGGGCTATGACGCCACCTCACTCCGCGAGATCGCGGAACGGCTCGGAGTCACCAAAGCCGCGCTCTATTACCACTTCAAGAGCAAGGAAGAGATCGTCGAATCGATGATGGGCGATCACATCGGCCGGATGGACGATCTGCTCGAGTGGGCCCAGCAGCAGGAGCTTTCACCCGAGCTGCGGCGCGAGTTCTTGCGCCGGTACATGGACAATCTCAACGTCAGTCAGCACTTCAAAATCATGAAGTTCTTCCAGCAGAACCAGCCGGCCGTGAAGAACATGCCCAACGCCGCGAAGTGGCGGGAGGGCATGCAGCGGATGATCGAGATGCTCAGCGGACCCAAGGCCGACGCCGCCGAACGCATGCGCGTCGGGCTGGCCATTTTCGGCCTGCACATCTCCTGGATGCTGCTTCCCGAAGACAAGTACAGCGACCAGGAGCGGCAGGAAGCAGCGCTCAAGACCGCCGAGGATTTAATCGATCAGAAGTCGTAGCGCATCCCCTGGAGGTGCACACCCTCCAACGGGGTCCAGTCGAGCGAGGGATCCCGGACAAACCCCAGCCGGGTGTAGAGCTTTTTCGCGGACATGACGAAGTCACGGACGCAGATGACGACGCTTTTGCAGCCGAGCTCCTGGGCGCGCTCGAGACAGGCACGTACCAACGTCTCGCCCACACCGCGGCGTTGAGCGGACGGGGCGACGGCGAGCATTCGGAACTCCGCCTCGCCATCGCGCGCAAGCTCGGTGTATTCACTGCCCGGCAGGACGAAGAGAACCGCGCCCAGCACCTCATCCGAGTCGACGCAAACCAAGACTTGGCCGGCCGAGGCACGGGCACCGACATCCGCGAGGACTGTCTCATATGGATGATCGGGTGAGGTCTGACCGTCGCCGCGATAGGCAGCCACGGTCAGCTCAGCGATCGACGCGAAGTCTTCGGGTTTGGCGGTGCGAACAACCAGTGAACTCATTCGATAACGGCGATGAGGTCGCCCTCCTGGACGACGTCACCCTCGTTCACCTTGATCGTGACGGAGCCGTCCGCCTCCGCGACGACCGGGATCTCCATCTTCATGGATTCGAGAATGACGAGAGTGTCGCCGTCTTCGACGGTGTCGCCGTCGTTGACCACGACCTTCCAAACGTTCGCCACCATCTCAGCACGAATCTCTTCAGCCATGGTGTGTATCAAACCACGACCGCGATAGGGGTGGACCCTAACCCGGCTCGCGGCTGACCTCAACCTCGATGACCAGCTCGGATAGCTTGGCGCGCAACCGGGCCACCAACTCCTCGGGAGCCTTCTCGTGCCCGCAGCAGCGTCCTACCAAGGCCTTGACCTCTTGTTCGATGCCATATTCGCGCAGGCAGGGGGAACATTCGTCCAGATGGTGCTTGATCACCGTGCGGCGACCCTCGGAGCATTCGAGGTCGAGGTAGAGGTAGACCTCGGTAATTACCTCGCGACAGTTGACTTCGTCGTGCTCATCGTTGGCGAAAGTCATGACAAGGCCTCCCGGGTCAAGCCATGCTCGATGGCATACCCCTCAAGGAGCTTGCGCAGATTGCGGCGACCGCGGTGCAGCCGGGACATGACCGTGCCAATGGGCGTGCCCATGATGTCGGCGACCTCCTTGTACGAGAAACCCTCCACATCGGCCAGATACACGGCGAGCCGGAATTCCTCGGGCAGTGACTGGAGTGCTTCCTTTACATCGCTGTCGGGCAGCCGCTCAAGCGCCTCGGTCTCGGCCGACTTCAACCCGGACGAGGTGTGCGACTCCGCCTCGGCCAGCTGCCAATCGGTGATCTCCTCGGTGGGCGCCTGGATGGGCTGCCGCTGCCGCTTGCGATAGGAATTGATAAAGGTATTGGTAAGAATGCGGTAGAGCCACGCCTTGAGGTTGGTGCCCTCTTCAAACTGGTGGAAGGCGGCAAAGGCCTTGAGGAAGGTTTCCTGCACCAGATCTTCGGCGTCGGCGGGGTTGCGGGTCATCCGCAGCGCGGCAGCATAGAGCTGATCGACAAACGGCATCGCATCCCGCTCGAAGCGGGTGCTCCGCTCGCTGGAGCTCTCCGTGCTGGTCACTCGGGCAACCGCCTTCTGCGGCCGTGGTGGCCGCTCAAATGAGGTTACAGGCGGCAAATCAACGCGCGGTGTGGGGACCACGGCGGGCGACCACTCGGGGGCGTTGATGATCTTCTCCACGGTCCGCAGGGCGGACTCTTCAGAGCCGCGTGTCACGCAGCGCGTTCCGGTTCGCACTTATTGCCACCTCTCGGAGAAGACAAGGGGAGTCCGCGGGTTGCAACGTCAATTCAATGGCAAGACATTCCGTGAGTACCGGTTACGTGGCCCCGATCACCCTTTTGGGCTGATAAATCTGACCACTGCGGCAGTCACCGCATCCAGATCTTTCCGCAGGTCATGGCGGGCGCCGGGGATCACGACGACCTCGACGCCGGGCGAGGGCGATGGAACGCCGAAGGGGTCGCTGGAGCCATTCACGACGAGTGTCCGGATCCCGGTGAGCAGCTCATCGGCCCGGGAGTTCTCGGGCTTGCCCGGCGCATGCAGTGGGAAGGCCAGAGCCACTATCCCGCGTGCGCCGCACTCCACCGCAGTACGGCAGGCAACTCGCGCACCCGAGGACCTGCCGCCCACGTATAGGGGCAGCTTGGAAGACAGTGTGGCGACAACGGCTTTCCAGGCCTCGTCGAGCTGACCTGCGGGCGCGGGTGCACGCCGCCCGGCCACCCGATAGGGCTGGGTGATCAGGGCGACCTCGAACCCGGCCGCCACAGCGGCTTTTCGGACCGCGACCAGATCCGGCGCGTCGACTCCACCGCCGGCACCATGCCCGAGCGCGAGCAGCGCCCGGGCCTTGCCCGTGGGCTTGAACAGATCCACCTGAGCGTCACCGCGTGGTGTTGCGATCAACATGCCTTCAGCATGCAGCCCGAACAGCCTCACGGGTAATCAACGGCGTGTCATTGCGGAACGGCTGGGTCGGCCGGCTGACCTGACGCGGGATGTGTGGATTGTTCACCCGCCGAGGTGGAATCAGCTCCCCGGCCGAGACGATGACCTCGGGCGTCGGGCCGCAGTCGGCGAAGGGGTGTTCCTCCAGCTGCTCTTCGGTCCGCCAGGCGACCAGCATCGCTCGCCGCTCGCGGGCCGTCGTGCCACCCCAGACGCCGTGGCAGTCACCGACGCTGAGTGCCCAGGCCAGGCAGGCACCGGCAACCGGGCATCGGCCGCACAGGCCGACAGCCACGTCGGCCGGGGCCATGGGCACCGGGAAGAAGGTTTCCGGATCTACTGTTTGGCACACACCCTTTGTGCGCCAAGCGTTGTCATGCCGCTCGGTGACCGCTCGAGCCAGTCGCGGATCGCGACGGGCTGCTGCCACCTCTTGCGGGCGTGGAATCCGCGCCCGAGTCATACCCCACCTCCCCCGTGGGTTCGATCACCGCGATAGCGCGGGTAATCAAACTGTTACTCCTGGTACCGGCCCTGCCAGGGCCGACGTTGTTGCTTACCGCATCCTTACAGGCGCAGACAAGGGGTTTGCCAAAAACTCGTGGCACAAACTGCCACCAATTGCCATAAATCTCAGAACAAGGTTTCCAATTCAACTTTTGGCTCTACTGCTGCGATCAGCTCCGGCCCATCATTTCGGACGTTGCCGACGGCCGGCCCGACCGATCGAATCTCGATCGTGCTGACAAAACCAGGATCGGTGAGCCGCAGCAACGTGGGATCAGCCGGCGCACTGAGCCACTCCTCCCAGCGATCCGGCTCGAGCAGCAGGGGCATCCGATGGTGCACGCGGGTGAGCTCGCCTACCGCGGGGGTGGTGATGATCGAGCAGGAAAGGCCGTATTTCCCACCGGTCCACAGCCCGGCGAAGGCGAATCCGTCCGGCAGCGTCATATAGAAGGGTTTCTTCTCAACCCATTCAAACCAGCCATCGGCGGGTACCAGACAACGCCGGCCCGCAAACGAAGGCGCGAAAGCCCGGGCCGTGGCAACCGTCTCCGCCCTCGCGTTGATCATCCGAGCGCCCACCCTGGGGCTGTCGGCCCACGAGGGCACGAGCCCCCACCGAGCCACACTCAACACCCGGCGCTCGGCCGAGGAGATGCGCACGATCGGCGCCGGATCGGTGGGCGCCAGGTTGTAATCGGGCGCGAGACTCTCCTCGGTTTCGTCAAAAGCCGAGAAAAGCTGGCTCAGATCGACCGATGACCGACTAGTGGCATACCGCCCGCACATGTTTAGGACTCTAGCTACTGGCAGAATTGTGGGGTGATACATAAGCCGGTGCCCTGGACCGCCCCGACCGCTACTGCCCCCGTGCAGAGCACCGTTCGCCTGCCTGGATCGAAATCGATGACTGCCCGGGCAATGGTGCTCACGGCGGCGTCGGTCGGTCCGTCCACTTTGCACGCACCGCTGCGTGCCAGGGATACCGAGCTGATGGCCGCAGGCCTGCGAGCCCTGGGCACGCATGTCTCCACAGTGGACGATGCCCGCTGGGAGGTGCGTCCGCGACCGCTGCACGGCCCGGCAAACGTCGATGTCGGCCTGTCCGGCACGGTGATGCGTTTTGTCACCCCGCTCGCCACGATTGCCAACGGGGACATCACTTTCGACGGTGACCCCTACGCGCGCAA
This sequence comes from Micromonosporaceae bacterium, assembly GCA_003543035.1. Taxonomy (GTDB): domain Bacteria; phylum Actinomycetota; class Actinomycetes; order Mycobacteriales; family Micromonosporaceae; genus Rhizocola. The sequence goes on along the minus strand of DPJL01000239.1, from coordinate 5,532 downwards.
GCGGCCGATGGGCCCGCTGCTCAAGGCGTTGCGTGAGCTCGGCGCGAGCATCGACGCTTCGCCAGCCGATGGTCTCCCGCTGACTGTGCACGGCACCGGAAGGTTGCGCGGCGGCGAGGTGACCATCGACTCCTCGGCCTCGAGCCAGTTTGTCTCCGGGTTGCTGCTTGCGGGAGCCGACTTCGACCGTGGCGTGATCGTTCGCCATGTCGGCCCACCGGTACCAAACGTGCCGCACCTGCGCATGACGGTGCAGATGTTGCGCGCGGCCGGAGCGGCCGTCGATGACAGCGTTCCCAATCTGTGGGAGGTCGCTCCCGGCCGATTGACCGGGCGCGCTTGGCAGATCGAGCCGGACCTCTCCGGCGCGGCCCCGTTCTTCGCTGCCGCACTGGTAACCGGCGGCTCAGTCACCTTGGCAGGTTGGCCGCGCACGAGTGTGCAGGCCGTGGGCAAGGTGCGTGAGCTGTTTGCGGCGCTGGGCGCAACGGTGACGCTGGACGCCTCCGGGCTGACCGTCACCGGTACGGGCAAAATCAACGCGGTCGACATCTCGCTGGCCGACATCGCCGAGCTGACTCCGGTCGTCGCCGCGCTCGCCACCCTCGCCGAGGGACGATCAAATCTGCGCGGGGTGGGCCACATCCGCCACCACGAGACGGACCGGCTCTCCGCGCTGGCAACCGAGCTCACCGCGCTCGGCGCCGAGGTGGCAGAGCGCCCGGACGGTCTGACCATCACACCGAAGCCGTTGACGGGCAACACTTTCCGGACCTACGAGGATCATCGGATGGCACATGCTGCCGCCGTGATCGGGCTGCGGGTCCCGGACATCCGGCTCGACGACGTCGCCTGCACCGCAAAGACACTTCCGTCGTTTCCCGCTTTGTGGACGGATTTGGCGCACAGTGGATCCGACGGCGGAGTGGAGGGCTGACCCTGAAGAAGAAACGGGAGTACGACGAGGACGATGTGCGGGTGCGGGCCACCCGGTCGTCGCGATCGCGTCCCCGCACACGGACCCGCCCCAAGCACGACGACGCGATCACCGGGTTCGTGGTCGCCGTCGACCGGGGCCGCTACACCTGCGTGGTTGACGATCACGAGATCACCGCGATGCGAGCGCGTGAGCTCGGCCGTAAGTCCGTGGTGGTGGGCGATGATGTGGCCCTGGTGGGCGATGTCTCCGGCGCGGAAGGCAGCCTGGCCCGGATAGTTCGAGTTGAGGAACGACGGTCGGTGCTCACCCGGACCGCCGACGATGACGACTCCACCGCTGAAGGCAAGCTCGAACGGATCGTGGTGGCCAACGCCGACCAACTGGTCATCGTGAGCGCGCTCGCCGACCCACCGCCCCGGACCGGGTTCATCGACCGATGCCTGGTCGCCGCCTATGCCGCGGATATCGAGCCGTTTCTGTGCCTGACCAAGGCCGACCTGGCTGGGGCTGAGGAGCTGCTGGACTATTACGCCTCGCTCGAGGTACCCCACATATTGTTGTCGCCTGATGCTGATCTGACGCCCTTGCGCGACCTGCTGCGCGGCCAGATCTCGGTCTTTGTCGGGCATTCCGGGGTAGGAAAGTCCACTTTGGTCAATCGACTCATCCCCAGCGCGCGTCGCGCGGTAGGTGTGGTCAGCGCGATCGGCAAGGGGCGGCACACGTCGTCGAGCGCGGTCGCGCTGCGCCTGCCCGAGAAAAAAACCGGAGCTTCGCGCTCACAGCCGCGCGACCTTGCGAAAGGCAAGCACGGAAGGCAGGTGGAATCCTGGATCATCGACACGCCCGGTGTGCGCAGCTTCGGGCTGGCTCACGTCTCGGCCGACGATCTGCTGCATGGCTTCCCCGACCTCGTCGAGGGGACGGTCGAGTGCCCGCCCAATTGCGAGCACTTCGGCGGTGAGTGCGCCCTGGACGCCTGGGTCGCGGCCGGGCATGCCGATGTCAGGCGGCTGGAATCCTTCCGCCGCCTGCTGACCTCGCGCGATCAGACGTCAACATCGACATAGCCGCCCGTGCGCCAGTAGATGCCGTCTTGCCTTGCCAACAGGGCCGCGTCGATCAGATACCGTCGCAGGGAGACCCAATCTTCTTCGTAGAACGCTCGCAGGACCGCGTCGACCTCGCGCTCCGGCATCCGCACACCAGGTTCGAAGGCAGTCACGATGTATTCGAGCAGCACCCGCCGCTTCCCCGCCCGCGCCGGGAGGCGGATCACCCTGCCCTCCTTATCGAGGAAGGCCGAAGGACTGACGGGAGCTCATCGTGCACGTCCCGACCGTAATCGAAACGGTGTGGCGCACGCAGGCGAGTTCTATGCGGGGAGCGCTCGCCCGGCGGCTCGGTGATCTGGACAGAGCCGAAGAAGCTCTGCAAGAGGCTTTGGCTGAAGCGTTGCGCCGCTGGCCTTCCGACGGGGTGCCGGATCAACCGACCGGGTGGCTGGTGACCACCGGCTGGCACAAGGCGCTCGATGTATTGCGTCGCGAGCAGGTGGGCCGGGCCAAGCTGGCGCAGCTCGATCCGCCGCGCTCGGCCGGTGACGAAGATGTGCTCGCCCTGGTCTTTGGCTGCTGCCATCCTTCATTGCCCGAGCAGGCGCGGATCGCGTTGACGTTGCGGGCCGTGTGCGGGTTGACCACAGAGGAAATCGCGGCTGCCTTCTTGCTCCCGGTGCCGACGATGGCACAGCGATTGGTGCGGGCGAACAGGCTGATCCGCGATCGCGAAGTCCCTTTCACCACACCGCCTCCGGAGGAGTATGCGGCTCGGCTGGGCGCGGTGCTGAAGGTCATTTACCTCGTCTACAACGAGGGCTATCTGGCCAACTCCGCCGCCGTGGTGCAACGGCGAGACCTTGCGGCGCAAGCACTTTCGCTGGCGCGCCAGCTGGAAACGTTGATGCCGACGGAGCCTGAAGTCGCCGGACTCGTCGTGTTGCTGGAGCTGTGCGAGGCACGGACGGCGTCGCGGTTTGACGCCGAGGGAAACCTGATCCTGCTGTCCAATCAGGACAGATCACGGTGGGATCAGCGGGCGATCCAAGCGGCCGTGGAGAAACTGGATCGGGTGCTCCTGCGACGCCGGCCGGGGCCGTATCAGACCCACGCCGCGATCACCGCCCTGCATGCCACCGCGGCTTCCTATGCCGACACCGATTGGGCTCAGATCCGGGCCCTCTATCTCGCCCTGCACCGGCAAGAGGGCAATCCGCTCGCGCTGCTCTCCGCATCGGTGGCAACCTGGCACGCGGTCAACGCCGAGACGGCGCTGTGGGAAGTCGACCAACTGGCTTCACACCTTGACGGGTACCGGCTTTATCACGCCACTCGGGCCGAGCTGTTGCGAGCGCTGGGCCGCGACGAGGAGAGCCGGGTCGCCTTGCAGCGCGCGCTGACGTTGGCCACCAACCCCGCTGAACGCACCCTCCTTATCGACCGCCTCTCCACCCTTGAGACAACGGCATTCCCGGCGTCGTGATCGATGTGAGGTATCCGGCCGGGCCGCCATCCGCTAGGTTGGCGGCGTGGCACGCCTTGATGACGACCTCGCGCTAGCGCACGTGCTGGCGGACACCGCCGACTCTATTTCCATGTCTCGATTCAAGGCGCTCGACCTCTATATCGAATCCAAGCCCGACCTGACGCCGGTCTCCGATGCGGACACCGCGGTCGAGAAGGCATTGCGCGCAACGCTCGCCAGGACGAGATCGCGCGATGGCGTCCTCGGCGAGGAGTTCGGAGTCACGGGCACCAACACGAATCGGCAATGGGTCATCGATCCGATCGACGGGACAAAGAATTACATCAGGGGGGTACCGATTTGGGCCACCCTGATCTCGTTGATGGAAGGTGACACCCCGGTCGTCGGGCTCGTGTCCGCGCCCGCGATAGGCCGGCGTTGGTGGGCGGCACGCGGGCTGGGAGCCTTCGCCGGGCGGCACCAGTCCAACGCGAGTGCGATCAGGGTTTCCGGCGTACGCCGGCTGGCCGACGCAAGCTTCTGCTACTCATCGCTGGACGGTTGGGAGCAGACCGGCCGGCTGTCCTCGGTCCTCGATCTGATGCGCAAAACCTGGCGCAGCCGCGGTTACGGCGACTTCTACGGTTACATGCTGCTGGCCGAGGGTGCGGTGGACATCATGGTGGAGCCCGAGTTGATGCTCTGGGACATGGCCGCACTGGTCCCCATCGTCACCGAAGCCGGGGGCATGTTCAGCGATCTTTCCGGCAGACCCGGGGTTGGCGGCGGGTCGGCGGTAGCTACGAACGGTCAACTTCACACCGACGTGCTCGAGCGGCTCACCCCGACCGGACTTCACGCTCTGTGATCACTGTCATGCACATGAGTTACTCCATTGCCTGATAGGGCATAGTCGACCCCTAAGGGTCTAAGCTGCGTGGGTGGTGTCCTCAGGCTGGTGGTTCCTCGCGGCAATGATCGCCGCATATGGCATCGCCAACCTGCTGCAGTCGATGGCTGCGACCAAGACAGCCACCACGAACACCCTGGATCCGGGGCTCCTGCTTCGCCTGTTTGGTCACAGAACGTATCTGCTGGGCCTGCTCTGTCAGATCTTCGGATTCTTCTTCGCTCTGGCGGCTAGACGTGACTTGCCGCTGTTTCTGGTCCAATCGGCGGTCACCGCCGGTTTGTGTGTCACCGCCCTGCTAGGGGTGGTGTTGCTTAAGTGGCGTCTGCCAGTGTCCGAGATAGCCCTGCTTGCCTTGGTAGTGCTCGGCATCGGGGCGCTGGCCGCATCGGCCGAGCCAAGCAAGGGGCAGCAGCTCGGCATCAGAGGGATCATCACGCTGATCGTGGCGTTGCTGGTGATCGCGGCCGGCAGCATCTTCGCCGGGCGGATCAAGGGCGTGCTCGGCTCGGTCGTCCTGGGCTCGATAGCCGGCCTCTGCTTCTCCTCCGCCGCGATCGCCGCCCGGCCCTTGGCCGGCGCCCACACCATCGCCGAATTCGTGCTCAACCCGCTGCTGTATCTGGTGATCGCCCATTCACTCACGGGCCAGCTCCTGCTGGGCCTGGCGATGCAACGTGGCTCGACCAACGCGGCAGTGGCGGGCATGGATGCGGCCGGGGCTGTCCCTGCCGCCGTCATCGGCCTGGTCCTGCTCGGTGACCAGATGCGGCCCGGCCTGGAGTGGCTGGCGGCGTTGGGCTTCGTCGTCACCCTGGGGGCGGTGATCGCGTTGACGCGATACGCCGAGCCACAACACGATCTCGTGGCAGAGCCGGCTCCTTTGCCGTTCCGGCGAAGATCCGCGTCCGTTCCGGGGCTTCCCGAACATCCCGCTCGCGGCGTCGTCGAGGTGCCCGATGCCGCCGACGCCTGCACGACCGCGCGCACTCACGTCACGATCGCCTTGCAGCGCCCCATCCGGCGCCCGGCCACCGCTGCGGCCAACGGCCACTCCAGCAACGGACACGCCACCAACGGGCATCACGCGAACGGCCACGACGTCCCGCGCCTCCCCCTCCCCGCCACCGCTCCCCGCCCCTAGCCATCGGCTAGACCA
>DPJL01000488.1 GCA_003543035.1 Micromonosporaceae bacterium | reverse complement strand
GACACCGCCGGACAAACTTCGAAGAGAGCCACCCCAATGGGGTGGCTCTCTTTCGTTATGCGCTCTTATCCGATCGCTATTAGGACTGGCCGATTGGTGAAGTAGTAGGTGTCGTCTTTTGATTCGGCCGGCTCGCCGGGGTTGGTGCGTTCGAGGACGATGTACCGGTTGGACGTGTATGTGGCGTGGATATCGTAGGGCTGTTCCGGGTCGTGGAGCAGGTTGATGCCGGCCCAGACGAATTCGGCGCCGTTCTTGGGGTTCAGCGTGATCAGCTGGCGGTCGTATGTCAGTAGGAAGACCCGATCTGTGCCGGGGGCTAGGAGCTTGATCGGGGCTGGGGATTGCCAGCTCCACAGCGTTTGGCCGGTGACCGGGTCGTGTCCGATTGCCTTGTCGTCGTCGGCGAGCGTGATAACTACACCGTCGACCAGGGCTGAGCCGGGGGCGGCGAGGGGCGGTGACTCGATTGGGTCACTTCCGGCAAGCAGCCAGCCTTTGCCCGTGCGCATCGCTTGGCATTGTGAATGACCGATGAGGCAGGAGACTGGCTCCATCGAGCTGGCGGCCAGGCTGGGCAACTCGGTGCCGGTGCTGACGTCGAAGCGCTTGATGACCTTGGCGCAGGTATCCAGTACCAGCCATTGAGTTTGTGTTGTCAGCTCGGTGCCGAGGCACTCGGGGCTGACCGGCATAGGGCGGCTCCAGCTCAGCGTGCCATCGCCTTGATAGCTACGCAGAGATGACGTGCTGCTGGTGATGATCGCTGATCCACTGGTGAAGAGGCCGGGTGGCGTGTAGACGGTGTCGGCGCCGGTGCGGCGGCCGGTGTATTCGGCGGCGAGCGGGTCACCCTTGGTGCGCCAGGCGACTTTGCCGGTCTCGGCGTCGATGCCGATGAGCATTCCGTCGGACCAGGCCGTGACCACGATGGGCGTGGCCGCCCGAACCAGCGTGACTCCGGTGACCTGGGCCGGCCAGCGCCGATAGGACCAGTAGGCGCTTCGTTCGTAGTGATAGGACGGTGGTCCGTCAGACCAGACCTCACGCTTCTTGGCGAAGATTCGGATCCGATCATCCACCATCAATGGCGTGCTGATCAGTGCACCGACCTTGCCTGGCACCGGAATCGAAGCCTCCGGATAGGACACTGTCGCCGCTGTGACCACTTCGGACGGACGCAACACCCGCCAGACGATGAGACCGGCGGCAATCACCAGCGCCGCCGAAGTCGCTGCAACGATTGCGAAGCGAATGCGGCGGGGCAGATTACGCAGCGCCATCAGTTTCCGTGGCTGAGATCTGCCTCGGGTCCGAGGTAACTCTCGGCCGCGGCGAGGAACGCGTCGTTTTCTTCAGGTGTACCAATGGTGACCCGCACCCCATCGCCGGCGAAGGGACGCACGATGACCTGGCGCCCTTCGCATGCCTGGGCGAATTCGATGGCCCGGTCGCCGAGTGGGAGCCAGACGAAGTTGGCCTGGCTGGGCGGCACGCCCGGCAGCCATTGGGTAAGCGTGGCGTGGACCCGTTCCCGTTCGGCGATGATGATGTCGCAGCGGCGCCGCATCTCCGCCTCCGCGTCGAGCGCTGCCATCGCGGCGGCCTGGGCTGCGGAGCTGGTTGAGAAGGGAGTGACCACCTTGCGAACCGCCGCAGCCACCTCGGGCTGGGCGACGAGATAGCCCACGCGCAGGCCGGCCAGACCCCACGCCTTGCTCAGCGTGCGCAGGACCACCACGTTGGGGCGGTCTCCGTACGTCACGACACCGTCGGCGACCTCGGGGTCGGTGACGAACTCGCGATAGGCCTCGTCGAGCACCACGATGACATCCTGCGGGACAGCCGCTAGGAACTCATCCAACTCGGCGCGCTGGACACTGGTACCCGTCGGATTGTTGGGATTGCAAACAAGAATCATGCGGGTGCGATCGGTGACCGCGGCCGCCATCGCCTTGAGATCGTGACCGTGCTCGTGGGTATTCGGCACCTTGATCGACTCGGCTGCCGTGGTGGCCGCAATGATCGGGTAGGCCTCGAATGAGCGCCACGAATAGAGCAGCTGGTCGCCGGGCATGCAGGCGGTGCGCGCGAGATGTTCGGCCAGGGCAACGGATCCGCAGCCGGTGACCACACGCTCGGAGTCGACGCCGAGGCGGTCGGCGAGCTTGTCGCGCAAGGCGACCACGCCCATGTCGGGATAGCGATGGATCCCCGCCGCGGCCTCGGCCAGGGCTTCCACCACTCCGGGAAGCGGCCCGAAAGGCACCTCGTTACTGGCCAGTTTGATCGCTCCCGGGACGCTGCGGCCCGGCACGTAGTTGGGCAGCGCGGCCAGGTCGGACCTGGTGAGACTCCTCGGCGGCATGGTCATCTTCCTTTCTGGCCGGGTGCTCCCGGCAGTTGCACAACGTACGTGCCCGCCGAGCGATCATGTAGTGCCATCCGCTGCATGCGATCGATGGCGACGAAAATCACATCGAGAATCTGGAGAATCACGAGAAAGGGCCCGCAGCAGTAGAGCAACAGGATGGGCAGGCCCATCGGATTCCATCGGCGCAACGCACGCAGAAAACCAAGCGGCTCTTGGCTTTCCACCCGCACGACCTTGATCCGGGCAGCACGCTTGCCGAGCGTTTGCCCGGAGTGAGCGGTGGCCGGGACCTCGTAGGCCAGCCAGAGCGCCATCGCGAGCACCGAAATGACCATCAATAGGTTGTCCATCTGAGCCGGCCGAGGCACATCGAGCGGAGACTGGCCGTCGTAGAAGGCCCTGCTGATGGCCTGCGAGTAGGGGATGAACTCAGTGAGCCATTTGTAGACGAACCAGCCGTTGATCACCGCATTCAGCAGCAGCACAGCCCCGATGTCGATAAGCCGGGCGACCACCCGGGCACCCGGCGTGGCCAGAGCCATGCCATGGGGTCTGACCGGCACCAACAGTGGCACCACGGGGACCACAGCGGGCTGCGCGGTGGGTGTGGGCGTGGGTGCCTGCTGCACGGGAGGCTTTGGCGCCTCTGGCGCGGGCGCGCCATGAGGCGGTGTGACGTCGAGGGGCAACGGTGCACCGAGCCACCCCTCGCCGTCCCAGTAGCGCTGGGTGGTCGGCTCGGCGGGATCCTTGTACCACCCGGGGCTGATCGTCATAGAGATATTTAACCGACCTTGATGACGACGGTTTCCGCCGCCTTGTCATGTAGGCATTGTTGCCATGGTTTGTCCCACAGCTGCCAGAAGCCGTCGAGGTAACTGAGCAGCGGGACAAAGGCCGCCGCGAGGTATTGCACCGCCCAGCGCTTGAGCAGATGGTTGCGAGTCAGCTGGGCAGCCGGGTCGAGCGGGGTCACCCACAACTTCATGACCTTCTTGCCCACTGTCCGACCCTTTTGGCGCAGCTGATATTCGACGTAGTAGAGGTACGTGAACAGCAGCGACACCAGGGTGCTAACGCCGAAAAGCAAGAAGTAGCCACCGATGAACGCGGCGGGGTTGGGCTCCGCCCCGCTCTCAATGGTGGAAACCAGCCACAACACCCAGATGATCACCAATGGCAGCACGAGGATCATATAAATGCCAACGAAGATGGCGGAGTCGATGAGGTAAGCCAGAAGACGGTCGGCGAAGCTCGCGAGCGGGCGTCCGTTGGGGGCCAGTGGAGGAGGCGGAAGAGGCGGCGGTGGAGGTGTATAGCTCACGGCCGCAATCTTCCCACGACTACGCGATCGTCAGAGGTTCCCTCGGAGGTCCTGCTCCCGCTCGATGGCTTCAAACAGGGCCTTGAAGTTGCCCTTGCCGAAACCGAGCGAGCCGTGCCTTTCGATCAGCTCGAAGAAGACCGTCGGGCGATCCTGCACCGGCTTGGTGAAGATCTGCAGCAGGTAGCCGTCCTCATCCCGGTCCACCAGGATGCGGCGGCTCTTCAACTCCTCGATTCCCGTGCGTACCTTGCCAATCCGGCCGCGAAGCACCGGGTCGTCATAGTACGAGTCCGGAACCGCGAGGAACTCCACGCCCGCGGCGCGCATCGCGTCCACGGTGGCCAGAATGTCATTGGTGGCAAGGGCGATGTGCTGCACGCCGGGGCCGTTGTAGAACTCGAGATATTCGTCGATCTGCGACTTCTTCTTGGCGATGGCCGGCTCGTTGAGCGGGAACTTCACCTTGCGGCTGCCGTTGGCGACCACCTTGCTCATCAGCGCCGAGTAGTCGGTGGCGATGTCGTCGCCGATGAACTCGGCCATATTCGTGAAGCCCATGACGCGGTGGTAGAACTCCACCCACTCGTCCATCTTGCCGAGCTCCACGTTGCCGACGATGTGATCGATGGCTTGGAAGAAACGCTTGTGCGGCTTGGCAACGATCGGCTCAGCCTTGACAAAGCCGGGCCGGAAGGGGCCGTGGTAGGCGGAGCGCTCGACCAGGGTGTGCCTGGTCTCGCCATAGGTGGCGATCGCGGCCACGCGCACGGTGCCGTGCTCGTCCTTCTCGCTGGTGGGCTCCTGCAAACCCTTGGCGCCCTTGCTCACGGCATGCCGATAGGCGGCGTCGACATCCGGTACCTCGAGGGCGATCTCGGTGACGCCGTCGCCGTGCTTGACGTGGTGCTCACTGCCGGGCGCGTCCGAGTGCACAGCGCCGCGCAGCAGGAAGCGGGCGGTCCCCGAGCTCAGGAGGTACTCCGCATAGTCGCGATAGCCCTGCTCAGGGCCGCGATAGGCGACCAGGGTCATGCCAAAGGCGGTGGCGTAGAAGTGGGCAGCCTGCTTGGCATTGCCGACGAGGAAGGCGACGTGGTCGATGCCCTTCACTGGGAACGGGTCATGAGCCTGCGATGGCCGGGCTTGAGCTACAGCGGTCATACAGGTGATGGTGGTCACCGGGGCCGGAGTTGTGCAAATGCGTCTCTAGAGCCTGAGCAGAGTGCACAATACTGTGCCATGATTCGGGCAGGAGGTGTACAAGTTGCCCAGTCCAGTCGACAAGATCGATGCCAGGCTGATTGAGCTGCTCGCGGCCGAGCCGCGGATCGGCGTGCTGGAGCTTTCGCGCCGGGTCGGAGTGGCCCGGGGCACGGTGCAGGCTCGCCTCGATCGGCTGGTGGTGCGGGGCATCATCACCGGTTTTGGGCCAGATCTTGATCCGGCCGCGCTGGGCTTCGGGGTCACCGCTTTTGTGACTTTGGAGATCCGCCAGCACGAGGGGCACGACATTGTCGCGGTGCACCTATCGACGATTCCCGAGGTGTTGGAAGCGCATACGATTACCGGTACCGGGGATCTGCTCTGCCGGATCGTGGCACGGTCCAATGCGGACCTCCAACGGGTGATCGACGAGATCGTGGCGTACCAAGGCATCCTGCGAGCGTCCACTTTGATAGCTCTTGCGGAACAAGTCCGCTTTCGTACACTTCCCTTGGTGTGCAAGGCTTCCAGCGGTTAACGATCACGACGAAAAGGGTGCCGACACGCCGTCCATCAGGAACTTAAGTTCATGATCAACCGTAGAATGCGAGCATGGCTCAGGCTAGGGCGAGTACGGGGTGGCTCGTCGCTGTCATTGCCACGGTCACAGTCCTTGCGGCTACTGGGGTTTGGAATCCTTTTCCGGATATCTGGGCGTGGATTGACAAGAGCCGTCCGCTTTCCGATCCGGGAACGGTGTGGCAGGAGCGATTGGGCGCAGTGCCCAGATCGGTGAGCGTGCTGGAGCGCTTCATCGTGGTGGAACAGCGGGAATCGGTCGAGGTGCGGACTCGTGAAGGCGGGCGGCGCCTGTGGGAGACCCCGGCCGACTGGGCCACCATCGCCGGCCCGGCCGAACGCACAGTCGTGATCTCGGGAAAGCTGTTGAAGAAGGGCTATGAGGTCCGGGATCCCGCGTCCGGCAGAGTGCTGCGCAAGGACGAGAAGGCTTCAGCCGTATGGAGTTTCGCCAACGCACTCATCGACGTCTCATGTCGTACTCCCAAAGACTGTGAATTGACCGCACGCGAGCCGGCCAGTGGCGATGAGCTTTGGCGCGCGGGCCTGCCGGGCATAGGTTTTGTGCTCTTCGCCGACAACCCCAAGCTTGCCATGGGCGCGTTGCTGTCCCAGGATCGGATCGAGGTGCGGGTCGAACCGCCTCCGATGCCCAGACATCTGGGTTTCCCCATCGATGGCCGGCTGCATCTCGTGGACACCACCGATGGTGAGGTGTTGCCGGCTATCGAGCCGGATAGGAACACATCGGTGACTGTCCTAGGTGGACGAGTGGTGCACAGCATCGCCACCAAGCGCGAAGGCGGTTGCCAGCTCACCATCTCGGGGCGGGACGCCGCAACGGGTTCGGAGGTTTGGCGCAAGGACGGTTACCTGCTACGCACCATCTCCGGCGCGGGTTGCGAGCAACGCAAGGAGCCGGTGGCCGGAGGCAATGCTGTTGTCGCCGTGCGACCCGATGGGCGCGAAGCGCTGCTCGACGCCGCGGACGGGCGCGAGGTGCTGACCTGTGCGGAGGGCGAGCGGATCCTGGCCACCAACGGCATCTACGCCGTGGTCCGCAGTGCAGACGGCTCGAAGATCAGTGGATTCGCGCTGGGCAAGCCGAAGGCGCTGTGGACACGCAAGGCGGGTGACAAGGCCACCGCGGCGGTGACGCGCACCGCGGTCATCATTTCCGACCGCGGGCCGGATCGGGTCATCGTGCTGGATCCCGTTTCGGGGCAGCTATTGAAGGAAGTCCGCAGCGGCGCCAACGTGGTCGCCTCGGATGGAAAGGCCCTGTTGTTAGCGGACCGGCGCGAACTCGGCTACCTCCCGTTCATTCAGTAGACTGGCTCCTCGTGACTGAATTCGCCTACTCGCCGCTGCTGCCTATCGGCGCGGACACCACCGAATACCGCCTCATCACCGACGAGGGTGTGGACGTGGTGAGCGGGCCGGGCGGAAGACAGTTCCTCACCGTCGAACCCTTTGTGCTCTCTCAGCTGACCGCGGAGGCGATGCATGACATCGCCCACTTCCTGCGCCCGGCCCATCTGGCCCAGCTTCGGTCGATCATCGATGACCCGCTGTCATCGCCGAACGATCGCTTTGTGGCGCTCGATCTGTTGCGCAACGCGAACATCGCCGCCGGCGGCGTCCTGCCGATGTGCCAGGATACTGGGACCGCGATCGTCATGGGCAAGCGCGGCAGGCACGTCCTGACCGACGGCCGGGATGAACAGGCGATCACACGCGGCGTCTATGAGGCGTATACGAATCTGAACCTGCGCTACTCCCAGCTCGCACCGCTGAGCATGTGGGAGGAGAAGAACACTGGGACGAATCTGCCGGCCCAGATCGAGCTCTACGCTGAGGACCCGGATGGTCACCCGGACGCGTACAAGTTCCTGTTCATGGCCAAGGGCGGCGGCAGCGCCAACAAGTCCTTCCTCTATCAGGAGAGCAAGGCGCTGCTGAATCCCGCGTCCTTCATGCGTTTTCTGGACGAGAAGCTACGCCTCATCGGCACGAGTGCTTGCCCGCCTTACCATTTGGCGGTCGTCATCGGCGGCACGTCCGCGGAGCACGCGCTTAAGACCGCGAAGCTGGCTTCGGCCAAGTACCTCGATAACCTGCCGCCGGCGGGATCGCCGCTGGCGCATGGTTTCCGGGACCTAGCCCTCGAGCAGGAGGTGCTCGAGCTGACCCGGGAATTCGGGATCGGGGCCCAATTCGGCGGGCGGTATTTCTGCCACGACGTCCGGGTGATCCGGCTGCCGCGGCACGGTGCCTCCTGCCCGGTCGCCATTGCTGTCTCGTGCTCGGCAGACCGGCAGGCGTTGGCGAAGATCACACCTTCCGGCGTGTGGCTGGAGCGCCTCGAGACCGATCCGGCGCGGTTCCTTCCAGACGTCTCCCTCGACGAGGGTGACGTGGTGCAGGTCGACCTCAACCGGCCCATGGCCGAGATTCGCGCCCAGCTTTCGGCATTGCCGGTGAAGACCCGGCTGTCCCTTTCCGGGCCGCTGGTCGTAGCACGTGACATCGCCCACGCGAAGATCGCCTCACTGCTCGATGACGGTCAGCCAATGCCCTCGTACCTACGCGACCACGCCGTCTACTACGCGGGGCCGGCCAAGACACCCGAAGGCTATGCCTCCGGATCCTTCGGCCCCACCACGGCCGGGCGGATGGACTCCTACGTCGCGCGCTTCCAGGAGGCCGGCGGCTCGCTTGTCATGCTGGCCAAGGGAAACCGCTCCGGCCAGGTGACCTCGGCCTGCGAGAAATTCGGCGGGTTCTATCTCGGCTCTATCGGTGGGCCGGGCGCGCGGCTGGCCCAGGATTGCATCAAGAAGGTGGAAATCTTGGAGTACCCGGAGCTCGGCATGGAAGCGGTGTGGAAGATCGAGGTCGAAGACTTCCCCGCCTTCATCGTGGTCGACGACAAGGGCAACGACTTCTTCGCCTCGACCTCGCAACCGGTGCTGACCGTGGGGCGGCGATGATCAGCATTGGCAAGCTCACCCCGGCCGATCGCGCCGACTGGGAGATCCTTTTCAGCGGCTACAACGAGTTCTACGAGCGCACTCTCCCGCCCGAGATGATGGAGCGGGCGTGGAACGCCTTCCAGGAAGACACCCGGATGCACGCCCTGGGCGCGAAACTCGATGGCAAGCTGGTCGGGATCACGCACTTTCTGGTACACGCCAACACAACTGCTTTGGATGTTTGCTACCTACAGGACCTCTTCACCGCGCCCGAGGTGCGGGGCAAGGGCGTGGCAGGGGCGCTGATCGCCGAGGTGACGCGGTGGTCACGCGACCGAGGATGCAGCCGGGTCTACTGGTCCACCCACGAGACCAACGCCACCGCGCGCCGGCTCTATGACCAAGTGGCAACAAACCGAGGCTTCATCCTGTACCAGATAAACCTCTAGGCAAGTGCCCGCGAGATGGCGAGTGCGGTCTGCTGAACGAGCGGCCCGACCGAGTCTTCGTCCAAAGGGGACAGTGAGATAACGCCGACGCTCGCGGTTAGGCCAGGGATGCCGAGAACCGGTGCGGCGAGGCCGAATGCGCCGGGCTGAAGCTCGCCCTGGCTGACAGTCCAACCGTCCACAAGCGACAGTGCGCGACCGGCGGCGCCCTTCTCCACCGGATGCCGCGAGCCCACCCGATAGGCGACGTGGAACATCGTGGCGCTCGGCTCGACAACGGCCACCGCGACCGCGTCGGCACCATCGGCCACCGTGAGGTGAGCAGTCGCTCCGACTCGATCGGCCAGCCGTCTCAACGGCGGCAATGCGGCATCGGCCAGCAACGGCTGCGCTCTGCGAGCCAGATGAAGCAGCCCGACGCCTATTCGCAGCCTTCCTTCAGCATCGCGCCGCACTAGTGAGTGCTCGGTCAGCGTGGCCGCCAGCCGGTAGATCACCGCACGGCCCACGCCCAGCCGGGACGCGGCCTCGGTCACAGTTACCCCACCCGGGGTGTCCGTGACCAGCGAGAGCAGTTTGAGCCCTCGATCAAGGGTCTGCGCGGTGTCCACTTGCACAGGGTACTTTTCTCCGGTGATTAAGACCGTGGCCTTCGACGCTGACGAAACCCTCGTGGACACCCCGGCCGCTGTCCGGGCAGCGCTGGAAGCGATGGTTTCCGAGCTTTCGACTCCGGGCCTGACCGTCGAGGACTTCCGGGCCGACGCCGCGCGGGCCTGGAAGATGATCCCCGAGCAGCCAGTTCGAGAGATCCGGACCGTCGCCATCCGGGACACGCTCGACCGCTTCGGGCTGACCGATGAGCTCGACCGGATGGTCGACTTCTTCTTCGAAGCACGTTTCGCCAACTCGCAGCCCTACCCGGGGGTGCTGGCCGCGCTCGATCAGCTGCGAGCGGCCTATCAGCTGGGTATGCCACCAATGGCAACAGCGACACCGACCGCTGTGGGCTGGCGGGCCAGTTTGCCTTCGAAATCTATGCACTGCGCAGCGGAGTACCAAAGAAGCCTCACATGGGTTTCTATGAGGCCGTCTCCATCGCGGCCGGGGCCCGGCCGGAGGAGATCGTCTATGTCGGTGACAGCTATGAGCACGACATCGTCGGCCCGGCCCAATTCGGCATGAGAACGGTCTGGCTGAACAAATCCGGAGCCCCTGTCCCGGGGTCGACGCAGCCGGATGCGGTGATCAGCACCATGTCCGAGCTGCCGGAAACCATTTCTCAAATAGGTTCCGCGCCAACAGGCTGAATTATGCCGCCTATTTAGGCAGGTCTCAGCACGCAATCGCCTTCGTAATCTTGCAGCAGTTACGGGGGAGGAACTGCATGCGGGGGCCTGCGCAATTCAACAGACGTGCCATCATCGCGGGCGCATTAGTGGTCGCCGCGGCCGGCGTTGCGGCGGCAGCGTCCGCATTGGACTTGGCCGGAAGCAAACCCGGCTTGCGGCACATCCTGCCGTTGTTGCCGGGCAACGGATCCGGTGATCCGAAAGCCCGGTTTCGGATGGGCATCGCCGAGACCGACATCACACCGGGCCGTGGCACACCAATGAGTGGCTATGGCTGGCGGCCGCGGATGAGCAACGGACGATGCGCCCGCCGGCTGCGAGCCCAGTGCATGGTGCTGCGCGACATCAATGACCGGGCGCTCGTGATGGTCCGCGTGGACGCTGTCGCACTGACCCGGGAGGCCTACCTCTCGATCGTGGGCTCACTGATCGCCGAGAAGCTGATCGCTCGCGCTGACGACTTCATGATCAATGTGAGTCACACCCATTCCGGGCCAGCACTCGGGGTGCATCCGGATCCACGGATTCTGACGGCACTGCCGGATGCCGCCCTTCCTGCGCTCAAGGCAAGCGTGGACACCTTTAAGCGGCACGTGATTGAGACCGTGCGCCGGGCTCACGCGGCTGATCCGGTGCCGGTGATCCTGGGCCATGCCGCGGGCAGCGCTTCGGTGGCCACGTTCCGCTGGATGCCGAATGACACTGCCGGTCCCACCGAGGTCCCTGTGATCATCGCCCAGCATGCCGAGACCGGCAAGCTGCAGGCGGTGCTCTTCGGCTATGCCTGCCATCCCGTCTGCCGTGGCAACGATGCCGTCTTCGACGCCGACTTCTGCGGCGTTTCCGCCACGCTGGTCAGTCGTGAGCTGGGTGTGCCCGCGCTCTTCTTCCAAGGAATGGCCGGGGATGTTGATCCGGCGCGGATGGGCAAGGGTGAGGTCCGGGTGTCCAGAGTGGGTCACGCTCTGGGCGAGGCCGTGCTGAAGACCGTCCGAGAGGCGTCCTTCACCAGGTTGTCCGGCCCGGCGAAGACCGCGATCGAGGAGATTCAACTCCCCTTCGCCGTCGATCTGAGCAAAGCCGAGGTGATCGCCGACCTTCGCCTCCGATATCTGGAACGGATAGCGAAGGCCCCTTCCGGCAAGGCTCGTCACGCGGGAGCCACCAAGCGGCACGCTCAATTGATGGTGGAGCTCATCGACGCGGGAAATTTGCCGACCTCGATCCCGATGACGCTGCAATGCTGGGGTCTGGGCAGTCTCAAGATTTTGACCATGGCTCATGAGGTGGTCAGTGGCTACGCGGCGGCCGCGAAGGCCAAGGCTTCCGGGCCGCTGTGGACCATGGGATACACCAACCAGGTCGAGTGTTATGTGCCAAACGAATATGCGCTGCGGGGCGGTGGATATCCGGCCGGCTGGGAGGCGGCAACAGGGAGACACCTGCCCTCGGAGGCGGGCTCGATCATGGTCTATGGCTGGCCGGCGCCGCTGCGGTCGGCGCTTGACGCTGGGCCGGACAGGCCGGCCGCGAGCGAGCTCGTCATGCGTTCCATCGAGCGGTTACTGAGTGTGGCCTGACTTGGGCTACAAGTATCCTGGCTAGGTGGTGCTGAGACTTTACGACACATTGACCAGGCAGGTGCGCGACTTCGAGCCGCGCGTGGCGGGTCAGGCGTCGCTTTACCTGTGCGGGCTGACCGTGCAGTCCGGCCCACACATAGGCCATCTTCGTTCCGGGGTCAACTACGACGTGTTGCGGCGGTGGCTTGTCCACTCCGGATATTCGGTGACCTTCGTGCGCAACATCACCGACATCGATGACAAGATCCTTGTGAAGTCACTCGAACAGGGGCGCCCGTTCTGGGCGATCGCCTATGAGAACGAGGTCCTGCTCGAAGCCGCATACAGATCGTTGAATGTCCAGCCGCCCACCTATGAGCCGAGGGCGACCCAGTGCATCCCCGAGATGCACGAGCTGATCGGCGTCCTCATTGAAAATGGGCACGCCTATCCGGCCCAGGACGGCAGCGGCGACGTGTATTTCTCCGTCGCCTCTTACCCCGACTATGGGGCGCTGTCGAATCAGCGGCCGGACGAAATGCTTGCCGCATCGGAAGGGCCGGAGCGGGCCAAGCGTGACCCCCGCGACTTCGCGCTCTGGAAGGGCGTCAAGTCAACCGAGCCACAGGACGCCTACTGGTCTTCGCCCTGGGGACGCGGCCGGCCGGGTTGGCACATCGAGTGCTCTGCCATGACCTACCGGTACCTAGGCCCCGAGTTCGACATCCACGGCGGTGGCACCGACCTCGTCTTCCCGCACCATGAGAACGAGATGACCCAGTCGCGCTCGGCCGGACATCCGTTTGCCCGGTTCTGGCTGCACAACGGCATGATGGATCTTGGTGGCGAGAAGATGGCCAAGTCCGTCGGCAACATCATCAACATCGCCGCGGTGCAAGCTCGCGGCCTCCGCCCGGTGGAGCTGCGGTACTACATGCTGGCGCCGCACTACCGCGCGCGGATCGAGTTCAGCTGGGAAGCGCTGGAAGAGGCCGCGACGGCTTATCAGCGCGTGGAAGGCTTCGTCCAGCGGGCAACCGAGTTGGCCGGCGGCTCTGAGCCGACCGTGGTGAGCGCGGATTTCGCAGCGGCGATGAACGACGACCTGAACACCTCTGCCGCATTGGCGGCGCTGCACGAGGTCGTCCGGGAAGGCAACACCGCGCTGGCCGCCGGCGACCTCAACGCCGCTCGCGAAGCACTCGGCAGCGTGCGTGCCATGCTCGGGCTGCTCGGCCTGGATCCGTTCGACCCGGCCTACGCCGCGGGTGAGGACCGGGGAATACGCGAGACCGTCGACGCGCTGGTCGCATTGGCGCTACAACAGCGGGCATCGGCCCGCGAGCGCAAGGACTGGGCTGCCGCCGATGCGGTACGCGATCAACTCAAGCAAGCAGGTGTGGCCGTCGAGGACACCCCACAAGGTCCACGATGGACGATCGGAGCCGAACGACATGCCGGGTAATTCCCAGCGCCGCAACACGCGCCAGACCTCGAAGAAGGGTGCTCCCAAGGGAGCCGGCGGAAAGAACCGCGACACGCTCAAGGGCCGGGGCAAGACCCTGCCCGCGGACGAACGCCCGTGGCACAAGGGTTACTCCGGCACCGAGCAGCTGCCTTCCAAGACTGCTTGGAAACAGGACAAGGAGAAAAAGGCGGCGGCTGCCGAGGGGCGTGCACCCAAGATTGGCAAGCCTGGCACCAAGGACACGACCTGGGGACGGGGTGGAACCGGGCGCGGCGCCCCTTTGCGGAAGGGCGCACCCGCCCGTAGCGGGCCGCGGGTTGCTCCCGGGCGCAAGTCGGCGACCCCGAAGGACGCGCCAGAGTTGTTGGTGGGGCGTAACCCGGTGGTGGAGGCGCTTCGGGCACACGTGCCGGGCACTGCTCTCTACGTCGCCCAGGGTATCGAAATCGATGAGCGGGTGAGCGAGTCGATCCGGACAGCCTCCGATCGCGGCATCCCGTTGCTCGAAGTCGGCCGGGCCGAGCTCGACCGGCTCACCGGGGGAGTTCTGCATCAGGGCATCGGTTTACAGGTACCCCCCTTCTCATATGAGCCTTTTGAAGATCTTTTGATGAGCGCGCTCGAGCACCCCTCACCGCTGCTCGTCGCGCTGGATGGGGTGACCGATCCGCGCAACCTCGGCGCCGTGATCAGATCGGCCGCAGCCTTTGGCGCACAAGGAGTTTTCCTGCCGGAAAGGCGTGCGGCCGGGATGACCGCGACCGCTTGGCGCACAAGTGCAGGTGCCGCGGCGCGGATGCCGGTGGCCCGGGTGACGAACCTGACGAGGGCACTCAAGCAGGCGCAGGAGGAGGGTTTCGTGGCCGTCGGGCTCGACGCGGACGGCGAAACCTCCCTCTACAACCTCGAAGCGGCGGTCGGGCCGCTGATCGTTGTGGTCGGCTCTGAGGGCCGCGGTTTGGGCCGGCTGGTGGGGCAGACCTGCGATCTGCGGGTCAGCATCCCGATGTTGTCCGATGTGGAGTCGCTCAACGCTTCCGTTGCCGCTGCCGTGACCCTCGCCGAAGTCTCACGCCGGCGTTCGCGCTGACCCCGGTCGATCTTGGACGTATGGTGGGGACGACACACGCAAATGCCGCGTGTTGCCCACCACAACTCCAAGATCGACGGGGAGGGAGGCTCATGCAGGCGGTCGGGTCATGGCTAGGACGTCTAGGGCCTCGTCGAGCTGAGCGAGAGTGATCGTGCCGCGGTCGACATGACCGCGCTCGATCACGACCTCGCGGATCGACTTCGACTCGGCCAACGCCTGCTTGGCAATCGCGGCCGCTTCCTCATAGCCGAGGTAGCGATTGAGTGGCGTCACTATGCTCGGTGACCCTTCGGCGTAGGCGCGGCAGATGTCCTCGTTGGCCTGGATGCCATCGACACACTTCGTCGCCAGAAGAAGTGCGGCATTGCCAAGCAGCGCAATGGATTCGAGCAGATTGCGAGCGATGACCGGCAGCATCGTGTTGAGCTCGAAGTCGCCCTGCGAGCCGGAAAACGCGATGGTGGCGTCGTTTCCGATGACCTGTGCGCAGACCTGCCGCACCGATTCACAGATGACCGGATTGACCTTGCCGGGCATGATCGACGATCCCGGCTGCAGATCGGGGATCTGGATCTCACGTAGGCCCGCCCGGGGGCCGGAACCCATCCAGCGCAAGTCATTGGCGACTTTGAACAGCGACACCGCGGTCGTGCGTAGTTGACCGGAAAGCTCCACGAGCGCGTCCCGGGCGCCGTGCGCTTCGAAGTGGTTCTCTGCCTCGGCAGCCTTCTCCAAATAGGTGTAGACAGCTCGCCGGAAAGCGGAAGTGGTGTTGATTCCGGTCCCCACGGCTGTGCCGCCGAGTGGGAGTTCACGTACGCGGGGCAGGACGGACTCAACCCGCTCGATGGCTCTGCGGGCCTGCTGTGCATAGCCGGAGAACTCCTGTCCGAGGGTCACCGGGGTGGCGTCCATCAGATGCGTCCGGCCGGACTTGACGATCTGGGTGAACTCGACCGCCTTGGTGTCCAGCGAGTGCACGAGAGTCCTCAGCGATGGCAACAGGTCCTGCTCGACCTGGTTCAGGGCGGCCAGGTGGATGGCGGAGGGAAAGACGTCGTTACTGGACTGCGAGGCGTTGACGTGATCGTTGGGGTGTACCGCTTTGCCTAGCTTGGTGGAGGCCAGGCGCGCGAGCACCTCGTTCATGTTCATGTTGGTCGAGGTACCGGAGCCGGTCTGAAACACGTCGATCGGAAAGTGCTGCGCGAGCTCCCCGGTCTGAACCTGTTTGGCTGCTTCAACTATGGCGCCCGCGATGTCCTCGGGAAGCAGGCCGGTCTCCGCGTTGGCGAGCGCGCACGCCTCCTTGATCTGAGCCAGCGCCATTATCAGCGAGCTGGGCAGAGGCTGGCCCGACACCGGGAAGTTTTCGATCGCGCGCTGTGTTTGCGCACCCCAGAGTGCATGTGCCGGTACTTGAACCTCGCCCATGGTGTCGCGCTCGACGCGGTACTCAGTCATGCCGTCATCATATGCTGTCCACATACCTGGACACTTGACAACATTGTGTACGCTAACGCGTATGCAAAGACTCCTCATCACCGGCGGCGCTGGAAAAGTCGCTGCACTGCTGCGTCCCCGAATTGTTCATCCGGATAGGACAGTGCGCCTGCTGGACATCGTGCCGCCGGCGGAGATCGCCGACGGTGAGGAGTTCATCCAGGGGTCGCTGACCAACCGGGCGTTGCTTGACGAGGCGCTCAAGGGAGTCGACGCGATCATCCACCTGGGCGGGCAGAGCCGCGAGTCGGATGCTCGCGATGTGCTCGAGTCCAACATGTATGGCACCTACCTCCTTTTCGAAGCGGCGCGAGAGGCGGGAATCAAGCGCGTCGTGCTGGCCTCTTCGAATCACGCGGCGGGCTTCTACACACGCTCATCCGAGGTGCTGCCGGCCGGCCTGTCCGGCCGCGCGGACACCATCTATGGCTGGAGCAAAGTGGCCATGGAAGCGTTGGGGCGCCTCTATGTCGACCGCTTCGGCATGGACGTGATCTGTCTGCGGATCGGGCTTTGGTTCCATGTGCCGCCGGGCTTGCGAGGGCTGGCAATGTGGCTGTCCCCGGACGACGGTGCCCGCTTGGTAGAGGCCTGCCTTTCGGCGCCGTCGCCAGGCTTTCGCATCGTCTGGGGGATCAGCCGCAACACCCGGCGCTGGTGGTCGCTGGCCGAGGGCGAGGCCCTGGGCTACTTCCCCCAGGACGATGCCGAGCAGTTCGCCGAAAAGTTCATCGCCGAATACGGCGAGCCGGATTGGGTCAACGACCCGATCCTGAACCGGGTCGGCGGGCAGTGGTGCGACATCCCGCTGGGTAAGCCCTACTAGCTTCGCCTTAGCGGATGCCGCTGCGGCGTAACACGTTTGCCAAGGCGGTGGTGTGTTCCACGACCGCCTTGGCCACTCGCGCGATCTCCTTGTCGGTCGCGGCGGAGGCGGGCATCGAACAACTGATCGCGTCGGTGGCCGGGATCCGGTAATGCACAGCGGCTCCGACACAAGCGACCTCGGGCGTTCCCTGCTCGTGCTCGACCGCCCAGCCGCGGTCACGAACCGCGGCCAACTCCGCTTGCAGAGCCGATCGGTCGGTGATGGAGTGCGCCGTGTAAGCCTCCAATGTGGACGGAAGCACCTTCTCCACCTCCTCGGTGGTGAGCTCGGCCAGCAGGGCCTGGCCCAGGGCGGTGATATGAGTGGGAAGCCGCCGGCCTACCCGGGACACCACCCGCACCGAATTGCGCGACTCACGACTTGCCAGATAAAGCACGTGGGCTTCGTCCCGTCGCGCGTAGTGCACGGTGTACCCGATCTCCGCGCGCAGATCCTCAAGGGCCTCCAGCGCGTGAGGCAGGGCGGGATCGCGGTCGAGATATGCCGTTCCGGAGAGCAGCGCGTGCGGGCCCACCCCGAAGGAGGATCCCGTCTCGTCGGACTCCACCCACTTGAGCTCGCGCAGAGTGCGCACCAGAGCGTGCAGGCTGCTCCGGGGGTACCCCATCCGCTCCTGCAGCTCGCTGAGGGTGAGCCGGGTGGGCGACGCGGCGAGGGTCTCCAGGATGCGAACCGTCCGCTCCGCTGATTTGACCGGCGATATATCCATCGTGCCCCTTTGTTGAAAGTTGACGCTCATGCTAGCGGACGCTACCTTCGTCTTGCACCTCTTCCAGGGGGCAAGATAGCGTCCATATATGTAGACAGGACCTCACGAATGCGATTGAACGGCCTGCTCTCCTTTCCCCTGACCCCCTTCACCGATGACGACAAGGTGGATCTGCCGACCTTTGCCGAGCACGTGGAACGGCAGATTGAGGCCGGGCCGTCAGCGCTTTTCGTTGCCTGTGGGACAGGCGAGTTCACCGCGTTGTCGCTGGACGAGTTCCGCGATGTCATCGCCACCGCGGTGAGGGTTGCGCGTGGGCGTATGCCGGTGGTGGCCGGCTGCGGCAACGGGCCGCAATTGGCACGCGAATTCGCGCGGATCGCCGCGGAAGCGGGTGCCGGCGGTCTTCTCCTACTCCCGCCATACCTGGTCTCTTCGACGCCCGCCGGCCTTATCCGGCACGTGCGCTATGTCGCGCAAGCCACACCGCTGCCGATCATCGTCTACCAACGCGCCAACGCGATCCTGAATCCGGCCGCAGCCGTGGAGCTGCTTGACATTCCGACGGTCAGCGGGATCAAGGACGGCCTCGGCGACGTCGACGCGATGTTGCGGATAGTCAACGCCGTCCGCACCAGCGGCCACCCGCGAGCGCTCGATTTCGGCTTCCTGAATGGGCTTCCGACCGCGGAGCTCTCCGTCCAGGCATACCAGGCCATCGGTGTCGACAGCTACTCCTCGGCCGTGCTCTGCTTCGCGCCGGACATCGCGACCGCCTACTACCGGGCGATCTGTGACGGCGACACGGAGAAGGTGAGCGTGCTCCTGAAGGAGTTCTATGTCCCGTTGGTTACGTTGCGGGACAAGGTACCCGGGTACGCGGTCGCGCTGGTGAAAGCGGGCGCCGGGCTGGGTCGCGTCCGGCCACCGCTCGTGGACGTCACTCCCGAGCACCTCGACGAGCTGACCGAGATCATCAAACGGGGGAGGAACGTCCTGTGATTACGAAGGTGGTCATCACCCCAGTGGCCTTCCCCGACCCGCCCTTGCTTAACGCCTCCGGGGTCCACCAGCCGTGGGCGCTGAGGTCCATTGTGGAGGTTCACAGCGATGGGCTGGTCGGCCTTGGCGAGACCTACGGCGACGCGCCCCATCTGGCGCTCCTGCAGCAGGTTGCCCCACTGATCGAAGGGTTGGATCCCTTTGACACCAACGCACTCTCCCGCCTTGTGCATCGGACGCTCGGAGACGTCGACGCTCCCGACCGGCATGGGCTGACCGGGCCGTCCACGGCCGAGAAGACCGCGCTGCGGGTGCTGAGCCCCTTCGAGGTGGCGTTCTTGGACCTGCAGGGCCAGCTCGTCGGCCGGCCGGTCGTCGATCTGCTCGGCGGTAAGGTGCGCGACCGGGTTTCCTACTCCGCCTACCTCTTCTATAAGTGGGAGGGCGATGATCCGTATGGCGAGGCTCTCGACCCCGCGGGGATCGTGGCACAGGCCCGCCTGCTAGTCGACAAGTACGGCTTCGAATCCATCAAACTCAAGGGCGGTGTATTCCCACCGGACCAGGAAGTGGAAGCCATCCGTGCTTTAAGAGCAGCGTTTCCTGGGTACCCGTTGCGTCTGGACCCCAACGCGGTGTGGACGGTCCCGACCTCCATCCGCGTGGCCAAGGAAACGGACGGCTTGCTGGAGTACCTGGAAGATCCGACGCGCGGCATCCCCGGCATGGCTTCGGTCAGTCGGGAGGCCCCGATGCCACTAGCCACCAACATGTGCGTAGTCAAGCCCGCCGATCTGGCTCCCGCCTTCGCTGAGGGAGCGGTCGGCGTCATCCTCTCCGACCACCATTACTGGGGTGGGCTGAGGCGTAGTGCCGAGCTGGCCGCGATCTGCCGCACCTGGGGAATCGGCGTTTCCATGCACTCCAACAGCCACCTGGGAATCAGCCTTGCCGCGATGACCCACCTCGGCGGTGCACTGCCCGAGCTGAGCTATGCCGCCGACACGCACACGCCGTGGCAGCTTGGCGTGGATGTGCTCGCTGAGCCGCTGCCCATTGTGGACGGTGCGGTATCAGTGCCGACCGGTCCCGGGCTCGGGATCAGTTTGGACCGCGACGCGCTCGCCCGGATGCACGAGGACTATCTGCGCTGCGGGATCAGGGAGCGCGACGACACCACCTACATCCGGACGTTCCAGCCGGATTGGGTGCGGCCGACATGGTGATGTCAGCCCACGCCTATCCGTGGGATGTGCTTGGCGATCCGGCATTCGTTGACCGGGTCCGGGCCGCCGAGGTGGACGAGGTGACGCTGGCCGCCTCGTATCACATCACGAGAGCGGCGACGCCCAACCACCCTTCGCGCCGGCTCGTGGACGTGCCTTATGCGGCGTTGTATCGCCCGGTGCGATCTCGTGACTGGGGCAGGCTGACCCCGCAATCATTCGGCGAGGGCGACTTGTTCGCGGAGGCGGCATCGGTCTTGCACGATGCGGGCATCAGCACCAACGCGTGGATCATCTTGGCCCACAACTCTCGCCTGGGTCTGCTGCACCCCGACCTGACCGTGGTGAACTGCTTTGGCGAGCGATACCCATACGCGCTCTGTCCATCTTGGACAGAAGTTGTCGACTACTGCGTATCCCTTACCGCTGAGGCATTACGTGATGTGCCAGTGTCCGGTGCTTCGCTGGAATCCTGTGGGCAGATGGGTTTTGCCCATCTCGGTTGCCATGAGAAAACCGACGGTGCCTACCCGCCGCTGCAACAGAAGCTGCTCTCGATCTGTTGCTGCACGGCGTGCGGCATCGACTCATCCTTGGTTCGTTTCCTGTTCGAGCAGGACCGGGAACCGCCGGACGATCTGCTCGCGGCTCGCCACGCCGCCACCGATCATCTCCGCCGAGCTGTCCTTCAGGCTGTGCCGCAAGGGATTTCCACGATTCTGCACGCGCAACCCGATCCGTGGGCGACCGGTGCGTCGCCGGGGCTGACCCCGAAGGCCGCGGACGAGGTCGACCGGATCCTGGTGCCCTGCTGGCGTAGTGACGCCCCGATCATCCCGGGAGCCGAGGCATACATCTCCATCCTCCCTCCATTCACGACAGGCCACGTGCCGCGGCTAAAAGCCGAAGGCGCCTCGGGCCTTGCCTTCTACCACCTCGGCCTGGCGCCCGACCCCGCACCGAAATTTGCCGCAATCATAAGGAGTTTCCGTGAGCCGTGATGCGCTCTACGCCTGTGCCAAACAGCTGGAGGATAGGGCGGAGGAGATCGTCGAAGTCTTAGGCGCGGAGACCGGCCTGCTCGAAGGAAGACTGCGAGCCGAGCTGGAACGCACAACCGGCCAGCTGCGTCTGCTGGGCGACCATGGCGCGGCCGGCTGGCGACGCGAGTCGCCCGGCATCGTGACCGTGCCCGTACCCGTTGGCACGATTGCCGTTTTCGCCGCGTCGAACTTTCCGCTCGCGTTTGGGATTCTCGGTGGTGACACCGCCTCGGCGGTTGCGGCCGGGTGCCCGGTCATCGTCAAAGCCCATCCGGCTCAGCCCCGCACCAGTGAGCTGCTCGCCTTGATCGGCTCGGAGACGTTGCCGGATTTCGAGGTCGTCTACGGCGGCCCGGATGCCTCGCTGTCGCTGGTGCGCGATCCACGCATTAAAGCGGTCGGCTTCACCGGTTCGCTGGCGGGCGGCCGGGCGCTGATGGATGCCGCGGCGGCACGGCCCGATCCGATCCCGGTCTACGCCGAGATGAGTTCACTCAACCCCGTTTTCGTGCTGTCCAACTACGACGGAGACGTCGCCGCGCTCGCGGCCTCGGTCACCAACTCGTCCGGCCAGCTGTGCACCAAGCCCGGTCTGGTGATCACAGCATCGGCTGAATTCGCCGCATCACTCGCCAACGCGGTGGCCGATAGCACCACCCACCGGATGCTCACTCCCGCGATGGCGGCCGCCCATGCCGCGTGGCAGACCGAAGCCGAGTCGCTCGGCGAGGTGGTTGCCGGAAAAGGTGAGCCCACACCGTTTTCGGTGATCGCCCACGAGTGGCATCCGTCCTTCGGGGAGGAGCACTTCGGCCCGTCTGTAGTCATTTATCTAGGTGACGAGCTTCCGGAGTGGGAAGGCTCGCTCACCGCGACCATCCTTGCCGGAGCTGATGACTCGGCCGAAGCGCGGGCGCTCCTGCCGGCGTTGATGGCCAAGGCGGGCCGGATCGTCTGGAATAGCGTGCCCACCGGAGTCGCGGTGGTGGCGGCGATGCAGCACGGCGGGCCGTGGCCGGCCACCTCTGCCCCCTGGTCGACCTCGGTCGGCCCGGCCTCGATTGAGCGCTTCCGCAGACCTGTCGCATTGCAAGGAGTGCCATCGGAGATTTGGAGCCCAGCAGGGGACTTGAACCCCTAACCTTTCGCTTACAAGGCGAATGCTCTGCCAATTGAGCTAGCCGGGCCGGTGCTCTCGTAGATGGTACGCGGGTAGGCTGGCCGTGCCGAAATCGGCCCTGATGGTCGGTTTGAGGCGGGGCCGGTACCAAATAGTGATCTGCAGGCTTGTTAACAGCCCGCGTCGCGGCTACGTTGGCGGCGCAAGCACAACCTTTTACTCGGATCGTCCGGCACGTTCCTGCCGGTGAAAGGAAATACCCCAACATGGCAACTGTCACGTATGCCCAGGCGTCCCGGCACTATCCGGGCACTGAGCGGCCCGCGGTCGACAAGCTCGACCTGGAGATCCGCGATGGCGAATTCCTCGTCCTGGTAGGTCCTTCCGGCTGTGGTAAGTCCACCAGCCTGCGGATGCTCGCTGGACTTGAGGATGTCGACAACGGCGCGATCTACATCAACGAGCGGGATGTCACCAATCTCCCGCCGAAGTCCCGCGACATCGCGATGGTCTTCCAGAACTACGCTCTCTACCCGCACATGACGGTCTACGAGAACATGGCCTTCGCGCTCAAGCTGCGCAAGACCCCGAAGGCCGAGATCGACGTCCGGGTGAAGAAAGCCGCAGCGATGCTGGAGCTCGGGGATTACCTGGCGCGTAAGCCCAAGGCTCTCTCCGGCGGTCAGCGTCAGCGTGTCGCCATGGGCCGGGCCATTGTCCGTGAGCCGCAGGTCTTCCTCATGGATGAGCCGCTGTCCAACCTGGACGC
>DPJL01000068.1 GCA_003543035.1 Micromonosporaceae bacterium | reverse complement strand
GGCGACCCGGCCGGACCAGCGATGCAAAGTCGCCGTCCACGAAGGCGCGTTCGGGCCGAATTTGCCCCACATCGCAAGCGCGGAAAGGAGTTGCACTATCGCCAACAGTGCGGATCCAGAGGCGAGCCACACTTTGACGGTCAGCGGGCTGGAGAACCCGGCCACGTTGACGGCTACTCCAGTTGGCGTGTGGACGTTGGCGTAGACGCCAAGCGTCACCGTCACGGCCGCGCCGATCAGCAGTGGGATGAACAGGAGCTTGATGCTGGCCGTCATGAAAGTTCCTTGGGGTCGAGTGGCTTGGCCTTGTTGACGTCGAGCCGTGGCGCGGGAGCCGGCCGGCCATCGGTGGTGCAGACGCCGACCTGCCTGCCGTCGGCCAGGACGATCCATCCACAGACGACCTTCGCGGTGTTGACGATTTCCGCGGCACGGTAGAGACCGGAAGGCGCAACGGCGTTGGGAGCCGTGAAGCTCCACTGCTTTCCGGCTGCCACGACGGTCCCGGTGGCCTTGCCGCCGCCGAAGGTGCCGGTTAGCGATGCCCCGTCCTTGCCGGTGAGGGTCAGCTTGCCGTCGGCCGCGGTGCCCTGCAGCCAGGCTTCGGCCTTCTTGCCGTCGCACAGGTAGGCGACAGCCACCCCGTCTTTGACTGAGATGGCCATGGTGGCTCCGCCGCCGTCAACCTCGCCGGCCCAGGTGGCGTTGACCTTCACCGCAGCCGGTGTTGGCGACGCGGAAGGTGTTGGCGCAGCGGCAGATGCGGCCACGAGAGTGGGGTCGGCCGCGACCGTCGCCGGGCGCGAGGAGGCGATGGAGCTCATCGTCACCAGCACCGCCGCGAGCGCCAGCCCGGCGAGCAGGGTGATGACAGGGGTGCGTCTCATGCCTCGTATGTAACGTCTGATCTCTTACGGAGTCTGCGTAGAAATCCACATAGCGCGTATGGTTTTGCGCGTGCCACGTGTCGTGATTTGGACGCTTCACCTCGCCCTGCCGATGGCAGGGCTCTGGTTGCTGCTGTCAAAGCCGTCCACCGATGTGACTTGGCACGACTCGGTGAGCCACTTCTGGCTGGTCCTGGCCGTCGCGGTGATCAATGTAGCGGTGGGCATCCGGATGAGTGCCTCGGCCAAGGCCCGCGCCGACGCCCGCCTGTTTCTCGTCTCGCTGGCTTTCCTATCCAGCGCCGGATTCTTCGCTCTGCACGCCCTCGCGACACCCGGAGTGCTGCTGCATCACGCCAACGTCGGATTTGACGCCTCACTGCCGGTCGGTTTGGCAGTGGCCGCAGTATTCGCGGTGGCGTCGGCTTTGCAGCTGAACGAGCGGCGAGCCGCGGCCGTGCTGAAGGCGCAGCCCTTGCTGCACGTGGGGTTGACGCTGCTGATCGGTGGGTGGGCGGTGGTGTCTCTGCTGGATCTACCGCCGTTGAGCGCCCGGCCGGGCACCCGCGAAGTCGAGGGACCGTTCATTCTCGCTGCTGTCGCGACTGTGGCGCTCTATCTCTTCGCCGCGATCCGCTACTACGTTTATCACCGGCGCAATCCGGCGGCGATGCTCATCAGCATCGTGACCGCATTCGTGCTGCTCGCCGAGGCGACAGTCGCCGTCACGCTCGCGCACCGATGGCAGCTGTCCTGGTGGGAGTGGCATCTGCTGCTGGCCTTCGCCTTTGGGTTCGTGGCTTACAGCGCCTATGTGCAATACGGCCGCGAGGGTACCGGTGCCGGCCTCTTCGACGCCATAACGCTCGACCAGACGGCGCGGGCGATCAGGGCTGAGTACGGTGCGGCGCTTGAAGAACTCGTGGTGGCGATGGAGGAACGCGAACGAACCGGCGTGTCCAGTGCGAGGGTGGCGGCCAGGCTGGGCGAGCGTTTCGGGCTGAGCGAAGGACAGACCGCCGTGCTGGATCGCGCCGCCGCCGCGCTATCCGCCGAAAGGGATGTGAGCCGCAAACTCAACACCCTGTTCCGCCACTATCTTTCCCCCGATGTGGCAGCGGCCCTCATCGCCGACCCCGACCAGGCGGCACTTGGTGGGTCAGTGGTCGAGGTGACTGCTCTTTTCGCCGATCTGCGAGGCTTCACAACGTTCTCCGAGGGGGTGGAGCCGGCCGAGATCGTGGCGATGCTCAACCGGTATCACGGCGTGGCGGTGCCCTCCATTTTGGACAATGGCGGGACGATCGTGCAGTTCGTGGGAGACGCATTGCTGGCCTTGTTCAACGCACCGGCCCGCCAAGGGGATCACGCGTTACGGGCGGTGCGGGCGGCTCTCGAGATGCAGCAGGCCGTCGACATCATCGCGGCCGACCGGCCGGACTGGCCTCGCTTCCGGGTGGGAGCCAACACGGGTCCCGCGCTCGTGGGAAACATTGGCAGCGAAGCGCTGCGGGGCTTCAACGCGATGGGTGACGCCGTGAACGTGGCGGCCAGATTGCAGACGCTCGCCGAGCCTGGTCAGGTCATCATCGGCGAAGAGACGTGGCGTTCGGCTGGGCCACAGGTGAAGGCCGATCCGCTGGGCGAGCTTCAGGTCAAGGGACGGGTCCAGACGGTCCGGGCCTATGTCGTGACCGGCCTGGTCGACTGATCATGACGGCCGAGTTCTGGGGCCTGCTCACCCCAGCCGAGCAGGAGGATTTCACCCGCAACAGCCATGTGAAGCGCTGGCAGCGCGGCGAAGTGATCTTCCATGAGGGTGACAAGTCGGATTCGGTGATCGCACTGCAGGCCGGCCGGGTGAAGGCGTCCTGCCACACCGTGGGCGGTTCGGAGATCGTACTTGCCGTAAGAGGACCCGGTGCCCTGCTGGGTGAACTGTCGGCAGTGGACGGTGAACCTCGTTCGGCCACGTTGCAAGCGCTGGATCCGTTGACCGCTCTGGTGATGCCGTTGGCTGCCTTCGAGGCATACCTGCTATCCCACAGCCGCGTCACCTATCTGCTCATGCGGATGCTCTCGGAACGTCTGCGCGACGCCGACCGGAAACGGATCGAGTTCGGCGCGCAGGACAGCACCGGGCGGGTGGCAGCTCGCCTGGTCGAGCTGGCGGAGCGGTTTGGCGCGCCGAACGGCGAAGGGGAAATCAAGATCTCGCTTCCGCTTTCCCAGGATGAGCTGGCGGGCTGGATCGGTGCGTCCCGTGAAGCGGTCAGCAAGGCGCTGGGCGTGCTTCGTTCGGCCGGCTGGATCCGCACCAGCAGACTCTCAGTCGTCGTGCTCGACCTCGCCGCGCTGCGGGAGCGAGCGAGCTGATCTCAGGTCACCTCGAAGGCCCGCAGCACAGTCTGCTCGGTATGGTTGCCAGCGTTGTCGGATGCGGCGGTGCGCAGCGAGACCGAACCTTCCTTTAGCGAAACCGTTGCCAGGTAACGCCCTTCGCCGTGCCGGCGTAGGGTGACCCGCTGCCAGGTGCGACCGTCGTCAGTGGACAGCTCGAGTGAGACCGCGGACACCCGTCCGCCCGGATGGTCGACCTCCACCTCGAGCGCGACCGGCTTGCTGCCGTCAACGCGGTTGTTGTCGTCGACCGGTACATGGACGGCGACGTCCACGATCGGCGCGTCGCTATCTGGCTTGGCGGTGAAGGTCCAACTCGACTCCACCTTGGTGGAGAGAGCGAGAAGTCCGGGACGCAACTCGAGACTTCTGGTGAGCCGGAAGATGGCCGGCCCGGCCGGGATCGCATGTCCGCCAAGGGGATCGGTGCCTTCGGCCATGAGCGTGCCATTGCGGTAGAGAGCAAAGGACCGCTGAGCGAAGGCGTGGCCCGAGATCGTTCCGCCGTTGGGTTCGTCGTCCGCCAGCTCATCCATGCCGACAAAGAGTTGCGTGTTGGTGCGGAATACACCTGCTCTCGTACGCAACGGCGCCCGCATCCACCCGTGGTCGGTGGTCGAGCCGCGGTGATACTTGGCCGGCGACTGGCAATAGCCCCCGATGCCTTCCTCTCCCACGGATACGTTCGCGCACTGGAACCACTGCCAGCCCGAATCGGGAGTCAGGTATTCGATCCGCTGTGCGGGCGCGGTGGGCGCGGGCTGGAAGACCGCAATGCTGACCGGGTTCACGGCGGTGTAAACGAATCGCCCTTCCTGATAACCCACCGGTGACGCCGGGGTGCGGTAGGTGGTTCTCACCTTCGCGAGCTGACGCGGATCCACTCGATAGTCCATCGATGCCGGGAAGAAGGGTTCGGCGAAGAGGAGATCATAGGTGGGACCGCCACCCACCGTGCCGAGCCGCCATTTGCTGCTCATTTCCAGGTTTCCGTGCCGGGCGGGCGTGGTGGGCTCAACGAAGAGCTTGTGCTCCAGCACATCCTGGGCGCTCGTGGCATAGGCGAGAACGAAGCCGTTCTTCCGGCGATCCTTTGCGGCGACAAACATGTGCACGTCGACCGGGACGGTGTCGGCTCCAACCACCGCGGCCGAGACCGGCCGGGCTCTCCTCGCGTCGAGCAACACCTCAGTATCCTGTCGCATCAACACTTCCGCGACCGTGGCGATCGACACCGAGGTCACGATCAGGTCAGAGGTCCCGGTGCTGTCCGGTGGCGGGTCGCCCTCCTCGAGGGTGGGGATGGCGGCCGTGATGGCATAGTGCCCGTCCGGGATGCGAACGGTGGCGACGCCATCCCGTAGGAGCACCGGATCAGCGGGCGAAGCCGTGATGTCGCCGAGGTTGACCACCCATGCGAGCGTCTCAACTTGAGTCGTACCAAGGCGATCCAGCGCTCGCAGGTGCAGCAGATGATGCGGGACCTCTTTGACCACACCTACCGGCACACGCACCGCCGGACCATCCCGGTGGGTGGCCGTCACCGCTCCGGTCAGCGGGCCGTATCCGCCTTCGGACACCGCGATCGTCACGGTAGCGGTCGCTGTGCCGCCGGCGGGAATGCTCAACCGCCTTGGGCTGACGGTGAGCGGCTTCATATCAGTGGTCAGGTCCACGGTCACCGGTCGCGGCCCGTTGTTGGCCAGTACCAGTGGTTTGTGCAGCGATGGCAGACCGGCTTGCGGATAGCCCACGAACCCGAAGCTCAGGCTCGAAGCGGGAGCGAGGAGGAGTTGTGGCACAGCCGCGGCAAGGTCGAGCCGCCCCGACCCCACTTCAAAGGAGCCCGCCTCAGCGGAGCCCGCTGAAATGGGCGTGGCCGTGCCCACTAGAGCTGACTTGAGCTTCGCCGCGGTCCACTCTGGATGGTGCTGCGCAAGCAGAGTGGCCGCCCCGGCCACGTGCGGAGCGGCCATCGAGGTGCCGCTCAATCGAGTGAAGTGGCGCCCGACCGGCTCGCCTAGCTCGGTGCCGGTGGCTCGGGCGGCGATGATGTCCACGCCCGGTGCGACCAGGTCGGGTTTGATGGCGTAGTCGCCAAGACGTGGGCCACGACTGGAGAATTCGGCCAGGCGATCACGCCGGTCTACCGCACCCACAGTCAACGCGGAGTCGGCCGCACCAGGAGCTCCGATCGTGGTCGCTCTGGGTCCTCGATTCCCCGCGCTGGTAACGAAAAGAGTGCCGTGTGAGGCGGTCAATGCGTTCACTGCGAGACTGAGCGGGTCTTGGCCGGTGCTTGGCGCATCGCCGCCAAGGCTCATGTTGACGACCTTGGCACCGTTGGACGCGGCCCATTCCATGCCCGCGATGATGTCCGAGAACTGGCCGGTGCCATCATCACCCAGCACCTTGCCGGACAGAAGTGTTGCGGCATAAGCAATGCCGCGCCTTTCCCCAGCGGCCGCCGCTCCCGAGCCGGCGACTATTGACGCCACATGAGTACCATGCCCGTGCCGGTCTGTCGCAAAAGGACTATCGGTGAAGTTCTCGGCCGCCACGACCCGGCCGGCCAGGTCCGGATGGCTCGCGTCAACGCCCGTGTCCAGCACCGCAACGCGCACGCCCACACCGGAAAGCCCAGCAGCCCAAGCGGAAGGCGCCCCGATCTGGGTCAGGTTGGTGTCCCATCGAGTCCTGCCGTCGGGCTCGGGAACAAGGGCGTCCGAGTGAACCTTGGCATCCAGCCAGATCCGCCCGGTGAAGCGCGTCGGGGCCTCCGAAGTGGACAGCTCGATCGCGCGAGCTCTGATACTCGGAAGGTCCTTCGCCGACTTCCCCCGGATATCGGGGGCGTCCTGCACGATGAGGGGAAGCGAGTCGTGGTAACCGGACCTGGCAAGTGTTGTCACGTCGAAAAACTGAGGATCGAGGACCTTCCCCAGCAGGTGCGCCACATCGCTCGGGACAACCCGAACGTTGCCGTCCACGTAGGTCGTCTGGAAGGTGACCCGCCGTCCCGGCTCGATGGTGACGGTTGGTTCTTGCCCGTCAGCGATCGTGACGCGATCGCCGGTGATGAGGGTGACCGTCACGGTGCTCTGAACGCTTGGAATGGCTGGCGGAGCGGGCGCGGCACCGGCCGGGGGAGTGCCCGCGGTGAGCAACAGCAGGGCAGTCAAGCCGAGTGCGAGGCGCTTCATTGCGGCCATCCACTAGATCGAAACATCGGTGAGAATCGAACTAAGGATAGGCCACTACGCTCAAGAAGACGATGCCTCGGCTTCGGCTTCGCTGACCCGGCGGCGTGCCGTGGCCAGTGCCCGCTGGGCGAACCGGTGGACTTCCCTGCGCCGGTTCAAGTCTTCCTTCGCGAGCTGATGGCGCCGCTTGAGCAAGTCGAGTTCTTCCTCGATCTCGGCAAGGCTTTCCGCGGCATCCTGCTCGGCCTGTGCCGCCTGATCGACGTCTTCCTGAGCGGCGGTCTCGCCCGCCCTGGCCTCGTCGAGCTCCCGCAGAACATCTACCGAAACAGTGGCGGATTCCTTTACCGGCACAGCATGTGGCCCGGGCATCTCGCCGAAGCCCTCGTACGTCGTGGTCTTTATCAAGCGGCCCAGGCGCACCTGCTCCGCGACTGCTTCATCGGCCAACGCGGCGTTGAAGGTGGCTTCGACTTCGGTCAGCGGCAGTTTGCCTGCCGCACCAGGCCGGGCCTCCACGGCCAATTCCTGCGCTTGCGCGACGAGTGCTGACACCAATGCACGGCGTTGCGTGGTGAGCTGACGCAACTGCTCGCCACGCAACTCCCGTTGGGCCGAGCGCAGCGACGCGGCGATCTCGGCCAACTCAGCGACCAGATCCGGGCGCTTGATGGCGAGGAGATTGACCAGCCACGCACCCACGGTCGGTTTGCGCAACGCGGCGATCGCTTTGGCCTGAGCGCTGTCACCAGCGGCTTTGGCGGCCGCTATCGCCTCGTCCCTCGCCGCGGTGAAACGTTCCGGCGTGGCGGCGTACAACTCGTTGGCGATCTCGTCCGGTACACCACTCATGTGTAGGACTCCAAACTTCGGATCATCATGTCGAGCCCGAACTCGAAGCGCTCGTCACCGTCGCCACTCATCATGACGTCCAGGTTGGAAGTGAAGGCGGGAAACAGCTTTGGCGGAAGGCTCTCGTAATAGGCGCGGATCTGGCCGAAGTAGTCGTGCAGATAGGTTTCCAGATCCTTGCCGCTGGCCTTCTGCTTGAGCAGGTAAAGCGCGCCCTCGTAGGCGTCGGCACTGATGTAGAGGGAGATCCGGTCCACCGCCCAGGCTGCCTGCTGCGGTGGCACCCCACCGGCCAGCATGATGGCGAGCATCGCTTCGCCCGCGCGTAGGGCGCGGGGACCGGTCGGCAGGTTGGCCAGGCTCACCAAGGCGATGTCGTTGTGGGCGCTGAGCACCTGGAAAATGGAGCGGCAGAGCCTGCGCAGCTGTTCCTGCCACCGGACAGGGTCGGGTTCGGGGATCTCGATTTCCGCCAGGACCCGCTCATACACGAGCTCCAGTAGCTCTTCCTTGTTCGCCACATGTGCGTATAGCGATGCTGCGCCCGTGTTCAGCTCGTCGGCCACCCGGCGCATGCTGACCGCCGTAAGCCCATCCGCATCCAAGATCTTCAACGCCGTGTCGACGATCACTTCTTGGTTAAGCTGCTGCTTCGCTGGTGTGCGCTGCTTTCGCCAAGGCGGAGCCGGCATCTTCTCGTCCATCTGGATCCTCCTGGCGAACATCGTACTTGACCCGAACGATGTTCCACGGTAGAACAGTGTTCGTATTGAACGAACAGTGTTCCACAACTACGGGAGACCCCGATGACTCAGACACTTGAAGCCTCGCCAAGCCCAGCCACCAAGGAACCGCCGCTATATCGCTGGCGCTGGGCGGCCCTTTTCGTCATCCTCGCCGCCGAGGTGATGGATCTGCTCGACGCACTGGTCACCACGATCGCCGGTCCATCGATTCAGGCAGATCTCGGTGGCACCGAAACTCTTATCCAGTGGCTCGGTGCGGGATACACCCTGGCCATGGCGGTGGGCCTGCTCACCGGCGGTCGGCTGGGCGACATCTTCGGCCGTAAACGCATGTTCATGATCGGCGCCGCCGGGTTCGTGGTTGCCTCGCTGCTCTGCGCGGTAGCCCAATCGCCGGAAGTGTTGGTGGGAGCCAGAATTCTGCAAGGCCTCTTCGGCGCCATCATGCTTCCACAGGGCCTCGGCATGATTAAGGAGATGTTCCCGCCCAAGGAGATGGGAGCCGCGTTCGGTGCCTTTGGGCCGGTCATGGGGTTGTCCGCGGTCGGCGGGCCGATTCTGGCGGGCTGGCTCGTGGACGCCGACTTCTTCGGCACCGGTTGGCGCATGATCTTCCTGATCAATCTGCCGGTCGGCGCGCTCGCGTTGCTGGCTGCGGCGAAGTTCCTGCCCTCCACCAGAACGACTCATGCCACCAAGCTCGATCTGCCTGGCGTCGCGCTGTTCTCCGTCGCCTCAGCACTTCTCGTCTACCCACTCGTGCAAGGCCGCGAGCTCGGCTGGCCGATGTGGACCTTCGCCTCGATGGCCGCGTCAGCAGTCGTCTTTGGACTCTTCGCCTGGTTCGAGACTCGAAAGCACCGCAACGGCGGCGACCCATTGGTGGTGCCTTCGCTGTTTCGCAAGCGCGCCTTCACCGGTGGGCTCATTGCCGGGCTTGCCTTCTTCGCCGGGATGATCGGCTTCGGCCTCGTGTTCAACCTCTACATCCAACTCGGGCTCGGTTACTCGCCGCTCAAGGCGGGCCTATCCGGTGTGCCGCAAGCGATCGGGATGGTGATCGGGTTCATCCTGGCCAACGCCGGCCTGATGGAGAAGCTTGGCCGCAAGCTCATGCACATCGGCCTGCTGGTGATGACAGCCGGCACCATCGGATTCGCTTTCATCCTGGAGTGGGCGGGAGTCGGCGTCAGCCCTTGGCAGCTTGCTCCGGCCTTGGCCGTCGTCGGCTTCGGCATGGGTCTGCTGATGGCGCCGTTCTTCAACATCGTGCTCGCCGGGGTTGAGCCTCAGGAGACCGGATCGGCCTCCGGCGCGCTCACCTCAATCCAGCAACTCGGTGGTGCGCTTGGTATTGCGATCCTCGGCACGATCTTCTTCAACCAGCTGAGCTTTGGCGAATTCGGCCCCGAGCCCGGCAGCTTCGCCAATGCGATGCGGCTCGTGCTCTGGGTCGAAATCGGCCTGCTGGCCCTGACCTTCCTGGCCACTTTCCTACTGCCCAAAACTCCTCTGCCGGAAGGTGAGGGCGCTCACTGATTGTGGGTGCTGTCGAAGGTGCTGCGAGCCTGTAGCACCTTCGACATGTGTGCCTCCGCCCACTCCTTCACCGCTCCCATTACCGGCATAAGGCTCCTGCCCAGGGGCGTCAGCTCGTAGTCCACGCGCACCGGCACGGATGGGGTGACCGTTCGCTTGATTAGACCGTCTCGCTCAAGGTTTCGCAGCGTCTGCGTCAACATCTTCTGGCTGATCCCGGCGATGTGCCGGGCGATGTCGCTGTACCTTTGGGAACCGTTGGACAATGTGGACAGCGTCAGGCACACCCACTTGTCACTGATGGCATCCAGCAGTTGGCGCGATGGGCAAGCGGTGAGGAACGCGTCATACTCGATCTTCGCCTGCCTGCGGCGCTGTGCGGCGGTGGTGGTGGTCATGACTCTCCATCCAGTGAGATACGCACTTCCAGGTACGTACTTACGGAAAGAGAGTAGCACTCCTATGGTTCGTAGCCATGACGAACGAAATCATGCGTGCCGTAACCGTCACCGCTTTCGGTGGCCCGGAAGCGATCCAGATCGCCCGCCTCCCCATCGAGCAGCCAGGTGCGGGTGATGTGCGGATCAAAACGAGCGCCGCCGCGGTACATCCGGTCGACCTGGCCACCCGAGCTGGACTGTATCCCCCGAATCTGCCGAAGGGCCGCCGCTTCACGCTTGGCTGGGATCTTGCCGGAGTCGTGGACGCCGTCGGCTCGGAGGTCACCGGGTATGCCGTAGGAGATGCGGTAGTGGGCTTCTCCTATTGGTCCGGCGGATTCGTTGGCACGCAAGCGGAGTACGTGAACCTAAGCGCCTCATCAATTGCACTGGCACCGGCCGGCTTCCCGGCGATCGAAGCAGCGACGTTGCCACTCAATGCCCTCACCGCCGACCAGGCCTTGGATCTGCTCGATCTGCCAAACGGTGCGACGCTGGCGATCACCGGCGCGGCCGGAGCCGTTGGCGGATTCGCCGTTCAGCTCGCGGTGGCCAGAGGGTTGACCGTGGTTGGCATTGCCGGTGAGAAGGACGAAGAGCTGGTACGGGAGCTGGGCGCGAACAGCTTTGTGCCCCGATCGGCCACCCAGGTGGGCAAGTTCGATGGTCTGCTGGATGCTGCGCTGGTCGGTGAGCCCGCTCTGGATCTGGTTCGCGATAATGGCACATTCATCAATGTCGTCGGCTCGCTTGCTCCATCGTCAAAACGCGGGATCCGAGTCGGCAGCGTGGAAGTGCGAAGCGACGGTGCGAACCTGCACAAGCTGGTCAGCCGGGTGGAGAGCGGAGGGCTCACGCTGCGGGTGGGGGACACCTATCCGCTTGACGAGGTTGCCGCGGCACACGAGCGATTCGGGCGGGGCGGCGTTCGTGGGCGGCTGGTGCTTATCCCATAAACCGATTAATTTAGTGGGGTACCGGGTAAACCTCTCCTTGTGCTGAAAAACGAGCCGGTG
This sequence comes from Micromonosporaceae bacterium, assembly GCA_003543035.1. GTDB lineage: Bacteria > Actinomycetota > Actinomycetes > Mycobacteriales > Micromonosporaceae > Rhizocola. The sequence goes on along the minus strand of DPJL01000068.1, from coordinate 11,630 downwards.
GTGGGTGCGACGATCGGCGTGGAAGAGGAATTCCACGTGGTCAGTCCGGATACAGGTCGTCTCACCCCAGGCGCCGAACGATTACTAGCCCAGGTGCATCCGGAGTCGGCCCTGCTCGGTCTCGCCCAGCAGGAGTTTCAACGGTCGATGGTGGAGACCTCGACTCCGGTGTGCACCGACATCGCCGGCCTGCGTAAGGCGGTCATCGAGTCTCGTCGAACCCTCATCGGCGCCGCCGATCAGGCTGGGCTCTGGGTTGCGACGGTCGGGTCGGTGCCGGATTCAGGTGGCCATCGCGGACCCGTCTTCCCCGACGCCCGCTATCGCCGCATCTCCGAGGAGTACCGCCAGCTCGCGGTCGAGCAGCAGGTGTGCGCTTGCCAGGTACAGGTGGGTGTGCCGGATAAGGAGCTGGCGGTCCGTTGCATTGCCAGACTGCGCGTTTGGTTGCCGGCGCTGTTGGCGATCACTGCCGGATCGCCCTACTTCCAGCAGACGGACACTGGCTATGCCTCCTACCGCAACATTGTCACCTCGCGTTGGCCGACGGGCGGGCCGCCTCCGGCTTTCACCGACTATTCCGACTACCAGCGGCGGACAGCCGCGCTGATAGATGCCGGGGTGATCAGCGATCCCGGCATGATCTATTACGACGTAAGGCTTTCCCACCGCTATCCCACCTTGGAAATCCGGATAGGCGACGCGTGCCCGCTGGTGGACGACGTGATGGTGCTGGCGGCCCTAGCCCGCGCGCTCGTGGTAACCGCCGCGACAGCCGATGCGCGCGGTGACGTGCCACTGTCCATTCACGACGAGATCCTTCGCGCGGCCAGCTGGAAGTCGGCTCGTTCCGGCCTCACCGGCCAGCTCGTCGATCCAGTTGCGGGCCAGCCGGTCAAGGCTCCGGAGTTGTTGCGCCGCTTGGTCATCCACGTCCGCGATGCTTTGGACGACTTCGGGGACACCGATCTGGTGACTCAGGGCTTGGACGTGATCCTGCGCCGGGGTACGTCGGCCGAACGGCAGCGCCGCACCCGCTCAGTCGGCACCGGTTATGAGGGTGTCGTTTCGTCCGTCGTCGCGGAAACCCGGGCCGACTGCTGATGGTGGGCGAGGACGCAGAACTCGTTTCCCTCCGGATCGGCGAGCACCTCCCAGGGCTGCTCGCCCTGACCTATGTCCGCTTTGGTGGCTCCGAGCGCCAGCAGCCGGGCCACCTCGGCAGCCTGGTCATCTGGGCGTAGGTCGATGTGCAGGCGGTTCTTGCCGATCTTGGGATCGCCGGCCGGGGTGAAGATGAGTCCGGGTAGGCGATCCGGCGTCTCCCGGATCTCGAACTCATGTGCGGAGTCGTTGACAACGACCCAGCTCAGAGCCTGTGTCCACCAGCGGCCGAGCGTGGCCGGGTCGTGGCAGTCCACAACGATCTGTTCCCAAACGAGTGCCATGCCGCACCTTCCCGAATTCGGACAAACGAGCTGATAATCTATCGTAGTTTTGCTTGGTTAGAAAAAACTATGTAGTTATATCTAGAAACTTTTGCTTCCGTGGATTTAATATGGCCGCCACTGACACGTAACGGAGGTCGTCGTGCGGACGGGTATGTGGCTGGTCGGCGCACGTGGCTCGGTCGCCGTGACCAGTCTGACCGGAGCGCTGGCCTTGCGGGCAGCTTTGGCGGAGCCGGTCGGCTGTGTTACCGAGTTGCTTCCCGTGCGTAGTGGCGTGTTGCCGGCCTGGTCGGATCTTGTCTTCGGCGGGCATGACACCTCAGAGCTGCCGTTGGAGAAGAAGGCGCAGTCACTCGTGGCGGCGGGCGTGATTCCGGCGGTGATCGCCGGAGCCGTCGCAGATGAGCTCAACGAGATCGAGGCGGAGCTCCGGCCCGCTCCCGTTGCACAGACCCAGGAACAAGAGGTCCGCCGGATGATGGACGACCTGGAGAGCTTCCGGGAGCGGCAGCACTTGGCGCGGGTGGTGGTGGTGAATGTGGCTTCAACCGAGCCCGCGGCCAAGTCGCATCCCGCACACGCTGACCTCGATTTGCTGGTAGATGCCTTGCGGGGCAAGGAAGAGGTACTCCCGGCCAGCTCGCTCTATGCTTACGCCGCAATGGCCACCGGATGCTCCTATGTGGACTTCACGCCCTCCACCGGCGCGCGATTACCTGCGCTCGATGAGCTGGCTCGCCGGCAGGGCGTTCCCTACGCGGGCAGCGATGGCAAGACAGGCGAGACACTGCTCAAGTCGGTGCTGGCGCCCATGTTCGCGATGCGCAACCTTCGAGTGCGGTCATGGTCAGGGACCAACCTGCTCGGCGGCGGAGACGGCGCAACGTTGGCCCAGCCGGAGGCCAACGCAGCCAAGGTGGCAAGCAAGCAGCGGGTGCTGAAGGAGACACTCGGCTACGAGCCCGAAGGTCATACGCGCATTGACTACGTGCCTGACATCGGCGACTTGAAGACCGCTTGGGATCTGATCACCTTCAGCGGATTCCTCGGCAGCCGGATGCGACTCGAGTTCACCTGGCACGGCTGCGATTCCGCGTTGGCTGCGCCTCTCGTGCTGGACCTGGTCAGGCTGACCGCAGCCGCGCAACAACAGGGTGCCGTGGGCGCGCTTTCGCAACTCTCATTCTTCTTCAAAGATCCGATCGGTGACGTCTCCCACTCGCTAGCCGATCAGTGGCGCGAGCTGTGCGCGTGGGTGGAGGCTTGGCGTGCGGATGCGTGACTACGCAGAGCTGGTACGCGCCCCGGCAGCTCTTTCCGTGCCAGGCGATGCGATCGCGGGCGCGGCTGCGGCCGGCTGCTTGGGAGGTCGCACCGCTGGGATCGCCGCCGCTTCGGTTTGCCTCTACTGGGCCGGCATGGCGGCCAACGACTGGGCAGACCGCGAGCTTGACGCCATCGAGCGCCCTGAGCGTCCGATCCCATCCGGCCGTATTTCCCCAGCGAACGCTTTGACTGTCGCAAGTGGACTGACTGCTGCGGGGCTGACCCTCGCGGCTCTCGCGGGCGGGCGCCGCACATTTGCGGTGGCGGGCACACTGGCCGCCGCGGTGTGGGCCTACGACACCAAACTCAAGAATTCGGCAGCCGGCCCGGCCGGGATGGCGCTGTGCCGTGGGCTGGATGTGTTGATGGGGGCCAGCACCGGCCGGATTCGCAGTGCGATCAGGCCGGCCGCGATCGTGGCAGCGCATACGTACGCGGTGACCGCGTTGTCGCGCCGCGAGGTCACGGGCGCATCGCGAAGCCTGCCCGCGGCGACTTTGGCGGCGACCGCCGTGATCGCGGCATCAGCCGTGCGGCGTCGTGGGGGATGGACCGCGGTGGCGTTGGCCGGTTGGTATGCGGCCCGGTTCGGCAAGGCACAGCACCGGGTTTGGGAGGAGCCGAAGGCGGCGAACGTCAGAGCGGCGGTCGGCTCGGGCATCACCTCGCTTCCCGCGCTGCAAGGTGCGCTGACAGCCCAATCCGGGAGGCCGATCGCGGGTGCGTTGATCGCCGCGGCGGCTCCGGTGGGCAGCAGGCTCGCGAAGGCGGTGTCGCCCACGTGAACCTGCGGTTTGGCTACGGCACCAACGGTTTCTCCAACCATCGGCTGGAGGATGCTCTAGGCGTCATCGCAGATCTCGGCTATGTGGGCGTGGCGCTGACCCTTGACCATGCGCACCTTGACCCTTACGCGGCTGACCTGGCCGGACGCGTGGCAGCGGTGGCCCAACTGCTCGATCGGCTTGGCCTTGCCGTGGTGGTGGAGACGGGAGCGCGCTACCTGCTCGATCCACGGCGCAAACACTCGCCCACTCTGCTCGACGACAACGCGTCCAAACGAGTCGACTTTCTCAAGCGCGCCATCGATATCGCGGCCGATCTCAATGCCGAGGCGGTGTCGTTCTGGGCCGGGGTGCGGCCGGCCGACATCGACGAGCAAACATCCTGGGATCGCCTCAAGAGCGGTTGTGCCCAGGTTGCCGAGCACGCGGAAACGCGAGGTGTGAAGCTCGGGTTCGAGCCGGAGCCGGGAATGCTGGTGGAGAGCATCGACCAATGGGCAGAACTGAAGAGCAGCCTCGGGGACGGCTTCGGTCTTACCCTCGACATTGGACACTGTCGCGCCGTCGAGCCCTATTCCGTGGCGGATTGCGTTCGCCGAGCTGGGCCACACCTGGTCAATGTGCAGATCGACGATATGCGGCGGGGAGTGCACGAGCATCTCGAGTTCGGCGAAGGAGAGATCGACTTTCCACCGGTGCTGCGGGCTCTCAAAGAGGTCGGTTACACCGGGCTGGTCGCTGTTGAGCTGCCGCGCCATTCACACGCCGCGCCCGAGGTGGCCGCGAGGTCGCTTACGTTCCTGCGCGCGAGCGAGTGGCTTGCCGAGGCAGTCGACCGGGTGCGAGGCGATCCCGGCTCCATCGGCGCGCTATTCCCCGCGGTGGGACGGCACACCGGCAGAGCGCTCGCCGACTCCGCTCGCGTCCGCCTGCTACAGGCGAGCGGGCTGCCGGATGACGAGCTGGTCGCGCTTTACCGGTACGGCGACAACGACGAGAAGCGCGCGATCCTGCTCGCGTTGCCGGCGCTGCGGGCCGTTCAAGGTACCGACCTGCTTCGTGATGCGTTGCGCAGCAACGACTCCCGTTTGGTAGCAGCCGCGCTGGGACCAGCCGGGGAAGACCTGCCGGACGCGGAATGGCGTCAAGGCGTGCTCAAAGGCGTCTTCATGGGCCTCCCGCTGGCGGGGGTGCACGGCCTAAATGAGCGCGCGGACGCCGAGCTCGGCCGGATGCTCGATGGCTTGCGAAAGGAGCGCGAGGCGGCAGGCAGGACTATGCCCGCCGACGCTGTCTCCCTGCTGGAAAGGTTGGTCTGATGCGCATCTTCGATCCGCACATCCACATGACCTCGCGCACCACCGACGACTACGAAAGGATGGCCGCGGCCGGGGTACGGGCCGTGGTGGAGCCGGCGTTCTGGCTCGGCCAGCCGCGTACCAATGTCGGCTCGTTCACCGACTACTTCGACTCGCTGATCGGCTGGGAGCCGTTCCGGGCGGCGCAGTATGGGGTCAGGCATCACTGCACGATCGCCCTGAATCCCAAGGAGGCCAACGATCCTCGTTGCCGTGAGGTCCTCGAGCTGCTGCCGCGCTATCTCGCGAAGGACCGCGTAGTGGCGGTGGGGGAGATCGGCTATGACTCGATGACCCCGGATGAGGACGAGGTCTTCGCCGCCCAACTGGCGCTGGCCGTCGCACACGAGTTGCCGGCGTTGGTGCATACGCCACATAGAGACAAGGCAACCGGTACCACCAGAAGCCTCGACCTGATCAAAGAGTCAGGATTGGACCCAGGCCGAGTCGTGCTCGATCACCTCAACGAGCTCACAGTCGGCACAGTGCGCGATTCCGGTTGCTGGATGGGCTTCTCCATCTATCCCGACACGAAGATGTCGCCCGACCGGATGGTGGCAATCCTGAAGGAACACGGTGTGGAGCGAGTGCTCGTCAACTCTGCCGCCGACTGGGGCAAGTCCGATCCACTGCTCACCCGGTATACCGGCGAAGCCATGCTGGCCGCCGGGTTCACCGCGGACGACGTCGACAAAGTGTTGTGGCGTAACCCGGTCGAGTTCTTCGGTCAGTCCGGCCGGCTCGATCTGGAAGAGGGCGCCGGGCCGGAAGCAACCTTCGCCGGCAACTCCATCCTGCGCGGAGGTTCGTGATGCGGCTGCGCCATCCGAATGGGTCCACAGTGCACCTTGCCTATTGCACCAACGTGCATCCGGCTGAGGACCTCGCCGGGGTGCTCGCCCAACTCGACCGCTTTGCCGTGCCGGTCAGGGAACATCTCAACGTCGCCACGCTCGGTCTCGGGCTATGGCTCGCCGCTCCGGTGGCCGCCGAGCTCGGCGCGGATAGGGAGCTACGCTCACGGCTGCGCCGCGAGCTGACCGCCCGTGGCCTGGAAACCGTGACGTTCAACGGCTTCCCGTATGAAGCCTTCCACGCTCCCGTCGTCAAGCATCGTGTCTACTATCCGGATTGGACAGATCGCAGGCGGCTCAAGTACACCCTTGATCTGGCGCTTGTGCTGGCCGACCTTCTCCCCGATGACGCCGCTCGCGGTTCCATCTCGACATTGCCGTTCGCGTGGCGCAGTCCGTGGAGCGAGGAGCACCTGAAAGCGGCGCACGTTCTGCTCGCCGAGCTTGCCAAACGTATTGGCAGGCTGCATCGCGAGATCCGGATAGCGCTCGAGCCCGAGCCCGGCTGCGTAGTGGAGACGACCGCCCAAGCCGTCGAAGCACTGTCCGGTGTGGACAGTGAACGCATTGGGGTCTGCCTCGACCTGGCCCATCTCGCGTGTGCGTGGGAGGACCCGTACGAGGCGGTGGCTCGGTTGCGCGGGGCAGGGATTCCGATCGTCAAGTCGCAGGTGTCCGCTGCTCTCGAGGTCGCCGATCCCCAAGCGGCACAACAGGTATTGGCAGCCTATGCGGAGCCTCGCTTTCTGCATCAGACTCGCAGCGCGGCAGGTGATGCCTTCGACGATCTGCCCGAGGCCCTCGCCTCCGGCGCGGCTGGGCCGTGGCGGACTCACTTCCACGCGCCGCTGCACGCGGCTGCGTTGCCCCCACTCGACACCAGCACCAAGGTGCTCCGGGAAGGGCTGGCCGCCTTGATGTCCGGGGACGTCTGCGATCACCTGGAAGTCGAGACCTATACCTGGGATGTGTTGCCGCCCAGCGCTCGGCCCGCCGACGATGCCGGTCTGGCCCGGGGGATAGCGGCCGAGCTGGCCTTCGCGCGTGACGAACTAGCAGCCCTCGGAGTGTCGTGATGAATCGCCCGAAACCACTGGTCGTTCTGGACGTTGTCGGCCTGACCCCGGCGCTGCTCGATCATATGCCACGCCTAAAAGCCTCCTGTGCCAACGGTTTCACCGCCCGGCTCGACCCGATCCTGCCGGCCGTCACTTGCAGCGTGCAGGCCACTTTCCTCACCGGCGCAACGCCCGCCGAACACGGCATCGTCGGCAACGGCTGGTATTTCCGTGATCTCGGCGAAGTATTGCTGTGGCGTCAGCACAACGCTCTCGTTGGCGGTGAAAAGCTCTGGGAGGCGGCACGTCGCGTGTGGCCGGACTACACCGTGGCCAACATCTGCTGGTGGTATGCAATGGGTGCGGATGTCGACTGGACCATCACGCCGCGCCCGATCTATCGCGCCGACGGACGCAAAGAACCCGACTGCTACACATATCCGGCCGATCTTCACGATGAGCTACCGCAGTTCCCCCTCTTCAGCTATTGGGGCCCGGGAGCCGGGATCGCTTCCTCCGCCTGGATTTGCCGGGCAGCAGAGCATGTGATGGCCACCCGAAATCCCGACCTGACCCTTGTCTATGTGCCGCACCTGGACTATGACCTGCAACGGTTCGGTCCATCCTCGGCACAGGCGGCTCGTGCTGCGGCGGATCTCGACGAGGTGCTGGGCCCACTGCTGGATGCGGCGGCGGAGCGCGCAGCGACCATCGTCGCGCTGTCGGAATATGCCATCACCGAGGTCACCACCCCGGTTCATGTCAACCGGATGCTGCGTTCGGCGGGGATGCTGAACGTACACACCCAGGATGGCATGGAATACCTCGATCCCTGGACGTCGCGGGCGTTTGCGGTCGCCGACCATCAGGTCGCCCACGTCTACGTGCGCGACCCCGGTGATATTGCGGCCGTCACCAAACTTTGCGCCGAGCTGCCCGGAGTCGCTGAGGTGCTTGGCGCCGCGGAGAAGGCCGCACACGGGCTCGATCACGCCCGCAGCGGCGAGCTTGTGCTTGTGGCGGAGCCCGACTCGTGGTTCACCTACTACTACTGGCTTGACCCGAATCGTGCCCCTGACTTCGCCACCCATGTGGAGATCCATCGCAAGCCCGGATATGACCCCGCCGAGCTCCTCTTTGACCCGGCCGGGCCGGGGGCAGCCAAGGCCCGTGCGGCGAAGGCATTACTACAAAAGAAGCTTGGCATGCGGTACCGGATGAATGTCATCGGATTGGACAAAGGCGCCCAAGCCATCCGCGGCTCGCATGGCATGTTGCCCCCGGACGATGAAGCCGATGCGCCAATGCTGCTCTGCTCCGACCACACCCAAGCGGTCGACAGGATCACTGCGGTGCAGGTCAAGGCCATGTTGCTGCGGTTGGCCGGATCTGCATCGGCCTAAGTTCTGCGGAGATCAACCAAACTTTCTTTCATTTCGGCAAAAGATATAGACACCTGAGCGTAAAGCTCGTAACCTCTGGGACACACAACCGCATTCTGATCCACTTTGGATGGTGACTGGCGCATGAGCCTGGCACGTGAGCTGGCAGATCCGTTGCAGGTGCGCCTGCTGCGGCTGCTGCGAGATGAGGGGCCGCTGTCCCGGGCGGAGCTTGGCGATCGCCTCGAGATCGCCCGGACCCGCCTGCTCGCCGAGCTCGATCGCCTGGTGGCAGCCGAGATCATCACTGAGGCCGGGCCGGCCGAGTCTCGCGGTGGGCGCCGATCCACTCTCGTGGAACTCAACCCCAGGTTGCGTTTTGCCGGGGTGGATCTGGGCGCCACGTCGATCGACGTGGAGGTGGTCGACGCGCGGATGGAGACCATCGCCGCCTACAGCGAGCCGGCCGACATCAAAATCGGCCCGAAGGCGATCCTGCACCGCGTTAACGAGTTGCTGGGCAAGGCCAAGGTGGATGGAGCCTATGACCGGCTCGACGCCGTCGGGATCGGCGTGCCGGGTCCGGTCAGCTTCCGCGACGGGGTTCCCGTTTCGCCGCCGATAATGCCGGGCTGGGACCGTTTTCCGGTGCGAGAGTTCCTCTCGCGCGAGCACGGGTGCCCAGCCGTCGTGGACAACGACGTGAACATCATGGCCATCGGCGAAAGGCACGGCGGTGTCGCGCACTCGGTAGACAACTTCCTGTTCGTCAAAATAGGCACCGGCGTCGGGTGTGGCATCCACCTGGCCGGTGAGGTCTATAGGGGAAGCGACGGATGTGCCGGGGACATCGGGCACATCCAGGTCGACGCGCAGGGCCCGGTCTGCTCCTGCGGGAACATAGGCTGCCTCGAAGCTCTCTTCAGCGGCGCGGTCCTTGGTGCGCAAGCACTTGAGGCTGCCAAGAGCGGCCGATCGTCCTCTTTGGAGGAAAGGTTCACCGCCACCGGCACGGTCACCGCTCGCGATGTAGCCGTTGGCGCAATGGAGGGCGACGTCATCTGCATCCAGATGATCCGCGATGGCGGCCGCCGCGTCGGCGGTGTCCTGGCCGGGCTGGTGAGCTTTGTGAACCCGTCGATGATTGTGATCGGGGGCGGTCTCGCGCAGCTGGGTCACATCCTGCTCGCCGAGATTCGCAGTGTCGTCTACCGCCGCTCGCTTCCGCTCGCCACCGGCAACCTCCCGGTCGTGCTCTCCGAGCTGGGCCCGCGTGCCGGGGTCGCCGGAGCCGCCGTGCTCGCCAGTGAAATCGCTTTCGAGCAGGCGTTATGAACGACGTCATCCTGCGCCTCACCGATGTGGTGAAGACCTTCCCCGGCGTGGTGGCGCTCGGCGGCGTCGAGCTGGAGGTGCGGGCGGGCGAAGTCCATTGCCTGTTGGGCCAGAACGGCGCTGGCAAGTCCACGCTCATCAAGGTGCTCGCCGGCGTGCACAAGCCCGACTCGGGCGTGGTGGAGTGGCTGGGCGAGGAGGTTTCATTCGCCAATCCTCAGGCGGCGATGAAGGCCGGGATCGCCACCATCTACCAGGAGCTGGATCTGGTCGACGAGCTGTCGGTGGCGGAGAATGTCTTCCTGGGCCACGAGCCGCGCCAGTTTGGCTTTGTGCAACGGGGCAAGATGGCTCGCGGCACGAGCGCGGTTCTGCGACAGCTCGGCCATGGTGAGCTTGCGCCGATGAGGTTGGTGCGAGAGCTGCCGAGCGCGGGCAAGCAATTGGTGAGCATGGCCAGAGCCCTTTCGCACCAAGCGAAACTCATCATCATGGACGAGCCGAGTGCGGTCCTCGCCCACGACGAGGTGGCCAACCTCTTCCGGATCATCCGCGAGCTCACCGCTCAGGGCATCGCCGTCGTCTATATCTCGCACCGGCTCGAGGAGATCCGTGAGATTGGTGACCGGGTAACCGTGCTCAAGGATGGCCGCACCTCAGCGGTGAACCTGTCTGCGCGCGACACGCCGACTCGCGATCTGGTGAGCCGGATGACCGGCCGCAGCATCGAGTATGTCTTCCCCGAGCGCGTTTCCCGTGAAAAGGGAGAGGCTCTGCTCGAGGTGACCAGGCTGGCGCGAGCCCGCGAGTTCCACGACGTCTCGCTGACTGTCCACAGTGGAGAGATAGTCGGCATTGCCGGGCTCGTCGGGTCAGGCCGTTCCGAGTTGCTGGAGACGATTTTCGGGGCGCGCCGGGCCGATAGCGGCACCGTCACCATGAGCGGGCAGACTCTGCGAGCCGGAAGCGTGGCCGCTTCAGTGCGCGCGGGCCTCGGCCTTGCGCCGGAGGAGCGCAAATCGCAGGCGCTTCTGCTGGGCGAGCCGGTCTATCGCAACATCACGCTGGCTACCCTCACCCGCTTCGCGAATGGCGGGTTTACCTCAGGCGAGCGCGAGTTGGCCGCCTCCACCAAGGTGGCACAGCAGCTCGAGCTCAAGCCGCTGGATGTGCGGCGAGCGGTCGGCACTCTGTCCGGCGGAAACCAGCAGAAGGTCGTGGTAGGGCGATGGCTCCTCGGTGACACGAAGCTGCTGATCCTGGACGAGCCGACCCGCGGTGTCGATGTGGGTGCCAGAGCCGAGCTCTACCAAGTGATTCGTGGTCTCACCGAGCAGGGTCTCGGGGTGCTGCTGGTCTCCAGTGAAGTGCCGGAGGTGCTCGGTCTGGCCGACCGGGTGCTGGTCATGCGCGAAGGCCGCGTGGTGCGCCAGGCGCATTCGGGCGAGCTGACCGAAGACGATGTGCTCGATCTCGTGATGGCGGGATCCCTTGATACTTCAGGAGAGGAAGCGGCATGACCCTCACTGCCAACTGGTGGCGCAATCTCAGCCTGGTGGCTGTGCTGATCGTGCTGTTCGCCATTGGGGCCGGCATCCGGCCCGAGCTCTACGGCGACTCGGCGTGGGTTGTCAACAACCTGCTGGTCATCCTGCAGCAGGCAGCGGCGATCGGTGTCATCACGGTGGGAATGACCTTCGTGATCATCGGAGGCGGCATCGACCTGTCGGTCGGCGCTCTCATCGCGCTCGCCGGAGTGTGGGCGACAACCGTTGCCACGCAAAGCTTCGGCCCAGTTGGCATGATCTTCACGGCGCTGGCCGTGGGCATTGGTGCCGGTCTGGTCAACGGCGTGCTCATCGCCTACGGCAAACTCGTTCCCTTCATTGCCACCCTCGCCATGCTGGTGGCGGCAAGAGGGTTGGCCGCGCAGATCTCGGGGAAGCAGACCCAGATCTCGACCGACCAGTTCATCAACAGCATCGCCACCAGCCGTGTGCTGGGAATTCCGGTGCTGGTCTTGATCCTGGTGGCAGTTGTCGCGCTGGGCTGGGTGCTGCTCAACCGCACCACGTTCGGCC
>DPJL01000246.1 GCA_003543035.1 Micromonosporaceae bacterium | reverse complement strand
GCGCTTGTGAAGCAGCGATCATGACCGCAAACCGCGACCTTCCGTCCGCCGGGATCAGGTCGAAAGCGGATGCGGGTTCGGCGTTGTGCAGGGGAGGTGACACAGTCGGGGGGTGCGCGGAGAGATGCGGGACATGGTGAGGCGTTGGTTAGGTGCGGATGCGCCGGCCGTGGATGTGCTGTCGGACAAGGAGTTAGCGGCACTGCACGGCGCGCTGCTGGAGGCCAGGAAGCGCCAGGCCGAGGCGCTAGCGGCGGCCTCGGAGGAGGCGTTGCGGCAGATGCCGGCGATACTTCGGGGCAGCATCGTCAAGATCCTGGGGCGCTGAGGCGAATGGGGCACGATCTGGCTACCGAGGCGGAGCTGGTGAAGTTGGCGTGGGCGTTGGGCACGACACCGGACGGTGTGGCCTTCGCCGGGTCGCTCGGCCGTGACGACATTCGCCGGCTGCGTGAGCGGGTGGTCGCCGCGTTGTATGACGAGCACCGCACCGCATTCCGGCGAGTAGCCGCGATCACCCGGGTGCTGCCCACTCCGCTGAATGTCCGGATCGCGCTGCGTGCGTTCTCGCCGTTGTTGGCCGCCAGGGTGGCTGGCGAGATGGCTCCGGATCGGGCGGCAGAGCTGGCCAACCGGATGCCGATCGAGTATCTGGCCGAGGGGTGTCTGCACCTGGACCCGCGCCGGGCGGCGCCGTTGATCAGCCGCATCCACCCGGACCGGATGCTGGCCGTGGTGGTGGAGCTGGTCGGGCGTGGCGAGTACATCGCGTTGGGCCGGTTGCTCGACGCCGCCACCGACCGGATCGTGCGCGATGCGGCCGCGGCGATCTCCGATGAGGCGCTGTTGCGGATCGGTTTCTACGCCGAGTCCGACGCTCACCTCACCCGGGCGGTCGCCGTGCTGCCGCAGCAGCGACTGCGCTCCGTCGTGGCGTGTGCGCTGGCCGGTCCACCGGACCTGCGCTCGGCCGGGTTGGCGCTGATCGCACGGCTGGAGGACGACCGGCTGCGCGGTCGCCTGGCCGAGTACGCCGCCGAGGCAGACGATGACACGCTGACCAGGTTGCTGCGCACGGCGACCGACAACGGCGCGGTCAGTGAACTCCTGACCGCGGTGGCCGCTATGGGACCACAAGCGCAACAACGAGTGCTCGCGCTGCCAGCCTTGTCCGAACACGAAACACTCATGAACCTGGTCAAGACCACCGCAACACACAACCTGTAGGCCCCAGCGCCGCCAGCCGAGCCGGACAGCGCGTGTCCACACTCCCCCGCGACCAGGGGGGAACATGTGGCGTGCGGCAAACATCAAGACCGGCAACGCCACCGTCCACCTGATCGACACCGTACCCACGCCCGCGACGCGCACCGGTCAGGCGCGCGCTCGGTGCCTAACGACAGCGCCGGCAACCCAGCACTGTCCACTTGGCACCGCCGGGTCGCCTTGTCGACTGTACGCGCGAGGGTCCGGTAGGTGATGTAGCCGACTACCAGACCGAAACACCCAGCGCCAATAATCCGTGATCATGTCGGGACGTCCTGTTCGCTTGTCGAGCGCATGGTCAAAGTGGACAGGCAGTGGGGTGTATAGGTGAGGTTCCCCCGCTGGCTCGGCTTGATGCGACGATGGTTGGGTGACTCCTCGCCCCGTGCCGGTCCCGTCTCCCCCGGGCACCGCGCCCAACCGCGGCCCCCGGGTGGTGGCCGGGCTGCTGTGGCTTACGGCCGCCGTGCTCCGGCTAATCAAGTGGATCTTGACTGCTGAAGTGGTCGGGGGCTTGCTGGGTCTCGTCGTCAGCCGGGCTTTCCTTTGCTGCCGCGTGGCATGTTGCCGCGTTGTCGGGCGGTGTAGACCCACTGTTGCACGGTCGTGAGGGGTAGCCGAGCGAAGCTGGCCGCTGGGATCGACCGCGACTAGCTGGGCACAGCGCTGGGGCCGTGGTCGATGCGGGTGCGTTGCAGGGCCCACCATGCTTCCAAAGCGCGGTTGGGGTCGCCGAGGTCGATGCCGGTGAGCTCCTCGTAGCGGCGCAGGCGGTAGCGCACGGTGTTGTGGTGGACGGACATGTGCTCGGCGGAGAGGTCGGCGCGCATGCCGAGGGTGAGGTAGCGCCGCACAGTCTCCAGAATGGGCAGCATCGCGGCACCGGTCCCCAGCGGCTCGACATAGCGACGGGCGATCTCCTCGGCAACGTCGGTGTCGGCGAGGACGGCGGGCAGCAATCCCAGGCGTCCCAGGTCGTAGCAGCCGGTCAGGCCGAAGGCGGTGGCGGTGGCCATCGCTCGAGTGGCTCGGCGAAAGGAAGGTTCTAGCCGGTCGAGCCTGGCGGGCGGCCCGATGCCGATCGCCGCCGGGACACTCGACCCTGCGGCCGTCACGACCTACCAGTTGTTGGGGGCAGCGTCGGATGGTCAGCTGGGTAAACGCTGACGACGAACGAGTAGGGGATGTCGCCCTTGCGTGGCAGTTGGTCGAAGTCGTTCAAGAGGGCGATGACCCGCTCCCAGAACTCTGCAGCCTGCTCGTCGGAGATGCTGACATGATGGCGCAGCGCCCGCATCCGGTCGGCCCGGTAGGCCGGCATGGATTCCTCGGCAGCGTCGGCGAGTTCGTTGGGCCACGGCGGCGGGTTCACGTCCTCTGGGCGTACCCGACCGACGTAGATGTTGCGCGCGGTGCGGCCGTAGAAACGCTCGTCGATGGCGCGTACCCGGCGCGTGCGCACCACCCGCAGCATCCCTGCGTCGCAGAGCACCTTGACGTGGTGAGCAACCGTGCTCTTTGGGCGACCGACGGCCTCGGCGAGCTCGCTGACTGAAGCCGCTCGCTCCAGCAGGAGATCGAGGATGACGCCACGCAGTGGATCGGCGATGGCGCGCAGCTCGTGGGGTGCGGTCACCACCTTGCGTTCCTCGAGCTCATAGTCGGGGAAGCCAGTATTGATCGACCGCATTGGAACATACTATCGTGACGGATCGTTCGTGCGTGCATCGGCAGACTGGAGATCAAGATGACCGAAGTCGTCCTGTTTCATCACGCCCAGGGCCTCACACCGGGCGTCATCGACTTCGCAGACGAGCTGCGCCGAGCCGGGCACACCGTGCACACGCCCGACCTCTACGAAGGCTGCACGTTCGACACCCTGGACGAGGGGATGGACCACGCCAAGCAGATCGGCTTCGGCGAGGTGATCGAGCGCGGCGTCCGGGCGGCCGACGGGCTGCCCGCCAATCTGGTCTACGCCGGCTTCTCGCTTGGCGTGCTGCCGGCGCAGAAGCTGGCGCAGACCCGGCCGGGCGCGCGGGGCGCGCTGTTGTTCTATTCCTGCGTTCCGGTCTCGGAGTTCGGCTCCGCCTGGCCAGCCGGCGTGCCGGTACACGTGCACGGCATGGACGCCGACCCGATCTTCGTCGGCGAGGGCGACATCGATGCTGCCCGGGCCCTGGTCGAGTCGACCAGTCAGGCCGAGCTGTTCCTCTATCCCGGTGACCAGCACTATTTCGCCGACAGCTCGCTGCCGTCGTATGACGCGGATGCGGCCGCGCTGCTGTTGCACCGCACGCTGACGTTTCTTCGTTCCGCTGAGTGAGCGCCGTGCCGCCGATCGGAAAGGACTGCCGATGACCGGCTTCGTCGTCAAACCCCTGGACTCGATCACGTGGGTGGACTTCGCGCGACTGGTCGAGAAGAACAACGGTGTTTGGGGCGGATGTTGGTGTATGGCCTTCCACGCCGAGGTGTGGGACGCGGCAAGACAGCGGCGCAGAATCGGACCGAGAAGGAGGCCCGCGTTCGGGCAGGCCGAGCTCATGCCGCCCTGGTCTACGACGCCTTTGCCTGCATCGGCTGGTGCCAGTTCGGACCAACGGACGAGTTGCCGCGCATCAAACGCCAGCGAGCGTATCGAGAAGACGCCAGCGAGCGGCCTGACTGGAGGATCACCTGCTTCTTCGTCGACAAGGACTATCGGCGCCACGGAGTCGCGTCCGCGGCGCTCCAGGGCGCAATGCGGGAGATCGCCCGTCTTGGAGGAGGGACGGTCGAGAGCTTCCCCGAAGCCGTTGAAGGGCGTTCAGTCGCGGGATCCTTCCTGCACAATGGCACCGTTTCAATGTTCGAGCGCCACGGATTCAAGCGGGTTCGGCCTCTCGGTAAGCATCACTGGCTGGTGGAAACGACGGTGCAGAAACCGACGAAGAAGACGGCGACGGCCTGACCGTCCGAACACCGCCCGGCCAATACATGGCACGTTCGACAGCACGAGAGGGCTGGTCAACGGCCTGCCAGTGTTCATCGTCACGAGCGAGTGCTGCACAGCCGTCCTGTTCGGCGACACCAAGCTCGACGAGACGCGCAGACAGCGAGGACGAACACAAGCACGCGGACGCGCAGTGCATACAACTACGGATGGCTGGGGACTGTCAGTTCCGTGTGTGATGCTGACGTCGTGGTCGTCGTTTTCGATGCTGAGCTGTGGGTATGGGATGCCCGGCGCGCCGATAGCTGGACGTTCGTGAGTCTGCCTGCCGATGCGTCCGATGAGATCCGCGAGCTTGCCAATGGACCTCGTCGTGGCTTCGGTTCGCTGCGGGTGCGGGTCACGGTCGGCGGCAGCACGTGGACGACCTCAATCTTCCCGGACAGCGCACGTGGCGGCTACGTGCTCCCCGTCAAACGTGCCGTCCGCAAGATCGAAGCCCTCGACGCGGGCGACATCGCGACCCTAACCGTCGAGCTCATCGACCTTTGACCTGCAACAGCACCCAAGTCCGTGGGATTGCCGGTTTGATCAACTTCGGCGTGCTGCGTGAGCAGTTCTTGGAGCTGCCTACAGTGACCGAGGAGGCGGGAAACTCGCTCGTCGCGCTTGATCGACTTGCATCGGTGATCGCGTGGGCATGACGGTGCCTCGACATACACCCCGGCCCGCTGGCGGGAACGGGTCGATCTCCGGGTTCGCCAGCAGGAAGGCCGCCCAGGACCACGCCGAGGATCTGGAATCAGACCGCCGACGCGGCCGATGGCTGGACCCGGACGGCGCGAAGACCACCGTCGGCACCTGGGCGGCACAAGCTGGCGGCGATGCTGACGAACCCCGCCACGACACCGCCGGCCTACCTCGCGGAATCCCCGGTGTATGCCGACATCGATCCCGCCAAGCTACGCGCTACCGCCCAGGCGGCCCTCCAGGAGCGCGCTACCGGTTGGCACCGGCTCGGTCGACCAGGTCCCGGATCGCCTGGACCACGGCGTCCTGGCCCTCGATGTGCAGCAGGCTGTGGCTGGCGTTCTCGAGCACCCGGTGCTCGCCGCGTGGCACGGACGCGGCCACCGCCTCGTACAGCGCGAGTTTGGCCTCGTTCTGCTCGCGCAGCTGATCTTCGGACAGGAACACGGCCTGGCCGGGATCGATCCTCATTCCGGTGATCACGATCAGCGGCACGTCCGGCGTGCCGCCGTCGCGGAGCTCGTCGAGGACCTCGATCATGTTGCTCCTCTCCAGCGCATTGGCCTGCAGCCAGCCGGGGTCGAGGTGCCGCTCGATGAGCGCCTCGCGGACCGCGTCCGGCCACCCCGCGAACATCTGCTCGAGCATGGCGCGGAACTGGCGCAGCAGCTCCCCCGTCACCTCGGGCATCGGCGGCGCCTCCGCACCCACGTGCCCCCGCATCCGCAGGTGCTCCGGCATGTAGGCGTCCCAGTCCTCGTGCGCGGGCTCCAGTAGGAGCAGGGCGGCCACCTCGTCCGGGTGCAGCTGCGCGAAGCGGCGCACGTAGATCCCGCCCAGCGAATGTCCGACCAGCAGATAGGGCGCGGGCACACCGGCCGCCCGCAGCATGGCCCCGAGCTCTTCGGCGCCCTCGGTGCCGGTGCGCGGCAACGGGGCCGGATCGCTCCAGCCCGTCCCGCCGCGGTCGTAGAGCACGGAGGTGGTGAACCCAGTGATCCGGTCGTGCACGTTCAGGTAGTCGAGGCCGATGGCAGAGGCCCCGGCCGCAAAGACCACGGCCGGACCTCCGTTACCCGAACAGTGGACCAGCAACCGCCGCCCCCCGACCTCGAGCAGCCGCCCCAACGGTGGTGTCTCGCGTTCCTGCGCTTGCTGATGCATGGTGACTCCCTGTGGGTCTAGAAGGCCTGCGGGCCCTGACCACACCGAGCTTGCCGCCACGCGTTTTCACCGCTATTTCACGGCGGTTTCACTGGCCACGAATGCGCTCTTCCTTGCCCTTGCCTTGTCCTGGGACTCGTCCGTGGAGAGGGCGGCCGCGAATGAGGCGACGACGGCACGGTGCGGTTGTGGCACCCGGTCACCGGCCCTGCTGACCATCGGAGACGTTCACCTGGGCGCCGGAGCCCACATCAGCTGCCAAGGCAAAGGCCGCAAACAGCGCATCACCTCCTGACCGGCAACACCGTGACCATGCTTCGCGCCTGGCTCGGTTGCGCTGAAGATCATGGCTGCTGCAGCGGTACCCAGGGTTCCAGGAGCGTGGGAAGTTGGTCGGGTCCGATGTAACCCAAGTCCTCGAGGAAGCGCGCGCGGGTCGTCGAGTGCGAATACGTGGCCTGCCACCACCACGGACGGTTGATTCGGCTGACCACGCCCCAGCGCTGAGCCGGGGCGTCGGCCACGGGTGGGACGCACGGTTGACCTGTGCGGGGGAATGATCGGCGTATGAGTGGTGATCGGCGGTGGCCGCGGCGGGTGTACGGGGTTGGTGAGGAGCCGGATGCGCGGTTCAGTTTTGCCAACGAGCGCACGATGCTGGCGTGGGTCCGCACCGCGCTGGGTTTGCTTGCTGCTGGCGTGGTTGTCGATGCGGTCGAGTTGGCGATGGCCGAGCCGGTGCGCCGGGTGCTGGCCGCGCTGCTGGTCGTGCTCAGCGTGGTCGCCGCGGTCGGTGGGTGGTTGCGGTGGGCACGCGCGGAGCGGGCGTTGCGCACGCAGGCGCCGCTGCCGGCCCCGTCGTTGGCCGCGGTCCTGGTCGGTGGGCTGGTCGCGGCGGCGGTGGTGGTGCTGGTCGTTGTGGTGCTGCGGTGAGCGCTCCTCGACCGGACAGGCATCCATCCCGCGCAGGTTTGCAGAACGAGCGGACCGCGTTGGCCTGGAACCGCACCGGGTTGGCACTGTTGGGGCTGGCGGCGGTGGTGATCCGGATGCGGCTGGACGGGCCAGGGGTGCTGGCCATCATCACCGTCGTGGTGTGCGGGCTGCTCGCGCTGGGGGTGCTGGCCGGTGGCATTGGCCGCTATCGCGCCGCCCGTTCCCATCCCGGCGGGCGGGCGGGGATCGACGCCCGGCTCCCGATGACTGTGGTGGCCTTCGTCGTGGTGCTCGCCGTCGTCGAGTTGGTCGGCATCATCGGCTAGGGCCAGTCTCGAGGTCCGGCGTGGAGGCCGGTCGCGGTCCTCGTTGCCGACGAGAGCCGTCAGAGTGGGTTGAGGCGGGCCTTGAGCAGGCAGAACTCGTTGCCTTCGGGGTCGGCGAGGACGTGCCATTGCTCCTCGCCGGTCTGGCCGATGTCGGCCGGGCGTGCCCCGAGCTTCAGGAGGCGTTCGAGTTCGGCGTCCTGATCGCGGTCGGTGGCGTTGACGTCGATGTGCAGCCGGGACTTCCCCTTCTCCGGCTCGTCCCTGCGACTGAGGATGATCGTCGGCTGCGGGCCGCCGAACCCTTCGCGCGGCCCGATCTCGATGCAGTCCTCCTCGCGATCGAGCACTACGAAGTCGAGGACCTCGCACCAGAACCGCGCCAGCACCTCAGGGTCGCGGCAACCGAGCACGAGCTCACTGACACGGCATGCCATTAACGAAACCTACTCTCAGGGTGGGACCTGCCGGGATGGCCGCGCACGGATCTCATGGGCTCCCGCAGTGAGAACACTCCCG
>DPJL01000062.1:501-8294 GCA_003543035.1 Micromonosporaceae bacterium | reverse complement strand
CTGCCGTCGGGGTCGGTGGACCCGTCGGTGAACGATGCGGTCAAACCGCTGGTGGTGAAAGTAAAACTGGCCGTCGGCGGCTGATTGGCGGTGCTGCCTACCGTTACGCTTTGGCTGCTGGTGGCGGTGGCTCCCTGATTGTCGGTGACGGTGAGCCGGACGGTGTAGGTGCCGGCCGTGCTGTATGTCTTGGCCGGGTTGGTGGCGGTGGAGGTGGTGCCGTCGCCGAAGTTCCAGGACCGCGACGTGATGCTGCCGTCGGGGTCGGTGGACCGGTCGGTGAACGATGCGGTCAAACCGCTGGTGGCGAAAGTAAAGCTGGCTGTGGGCGGTTGGTTGGTGGTGCCGCCGCAGTTGCCTGCCGCGCATTGAGTTAGCCAGTTGTACCAATCGGTGTCATATCGGGAGCCGATCGTGCTGGTCAGATAGCTGCGCGCGGCGCTCCAGTTGCCGGACCGGTAGTAGTTGAGGACGGTGGTCATTTCGCTGCGGTGGGATTGCATCATGTACCGCACCGCGAGATAGCCCCACCGGTAGACGCGGGTGGAGTCGTGACTGTAGGTGGTGTCGAACAGGGTGCGTAGAGAGTAGGTGCGCCGGCCGGCTTCGGTGATGGCTGCGGTGTAGGTGAGGTTGCGGTAGGAGTAGGACACATATTCGGCGAACCCTTCGATCCACCAGATGGTGGGTGTGGTGATGTTGGCGCCGAAGTCGCCGTACATGTTGAACCGGCCGTCGAGGTAGTGGGTGTATTCGTGGTTGAGGTTCCAGATCTCAAACGTGGGCCGCAGCCATTCTGCTTCGTAGGCGATGAACCGGGCTTGGTTGTTGGGGTTGGCCGGGTTGCCCTCCAGGTACATGCCGCCGTTGTTGGTGTCGATGCCGAACATGGCACCGGCGTAGGTCTGGTAGTCGGTGCTGGAGTTGAACGCCACCACTTCCAGGGCCGTGTTGTAGTCGTTGGCCACCGGCCCGGGATCCGCGACGAGCCCGTGGAAGTAGGAGTTCTGGTTGAGCATGCTGCTGCACGCCCAGGCCAGCTCCGACGCGGTCATCTGCTGTGCCCGGATTCGCAGGACGGAGCTGCACGTGTGGTTGATCGGCAGGACTTCGGCCATGAGCCGGGCCTGCAGGTTGCAGGTGTCGAAGTAGGTGCAGTTGGCCTTGTCGTAGTAGTCGGTCATCTCGGCCACGCCGACCCACAGTGGTGCGGTCATGCCTTGGATCGAGGACATGTTGAGCAGCCCCCGCGCCTGCGGCCGCACCTTCGCGTGCATCGCACTGTGCTGCAGGAACCGGCCCAACTCCCGGCCGGCATTCGAGGTCAGATAGCTCTGCTCACCGGACAGCAGACTCAGATGGCCGGACGCGAAGTTGTACAGGGTGTCCAGCACGCTGGGGTCGGCTTGCACGGCGGTGACGAACGCCGGCACCTGATGGCCGCGGAACAACACGATGTAGACGTTGTTGACGGCATTCAGCATCCACCACGACGAGTTGTAGGAGCTGTTGTAGCTGTTGAGCATCCGCTTGACGATGTGCAGATAGCGGGCGTTCTGCTCGGCACTGTCGATCAGCGTGATCGCCTCGGCCAGGGTTTCGCCGTTGGCGTCGTTCACCTCGAAAGCACGCGGGTTGGCGAAGAAACTGTCCAATCCGGACCTGATGGCCGCCTCCAAAGTGGGGCCATAGGTTCCGACTGTCGAGGCGTGGTACCAGTGGACGTAGTAGCCGGCCCGCAGGTACAGGACCAACTGGGCGGTGCTGGTGGTGTTATTGCCTGGGTAGCTGGATCCGTTGTCCCGCAGTCCATACGCCACGCTGGCCATCTGTGCCTCACGGAAGGCGTAGTAGGCGTCAGAGCCGGTCAGGCTGAACAACGTGTTGATGCAGTCCGTCGTGGACACCTTGATCTGGTCCACCAGCGCCCAGCCGGTCCGGCTGGTGAAATCGCTGACATTGCAGGCGGCGGCTGCCGCAGCGGACGCCTTCATGGAGGGCCGCGCCCGCAGCGGTGTGGCCGCCGGATCGTCGTAGCTGCGGTGCAGCTCATCCTTTGACGACGGGAGCGGCGCCCGGTCCTTCATCGCCAGCGATGCCCGCTGGACATGGCTGGGGTCCCGCTCGCCGGAACTCAGAAGCGGCGACTGCGATTGCGGTGTCGGCGCGCGCCCGGCCGCGGGTGCCGAAGGGGCAATGCTCAGCCCGGCCGCAAGTGCCAGCGCCAGCAGCGAAAGCGCCGCAGGCCTTAAACGAATCTGACTGCTTAGCATGTATGCCTCCCAGAGGAGATCGGGGGTGGGGGTACTAGCCGCAGACGGGGGGCCGGCGGCTCAGTAGGTCTGCTCGGCTACTGGCTGCGGTGCTGAAACCGGTCGCGTCGGGCTGACCCGATGTGGTCGCAGCCAGATCCAGGCGACATGTCCAGCGCCGAGCCAGGAACGCCCACGGCCGCCGATGAGCACTGGCGGCCGTCGATATGATGGGCATCGGATTGCCACGGCCGCAACGATCGTGACCGCGACCGGCTAACATCTGTCGCCGTCCCGCACTGTCATCGATCAGAGTGATTTCGGCCATGCCTGACAATCACACAGGCGGCCTATCCATGGTCATACCAGTCGATATAACGTTCACCTATGGATCCAGAGATCCGGCACCTACGGGCCATCTGCATGATCGCCGAAGCCGGCAGCCTTTCCCGGGCAGCCGGTCAGCTTGGCATCTCACAGCCGGCACTGACCGCGCTGCTGCAACGCATCGAACATGCCATTGGCGGACAACTGTTCATGCGCGGCCGCAGCGGCGCCCAACCCACCCCACTCGGCGAACGGGCCATAGCACGCGCCCGCCTGGTACTCGGCGAAATGGACACACTCATAGGCGACCTCACCCGCGCCCCCCGGCCCGCCACGGCAGTCCTTCGCATGGGATCGGCTCACATGGAATGCGTCGGCACGATGATGAAGCGAATGCGTGAAACCCTGCCCGGCACCGCGATCACACTCCAGGTGGAGCCCTCGGCCATCACTCTGGCTCAGTCCCTGGCCCACAACCGGCTCGACATCGCCCTCGTCGGCATGATGGACGACCACGACGTTCCACTCGCGACAGACCTCGCCCAGCGCACCCTCATACCCCGCCTGCCCGTGTTCGTCGCCATCGCCGAAACCCACCGGCTCGCCGCCCGAGACGAGATCACCCTGGCCGACCTCGCCGACGAGAGCTGGATATGCCCACCCGGCGCAGACGACGGCTCACTAGCTTCTCTTCGCGCCGCCTGCCGACAGGCAGGATTCGCGCCACGCATTAACTACCAGGCACCCAGCGGAGGCGGACGCCCCATCATCGCCTCCGGCCAAGCCGTCCAACTGGTCGAACCAACCTCCATAGGATTCGGCGGCCTCGCCACCAAACGTCTCGCCGGCGACCCCCTGCGCATACGGCTGGTACTTGCCTGGCACCGTCACCGCATCACCGAAGATGAAGCCGCCCGGGTCTACCAGGCCGTCGCCCGCGCATACACCGAACACGCCAGCAACAACCCCACCTACGCCCACTGGTGGGCAACACATCCGGAAGTACACCCCCGCATCGACTGACATCGGCCAAATCCCAGGTCCACACCAAATCGCGAGTGGAGATCTGAGGTGATAGACAAGCGCACACAGGCAAACGCCACCAGCACACAAATTCACATCAACGATCTAGAGGCCATCGTCGAAGTCAACCCCCGCCACTCCGGCGGCGCCATCTCCAAAACCCTCACCGCCGCCGGCGTCGTCAAGAGCGAGGCGGCATTTCTTGCGGCGACAGCGCGTAACCCAGACGCCAGATCCATCCAGGCCGGCAGGTACAAACTGCAAAAGGAAATGAGCGTCGACGCCGCTATCCTCGCACTGCTGGACGTGAAGAACCGGTACGTCAAGAAAGTCCTTGTCACCGAAGGCATGTCCACATTCGACATCTACAAAAAGCTGTCCACCGAACTGGGCAGGCCCGTCGAGGACTTTCAGAACGCGCCGCGAAATACCCTGTCGCGCTTGGTGTTGCCGAAACATGGTTCACCCGCAAAGACGGCAGGACGATCACAACCAGGTCGGCCGAAGGGTTCCTGTTCCCGGCGACGTAGGAGTTCAACCCCGACACGACGCCAGAGCAGGCGCTTAAGGCGATGGTGTCGAAGTTCAACGAGGTCACTACAGAGATCCGCTTCACCGACTCCCTGCCGTCGAACAACGCCTATTCCCCATATGAGGCACTTACCGCCGCCTCGATCGCCCAAAACGAGGTGCCACACGGCGTGGACCTGCCCAAGCTGACGCAACGAGCTCGTGGTGGTTGCCAAAACCGAGTACGGACTGGCTGAGATCGCCCGCCATGAGCTTTCGACGCCAGGTAACCCGCGCATTCTTGACGAGCACTACCCGAATCATCCGGCGGGAAACCTTCCCCGCCAGCCCAAACCACGACCGCGCACCGCTGAGGAGATCGCGTTCCTGGACCTGAGCGAGTGAGCGGAACGGTGGCTGATCGAGGCCGGAGCATATGGCGCGCAACGGGTCCGGTCGAAGATGCGCAAGGCGCTGGAGCTGGCTTCTGTCCTTGGCCCGGACAAGATTGAGGAAGCCCTTGGCCTGGCAGCGATCGCGGGAAGGTTCGACGACGGCGATCTGGTGTCCATATTGGATCATCTGGCGACATCAGGTAAACCAACCGACGTCGTATTCGCTGACGAGAACCACACCATCCAGCCCGGCACCGGCCCCTGGGACAGCGCCCGGGAAGCGTTCGAGCAGGCCGCGGTATCCGGTCGCGAGGATTTTCCAGGCTTTGAAGTGAACGATTCCGCCTTCGACCAGTGCGCGCCACGAGTTGAGGCTGCTGTTGAGCTGCCGCTCCGATATGGACAGTTGCCGGTCGGGACGTCTGCGGAATCCTGTCAGTGCCTCCGATCTGTCCATTTTCTTGGCATACGCCGGAAGGTTGAAGGTGTTGCCGGCCGCACCGTCAGCGATGCCGACGACCGGTTGATCATCACGGCGCCCTGCCAACCAGCCGCGCAGCGGGTCGCGGGCCGCCGGGACTGTGTCATCGGTATGGAAAGTCAGTGTTGATCACCTCGGTGACGCCACTGCGACCACCGCGGTCGTGCCGGACTCGGTGCGGCCGGTGAGTGTGACCCGCCGTCCTCGACTACGGCCTGCACCGTGCCTGGCTGCACCGTCAGCGTGCGGTGCAGGACATGCTCAGCGCAGTCTGGCTGCAGGACGGGAGGACGGTTCCCCGGCCCCGATTGTCGGCAGTTCTCAATTGCGTCCAGCACGACCTTTCATCAATGGGACAATACTGCTGGTGCAGCGCGTAGCACGAGCATCGGAGGGGATGACATGTGCGCTAACTGCGGGTGCCATATACCCGAAGACAAACACGACGACGAACGCAACATCGCCTGGAGCGAGATCGTCGCCTCCGCGCAGGCCAACGACATCAGCCCGGAGCAAGCCGTGAAAAACATTGCCGACATGGCCCGGCAGGAAGGTGCCGTTTCCGCCTAGACCCTGGCACGCCAAGCAACCAAGCTTTAGGTCGCCGGCGCGCTGAATCGAACATCCGGAACCGCACGGTACTCAGCGCAGCCGAAACCATCCCGGACTTCAAGACCAGGCGGCACGCGATATCGAAGCAGCCCGGATCAAAGCATCATCGACCCACGGCTATCCGGCCATGTAACGCCGACAAGCACTCAAAATCGGGACTGCGTACCTGCTAGGTACGAACGTTTAGGGCATCAGGGGGAATGTCATGAAACCACGAGCGAGAATGCTTCTGAGCGCGGTGTCACTTCTAGTCATAGCCGGAGTTTCTGGCGCGCCTGCGAGCGCGGCCGAGATTGCTCCACACCGCGCACCTATCTTGAATGCGCAGCCCGCCGGGGATCAGGCGAAAAGTGATCTCAGAGCCGGTATGAGGCAGCAGTGGTCGTATCACGCTTGGTATACGCGGGAGTACTACGTTGCCGCGATTCTGGGGACGGCGAATGCTGACGCAGCTGCGACCCGGCTGCTCAAGAACCAGGAAGATATCGGCACTGCCATCGGCCAGTATTACGGCCCGGAAGCCGGAAGCAAGGTGACCGCGCTTCTGCAGGATCACATCAAGATTGCTACCGAGGTAGTCGGCGCAGCCAAGGCGGGTGATCAGGCCAAACTCGCCGACGCCGACGCAAGGTGGAAGCAAAACTTCGTGGACCTGGCGACGCTTTTGAGCACGGCCAATCCTTCGTACTTCCCTTATGACCAGACCCTGGAGCTGCTCAACCAGCACCTGAGTCTGCTCACGACCGCGGTCACCAGTTTCATCGGTGGAGGCTACGCCCAAAGTGTTGTTGACAACGACGCCTACTATCAGGAGATATTGATGATGGCGGACTTCTTCACCGACGGCATCATCAAGCATTTCCCCGACAAATTCCAATAATGGGCTACGGGCTGACCAGCCGCGGGCTCGCGCCGGTCAGCCCGAGGCATTACGGCACGTGCTCAGCTGCCGTGGCGCCACCGTCAAAGATCGGAGACCGTGAGCCAGTGACAATGACAGGCGGCCGGTAGCCCACCCCGCAGGACATGGTTAGGTGGCTGCGTTTAGCCGTGCTTCGACGGTGACCGGGCGTTGCCGCGGCAGCCAGCAGCGTTCAGCTGGGCACGTTTCGCGGCGCAGCAATCGGTGACAGGATGCCGGTCATGTGGAGAGTGTCCGCGTTTCCGTCTCGTTCCACCGCCGCAGTTGTAGTGCTACTGACCTTGGCGTTGGGCGCTTGCGGCGATACAGCCGGAATCCCAGCGGCAGTGACTTCGGAATCGCCGCCAGCCGATGTTGTCGCCGCCCGTACCGAACCCCCTGCTGCACAGGTGCCGCCCGCGAGTACAGCACCAGCCGCACCGTCGTTCAGCGTATCGATGGTGCGTAGTAGCGATGTGACCAAGCAAGCAAAAGGCGGCCAGACAAATGCCGAAATTGTCGCAGGAACGAACGACCTGCTGATCCTGGAGCGGATCGGGCGTGAATGCGTTGCCGCTTTCCTGCGCGAGCGCAAGGCCGCCTTCTGCAAAGTCTTTGGCACACAGGCGGATTACCAGGCCCGCGATCCGCGGCAGACAGGTAATTCCGTGTGCTGGGCATGGTTGATCGGCGTGCCACTGTCGGGCGGCCCAGCTGCAGGCTTAGCCCTATGCGATTAAGCCCATAGAGCAGTATGGGTTTTTAATAAATTATGGACAATCAGCAGAATTTTTATGAGAATGGCGGGCATGACCACGTCAGGCGCCCAGACCCTCGCGATCGCCCGCTTCATGCGCATGCTCAGTGTCGCCGCTCTTGAGCTGGCTGTTCAGCTCGAAGACCCTAGATTGCCGCTGCAGGCACAGGACCTCGGCGAGGCAGGCCTTGGCTCTCTGCAGCTATCTGTGGCGAAAGCACTCCATAGCTATGGTGCGGAAGGGATCTCGCCGCGCGCGATTACCAGTGACCTTGACCGTGGAGACGAACCCAACGTCCGTACCGCCCTGGCTGCGCTGGAAAAGCGCGGTGTGGCCGAGCGTGTACCGGGAGTGGTACCGCAAAGGTGGCGCTTAACCACGGCGTATTGCAACCATGAGGGCCGTCAGTGAGCGCTTCTACGCCAGTGAAGCTAGTGGCCGCGTCAACGGTGGCTGCGATGGCGGTCATGGTCTCGATTCCCGCCGCCCCCGGCGTCGATTCTGCCGGGGGAATATGATCGCGCGTTTGCTGCG
>DPJL01000062.1:0-169 GCA_003543035.1 Micromonosporaceae bacterium | reverse complement strand
ATATGATCGCGCGTTTGCTGCGCGGGCGGGCCGAACGTCGCTGTTCGCCATGACGTTCCCACAGTTCAGCACGCCGTCCCCCAATTGGGAGGCCATTCGCCCCTGAAGCGGCCCGACAATGCCTTGCATCTCCGCCGCAAGCCCCGCGCGTGGTCCAGGCGGCAGGTAG
>DPJL01000369.1 GCA_003543035.1 Micromonosporaceae bacterium | reverse complement strand
CCGTGTTGCGCAGCATCGCCTGGTCCGCGATCGCCTCGAGCGCGAGCGGGTCAAACTCGAGCACCACGTTGTCGAGCTCGAACAGACGCTGATATTGCTTCACCAGCGCGTTGCGCGGCTCAGTCAGGATCTTCACCAGCGCGTCCCGGTCGAGGCTGCGCACAGTGGTGATCACGGGCAGCCGGCCGATGAACTCGGGGATGATGCCGAACTTCAGCATGTCCTCCGGCATCACCTTGGCCAGCACCTCATCCGACGTCCGGTCGGAAACGGCCCGCAGGTGACCGCCGAAGCCGAGCCCGGAACGGGCCGTGCGCTGCTCGACGATCTGCTCGAGGCCGGCGAAGGCGCCGCCGCAGATGAAGAGAATGTTCGTGGTGTCGATCTCGACGAAGTCCTGGTGCGGGTGCTTGCGCCCGCCCTGCGGCGGAACGTTGGCCCGGGTGCCCTCGAGGATCTTCAGAAGCGCCTGCTGCACGCCTTCGCCGGAGACGTCACGAGTGATGGAGGGGCTGTCCGACTTACGGGCGATCTTGTCGATCTCGTCGATATAGACGATGCCGGTCTCGGCGCGCTTGATGTCCCAGTCGGCCGCCTGGATCAGCTTGAGCAGGATGTTCTCCACGTCCTCGCCGACGTAGCCGGCCTCGGTGAGGGCAGTGGCATCAGCGATCGCAAAAGGAACATTCAGCATGCGGGCCAAGGTTTGCGCGAGGTGGGTCTTGCCGGTGCCGGTAGGCCCGATCAGCAGGATGTTGCTCTTGGCAACCTCGACCGCCTCACCCGAGCGGCTGTGCGAAGCCTCGGCCTGGAGTCGCTTGTAGTGGTTGTAAACGGCGACCGCGAGCGCCTTCTTGGCCTGGTCCTGGCCGACCACATAGGAGTCGAGGAATTGGCAGATCTCCATCGGCTTGGGGAGCTCTTCCCAGCGGACCTGCTCCTCGCCCGACAGCTCCTCTTCGATGATCTCGTTACAGAGGTCGATGCACTCATCGCAGATGTACACGCCGGGGCCGGCGATCAGCTTCTTCACCTGGCGCTGTGACTTGCCGCAGAACGAGCACTTCAGCAGATCACCACCGTCGATCCGTGCCACCCGCCACTCCCCTGCGCTCGTGCCGAACCTTCTGGCCTGACGTTACCTGCAATCGACGGGTTTCCACCGTCTCGACATGCCGCTGCCGATTCTGACACGGACCCCCGACAGCATTGTGGCACCGCCCCACCAAGCGGGACGGTGCCACTGACGACTTCAGCGTGCCGGCACGTTGAACGGAGTCTTCTTGCGGTAGCTCATGACGGTGTCGACCACGCCGTATTCTACGGCCTCATCGGCAGTCAGAATCTTGTCGCGATCGATATCCTTCTTCACCTTGGCCAGGTCCTGACCGGTGTGCTTGGCGATCATGTCCTCGAGCTGGCTGCGCATCCGCATGATCTCACGAGCCTGAATCTCGATGTCGGATCCCTGACCGTAACCGCCCTCGGTGGCCGGCTGGTGCATGATGATCCGCGAGTTGGGCAGCGCGAGCCGCTTGCCGTGCGTTCCCGCGGCGAGCAGGACTGCGGCGGCGCTGGCCGCCTGACCGAGACAAACGGTCATGATGTCCGGCCGCACGAACTGCATCGTGTCGTAAATGGCTGTCATCGCCGTGAACGAACCACCAGGCGAATTGATGTACATCGTGATGTCGCGGTCCGGGTCGGATGCCTCGAGCACGAGTAGCTGCGCCATGACGTCATTGGCCGAAGCGTCATCCACCTGCACACCCAGGAAGATGATCCGGTCTTCGAACATCTTGTTGTACGGGTTGGATTCCTTCATCCCGTAGGAGGTGCGCTCCACAAAGGACGGCAGGATGTACCGGTTGGTGACCTCAGAGAAGTTTGGCTTCATCGCTCGTGCTCCTTCAGTTCCCCACCGGCACCTGTGTGGTGGCGGTGATCACGTGGTCAATGAAGCCGTATTCCTTGGCCTGCTCGGCGGTGAACCAGCGGTCCCGGTCGCCGTCGATCTCGATCTGCTCGATCGACTGGCCGGTGTGCTGCGCGATCAGCTCCTGCATCAGTCGCTTCGTATAGATCATCTGCTCCGCCTGAATGGCGATGTCGGCGGCCGTACCACCGATGCCGCCGGAGGCCTGGTGCATCATGATCCGCGCGTGCGGCAGCGCATAACGCTTACCCTTGGCGCCCGCGCAAAGCAGCATCTGGCCCATTGAGGCCGCCATGCCCAGAGCGATCGTCGCCACGTCGTTCTTGATGAACTGCATGGTGTCGTAGATGGCCATTCCGTCGTATACGGAGCCACCCGGCGAGTTGATGTAAAGGCTGATATCGCGATCCGGGTCCTCGGCTGAAAGCAGCAACAGCTGAGCGCAGATTCGGTTGGCGATCTGTGTGTTGACATCGCTGCCGAGGAAGACGATGCGCTCCTTCAGCAGCCGGTTGTACACAGAGTCGTCGAGGCCGCCGGTGATTGGGTCGGAGCCCCGTGCGTCGGGAACATGCAAAGCACTCATGTGGCAGCCCTTCTGATGAATCTTCCTATGCCGACCCTAACCGCTGATCGAGAGAGCAGCTTCCCCGCTATCGGCGTGTTCGCTCTCAGCGCATGCCGAGGCTAAAGGGACCCGCTAGCGGGTCCCTTTAGCTGAAATATCAGTGGTTGTGGCCCTCGTGATCACCGTGGTCGTGGCCCTCGTGGTCGTCGGCGCCCGGGGTCCGCAGCGCGTCCAGGGTCAGCACCTCGCCATTGGTGTCGGTCATCACGACCCGTTCCATGACGAGCGCGAGCGCCTTACCCCGGCGGACGTCGCCATAGACCGCCGCCGCTGCGCCAGCCTGTACCAGCTGGTCGTAGTACTGCTGCGGGGCCATGCCGGCGCGCTGAGCCCGGTGCACGATCTCGTGACCAAACTCGTCGTCAGTGACTTCGATGTTCTCCGCCTCGGCGATGGTGTCCAGGACCAACTGGATGCGCACACCTTCGGCGGCCGCGTCAGCCAGCTCGGTGTCGATCTGCTCCTCGGTCTTTTCCTCAACCGTCAGGTATTCCTGCAGGTTGGCACCCATCCGCTCGAGTTGCTCGACCATGGCCTGCTTGCGCTGGGCAACCTCGTCGGCGACAACGCCCTCGGGAGCCGGGACGCCCGCCTTGGCTACGAGCTCGGCAAGTGCCTTGTCACGCGCGGCGTAGAGCTGCTCGACCTTCTTGACGCGAGTGATCCGCTCCTCGAGATCGCCACGAAGCTCGTCGAGCGTGTCGAACTCGCTGGCCAGCTGGGCGAAGTCGTCGTCGAGCGGGGGCAGCTCACGCTCCTTGACGGTGCGCAGAGCGACCTTCACATCGGCGTCGCGGCCGGCGTGCTCGCCGCCCACCAGCTGGGTGACGAAGGTGGTCTCTTCGCCTGCGCTAAGACCAACTACAGCTTCGTCAAGACCTTTCAGGAGGGTACCGGAGCCAACCTGGTGAGACAGGTTGGTTGCGGTGCCACCCTCGACCTCGGCGCCGTCCACTGTCGCCGCTAGGTCGAGCTGCACGAAGTCGCCGTCAGCGGCGGCCCGCTCGACGGTCTTGAGGGTCACGAACTTCTCGCGCAGCGCGTCGAGCTGCTCGTTGACCTCTGGGTCGCCGACAGCGAGCGGCTCGACCTCGACCTTGATGCTGCTCAGCTCGGGCAGGTTCAGCTCCGGGCGCACATCCACCTCGGCGGTGAACTTGAGCGGCTCGCCATCGGCGAATTCGAGATTGTCGACGCTCGGGCGGCCCAGCAGCTTGACGTCGTGCTCGCGAACCGCGGCGAAGATCTGCTGCGGGATGACGTCTTCGATCGCCTCCTGCAGGACGGTGCCACGGCCGACGCGCTGGTCGATCACCTGCGCGGGGACCTTGCCCTGGCGGAAGCCCGGGATGTTGACCTGACTCGCGATCTCCCGGTACGCCTTCTTGAGACTGGGCTCAAGCTCGGCGAACGGCACCTCGATGGCGAGCCGAACACGGGTCGGGCTCAGAGTCTCGACGGTGCTCTTCACTGGCGTACTCCTTGGGATCTTTCGGCGTCGACTGAGATAGGGCCGAAAAACAGGCCCGGTCGAGTGTAGGCGAATCCCTCCTCGCCTACCCGCATCGGGCGCCCATTACCCGACAGATGTCACATCAAGTGTGGTGTGGCGGCACCCCGAAAGGGTCTTAAGCCCACAAAATGGTGTGAGTCACTCATCGGAGGTAGGCGCATGCCGGTACCCGCCGCACAAATTCTTGTCGCAGTGCTCACCCACATTGGTGGGCCGCTGATGCCGCTGCCTGCCCCCGAGCCGGCGTATTCACCCGCCGAGCCAACCGTGAAGATCTCCATTGCCGACGACATCGGCGAGGTGACCGTCGGGCAGCCGGTCCGCTATCAAGTGATCGTCAGCAATACCACCGTGACCGAGGCCGCGATCACCGTGAAATTGACGCTCTCCCCGGCCATGATTACCGAGCTGCAATCCGACAATGCCGCGGTCGTGGCGAATGCCGTTGCCTGGAAACACATGCTCCCAGCCGGCGAGACCCGCACCTATTCCGTTGCGGGCGTTGTGGATTCGAAGGTGAAGGCCGCCGACCTTGCCGCCACCGCATGTGTCCACCTGACCGCCGAAGCACCCGCACTCACCTGTGCCACCGACATGAATGTGGTTAGTCCTGAGTCGACTCCCCGCACGTACGCATGGCTCGCCGCCCTCTTCCTGGGACTGCTCGCAGTGGCCGGCTCCGTCTGGCTGCAAAAGAAGATCACGCCAGAACTATTGACGCCCTCGAATGCGGCCGCAGCCCTCGGCGACGATCCCGGACAGCCCGGTGGAGCCCCACCCGTCTGATGCGGGCAAAGCCCCACCGGGGGTCCTGGCGTCAGTTGGCGTCACAGTCCCCGTCCCATCCCCACCTTATGTCGGGCTTGCGGCTTTCTGTGCCAAATACGGAAAAAGCTCGCGAACGGCCAGTAATCTCATCGCATAGCCCAGCCGGGCCATGTGTACACTGCTGAAGCGCGCCGCGGACTGAGCTGCTGGGAAGCGGGCGCGATCGGGGTGTGGCGCAGCTTGGTAGCGCGTCCGCTTTGGGAGCGGAAGGCCGTCGGTTCGAATCCGGCCACCCCGACGAAGGCCTGGCGTACGAGTCAGTTCGCAGACCCGCTACGCTAGGGACCGCACCTTTCAGGTGCAATGCGGGCGTAGCTCAATGGTAGAGTCTCAGTCTTCCAAACTGATTGCGCGGGTTCGATTCCCGTCGCCCGCTCTCTATCTTCGCTCTTCAGAGCATTGATCCACGATCTACCTGATCGAGAAGATCTGATTTTTGTTAGGGATTTGGTAGGGATCTTCATCCAAAGACCCCACCATAGATCAGCTCACCCCACCGCTGGCGACCATCCAATTCGGACAGCATTAGACACGCACCACGCTGGCGTGCCAAAATGCGCCGCACACGATTCGGCCATGGACCAGCAGTTGCCGAAGGCGACCGATCCCGACCTCAGGTCGCCTCCAAAACCCGCGAAGAAATCTGATTGCGACACGAATTTCGTTGCGCGACGCATAGCAGGGGCGTCCGATAACGAGTATCCGTGTCTTGTATGGAACGTTCAGAGGCGCTCGCGCTGATGTGCAGAACTCACGGGTTCGCTAAAACCGCCCTTGTAGTCGGGCCTGGGTGAGTTCAGCCTACGACGAGGGCGACCGTGTCCGGACGGATCGGGGCCGGCAGAGCCGACGACCCGGACAAGTACGCATCCACGGCCGCTGCAGCAGCCCGGCCTTCGGCGATGGCCCACACGATCAATGACTGCCCGCGTCCGGCGTCACCGGCGATGAACACGCCGTCCGCTGTGGACTTCCAACCGGCGTCACGGATCGCACGACCGCGCGAATCGACCTCGACGCCGAGAGAGTCCAAGAAGCCGCCCTTGGCTGCGCCATCAATTGACACGAAGCCCATCGCCAGGAGCACTAGGTCGGCTGGGATCTCGCGTTCCGTTCCCTCGATTTTGGAGAACCTGCCGTCGACCATCTCGACCTCGTGCAGCGCGAGCGCCCGCACGTTGCCGTTTTCGTCGCCCACAAACCTCTCGGTATTGACAGCGAACAGTCGCTCGCCGCCCTCCTCGTGGGCGCTGGAGGTGCGGTAGATCAATGGCCAGGTCGGCCACGGGGTGGAGGCGGGGCGCAGGTCCTCTGGCTGCGGCATGATCTCCAGCTGCGTGACGCTCGTGGCGCCCTGACGGTGGGCGGTCCCGAGGCAATCGGCTCCAGTGTCGCCACCACCAATGATCACCACATGCTTTCCTGCCGCGTCGATCGGCGACGAGTCCACATCGCCGAGCTGCACGCGGTTGGCCGGCACCAGGTACTCCATTGCCGAATGGATACCTGCCAGCTCGCGGCCTGGCACCGGAAGGTCACGCGGAACCGTTGCCCCTGTGGCGATCACGACCGCGTTGAAGTCCGAACGCAGTTGCTCGACGGTGAGGTCGGCGCCGACGTGGACGCCGGTGATGAACCGGGTGCCTTCGGCCTCCATTTGCGCCAGCCGCCGATCGATGTGCCGCTTCTCCATCTTGAACTCCGGGATGCCATAGCGCAGCAGCCCGCCAATACGGTCGGCGGATTCGTACACGGTCACCTCGTGGCCGGCGCGGGTAAGCTGCTGAGCGGCGGCCAGGCCGGCGGGGCCGGAACCGATTACCGCGACCTTCATCCCGGTGAGCCGCGCCGGAATCTGCGGAGCGACCCAGCCCTCGGCCCACGCTCGGTCGATGATCTCGACCTCGACCTGCTTGATGGTGACCGCATCGGAGCCGATGCCGAGCACGCAAGCGGATTCGCACGGAGCGGGGCAGAGGCGCCCGGTGAACTCTGGGAAATTGTTAGTCGCGTGCAGCCGTTCGATAGCAGCACGCCACCTGTCGGTGCGCACCAGGTCGTTCCACTCCGGAATGAGGTTCCCGAGCGGGCAACCGTTGTGGCAGAACGGGATTCCGCAGTCCATACAGCGGCTTGCCTGAGCCTGGATCTTGTAGGGCGCGAACGGCTGGTAGACCTCACGCCAGTCGGAGATCCGGACCTCCACCGGGCGGCGCTTGGGCAGCTCCCGGTTGAACCTCATGAACCCATTGGGATCAGCCACGAGCCGCCTCCATGATCGCCTCATCCACGTCACGACCGGACAGTTCGGCCAACCGGCCTGCCTGCAGCACACGTCTGTAGTCACGGGGCATGATCGTCGAGAACGCTACCGAGTGGCGCGGCCAGTCGGCGAGGACAGCCCCGGCCACCACCGAACCGGTCTCGGCAAAGTGGCGTTCCACGATAGGCCGCAGCTCGACGGCGTCCTCTTCGGACAGTGGCTCGATGTCGACCATCTCGGTGTTGACCAACGAATGGTCCAGATTCAGAACGTGGGCCACACCGCCGGACATACCAGCGGCGAAGTTCCGCCCAGTCGGGCCGAGCACGGCCACGCGTCCGCCAGTCATGTATTCGCACCCATGGTCACCGACGCCTTCGACAACCGCGACCGCACCGGAGTTGCGGACACAGAACCGCTCGCCCACCCGGCCACGGAGGAACAGCTCACCCGACGTCGCTCCATAGAGGATGGTGTTGCCGGCGATGATGTTCTCCTCGGCAGCGAACGCCGCGCTCTCATGTGGACGGACGATGATTCGCCCGCCGGACAGCCCTTTGCCGACGTAGTCGTTGGCGTCGCCGTACAACCGCAGCGTGACCCCCGGTGGAAGAAACGCGCCGAAGGACTGGCCCGCGGTGCCCGTGAGCACGATCTCGATGGTGTCGTCGGGCAGGCCCTTGCCGCCGAACGCGCGAGTCACCCGCGAGCCAAGCATGGTGCCTACGGTCCGGTTGACGTTGCGCACCGGCAACTCGATCCGGACTGGCTGCCCGTCGGTAAGCGCACTCTCGGCCAGTTGAATCAATGTGTTGTCCAGCGCCTTGTCCAGGCCGTGATCCTGACCGACGATCTGGTGCCGCGGCGTCCCGTCGAAAAGTTCAGGCATCGCGAGGATGGGCGACAGGTCAAGGTCGCCGGCCTTCCAATGGTCGATGGCCGGGTGGGTGTCCAGCATCTCGGCGTGCCCGATCGCCTCTTCGAGACTGCGGAACCCGAGGTCACCGAGGTACTGCCGCACCTCTTCGGCGATGTACTGGAAGAACGTGACCACAAACTCCGGCTTGCCGTTGAACTCCTTCCGCAGCTGCGGGTTCTGCGTGGCCACGCCGACCGGGCAGGTGTCCAGGTGACACACGCGCATCATGATGCAGCCTGA
>DPJL01000370.1:34968-37511 GCA_003543035.1 Micromonosporaceae bacterium | reverse complement strand
TACGCGGATCGTAACGTTGGGTAACGAGGCTATGGCGGCAAGATGACTCAACTGCCCCGCCCGGACATCCTCCGGAGCGCCCCGGCCAAGCAGGGCCTGTTCCTCGACGATCGCCTCGTACCTAGGAGCATCGGCGTCCCGGCTCAGGATCGTCTGCCGCGCCAGCCGGGCCGCCACCTCAACGTCGGATTCGCAAGGATCACAGCTGTCCGAGGCCGGCGAGGAAAGAATCCGCAACCGAGCGTATTCCGGCGTCTGCAGCAACCCGGGCACGATGCTCGCCGCATATTCGAAGATCCGCGCACTGCCGGCTTCCAACTCGGCATAGCCGCGCTGCCGTTGCGTCATCACCGGATAGGCCCGCAACCAACGGCGCGTGTTCCCGGCGTCGCGGGCGATCGCCACCAACTGGTCCCGGTCGCGGCCGCGTACCTCATACAGGTCAAGCAGATCGAGGATGTCGGCCAGATCGGGCCGGCTGCGCCCGTTCTCCAAGCGGGAAAGCTTGGACTTCGCCGCCCATCCGACGGACGAAACGACCTGGTCACCGGTTAAACCGGAAAGCTCTCTGAGGCGTCTCAGCTCTGTTCCGAGACGCTGGCGACGCACGATCGGGCTGGATGCTCGGGACACGTGCGTACAGGCTAGGCGAACCTTCGCATTCCGCCCAGATGACACGCCAGGGGTTGACAAAAGAGTTCTTTCGAAAGATATGCTTCGACACATGAGCGACTGGCCGATGCGAGACATCACCGATCCCCGGATGCTGCGGGCGATGGCGCACCCGTTGCGGCTGAGGTTGATGAACGACCTGGTCATCCACGGCCCGGCCACCGCCACCGAGCTCGCCGACCGGCTCGACGAGTCACCGGCCAACTGCTCGTGGCATCTTCGGCAGCTGGCGAAATTCGGTTTCATTGAAGAGGCGGCCGATCTGCCGAGCACAGGCCGCAATCGGCCCTGGCGCTGGATTCCGGTCGGCAATCAATGGGGCAACCCTGCGGGCTCACCAGAGATGGCGATCGCCGGCCGTGAGGTGACGGCCGCGCTTCTCGGCTACGAGCTCGGCGAGCTCAACGCCTGGGATGCGCGCGAGCCCGAAGAGCCGGAACAGTGGCAGCAAGCCGCCTTCACCACCCAGACCATCGCGTGGCTCACCGCGGAGGAGCTCGCCGAGGTCCGCGAGAAGATCCGCGAAGTCACCATGCGGCACATCGACCGCATCGCCGAGCCCGACAAGCGTCCCGCCGGCGCCAGACCGATTCGCTTTATCGCCTGGGGCGTCCCCGCCCGCTAGAAACAGGAGACCCCTCATGCGCAATGTCCTAAGTAGACAAGACTTCCGAAGACTGTTTGCCGGCCTGTTCTTCAGCATGACGGCGGAATCCGTGTTGTTGCTTGCCTTGGCGATCTGGGTCAAGGACCTCACCGGCTCCAATGGCATGGCGGGCGCCGCAATCCTCGCCGTCGTCGCCCCAATGGTTTTCGCCCCGGCGATCGGCTTTGTCGTCGATCGCTTTCGCCGCAAGCCTTTTCTCGTTGTCGCCCTGTTGATATCCGCTCTGGGGCTCAGCCCGTTGCTGCTCGTCAACGGACGCGAACACCTTTGGATCATCTACGCGGTCGCGGTGGGCTACGGCCTGTCCTACATCGCGGTCAGCGCCGCACTCAACGGGCTCATCAAAGAGGTTGTGCCGCAAGAGCTTCTGGCCGAAGCCAACGGCGCGCTGCAGACCGTCAAGCAGGGCTTGCGACTCGTGGCACCGCTCGCCGGAGCGGGTCTTTACGTTGCCACCAAGGGATGGGGCCTCGCCGTCGTCGGCATGGCCGGCTTCTTGCTCGCCGCCACAATCATTTCTTCTTTGCGGGTACCGGAGGAGAAGCCCCAGCCTTCAGAGCTGCACTGGTTGGGTGAGGTGGCAGCCGGCGTCCGCCACCTCACGCACACCCCGGCCTTGCGGCACATGGTGCTCGGCATCATCTCGGCGATCCTCGTCTTCGGATTCAGCGAGTCGGTCTTCTTCGCCTTTGTGGACCAGGGTTTGCATCGCCCGCCGGCCTTCCTCGCGGTCATCGTCTGCATCCAGGGCATCGGCGGTCTGCTCGGCGGGCTCAGTGCGGCAAAGCTAGTCCGCCGAGTGGGCGAGATCGGCTCCGCCGCCATCGGTGTCACGCTCTTCCTGCCGATGCTCATCACCAGCCTCTGGCCCAACATCTGGTTCGTTTTCCCCACCATGGCACTGGGCGGCCTGGGTTTGCCCTATCTGATCGTGAGCCTGATGACCCTCATGCAACGGGTCACGCCGGGCGAGATGATGGGCCGGGTGTCGGCTGCGACAGATGCGTTGCTGAGCGGGCCGCAGGCGCTGTCCATCGCGATCGGGGCGATCCTGGTGGAACAGCTGCCTTTCCGGGCCCTGCTCGCCATCATGGCGGTAGTTTCCGCATTCTCTGCGATCTATCTTTGGGCCGGGCGTCGACTCAGCGAACCATCACCGGTCGGCGAGCCAGTGCAGGACCAGGCGATAGGAGATGGAGCTGCG
>DPJL01000370.1:0-34693 GCA_003543035.1 Micromonosporaceae bacterium | reverse complement strand
CGACGGGTGAACCACTTGGCATCGGCCAACTCGACCGGGTCGATCACAATCGGCTCGGCCGGGTCGCCAAGTGCCGTGAAGCCAAGCATCAGCGACCGCGGAAACGGATGCGGCTGGCTGCCGAAGTAGGTGACCCGGCGGACCCGCACCCCGGCTTCTTCGAGTACCTCGCGAGCCACAGCTGCCTCGGCCGTCTCGCCCGGCTCGACGAAACCGGCGAGCGTCGAATAGCGCCGAATCCCTTGCGTGGGCGCCCAAAGCGCACCCGAACCCAAGAGCGCCCGACCCTCCAAACCGGACACTCCATCGTGGACGAGCATGATCACGGCCGGATCGGTCCGGGGAAAGTGCAACTCCCCGTTGGCTTCCCGGCGTACCCAGCCGCCCTGCTCGACCACAGTCGGTGCGCCGGTGGTGGGCGAGAAACGATGATCCTTGTGCCACTGCACGAGACCGAGTGCTTGGGAGAACAGGCGTGCGTCGCGAGCGGTCAGGTCGGCGCCTACCTCCCAGAGGTGGGCCAGTTGGCCTTCCGGAATCGGGGACGGCTCGCCCGCAACGGCGAAATACGGGGTGCCTGAGTCATCGACACCCAGGAAGAGCCTTTCGCCGCTGACGCCTGCCGAACCCGTCAACACCAACCGATTCGACTGAATCATGGCCCGGCCGTCGGCCGCGATGATGATGATCAGCGCCCGCTCCCAAGCCTTGTCCAGCCACTCCAGATCGCCACGGCGGTGAGCCGCCCGATCCAAGGCAGGCCAAGCCCCGGCTAGACCTGCCGCTGCCGCGTCAAGTTGCTCCTCGGTCATGACTCGATGGGGACCAGTGCCGCGATGTCGTCCTTGACCTTGGCGGCGTCACCGAGCACCACCGCGACGGCTCTCGCCGGTGCAAGGTGGGTGCGGGCGGCCAGGTGTACGTCCTCGAGAGTCGCCGCCTCCAACCGGGCCGCGTGGTCGGCCAGGTAGTTCAGCCTGAGCCCGGATCCGGCGTAAGTGCTGGCAAGCCCGGCCAGGCCGGCCTGAGTGGACATTCCAAGTTGGAGAGTGCCAAGGGCATACTGCCGGGCCTGTTCCAGCTCGGCCTCGCCAGGCGGCAGCGCAGCCATCCGGCCAAGCTCGTAGAACGTTTCCACCAGCGCGGGTGCGGTGACCTCGGTGGCCACCTCAGCCGCGACTACCAATGCCGAACCGGCCACCGAATGCTCGACGACCGAATGCGGGCCATAGGTGTAGCCCTTGTCCTCGCGGATGTTCTCCACCCAGCGGGAGGAGAAGTAGCCGCCGAAAACCAGATTGGCCAGCTGCATTGCGGCATGCGTGGGATCGGTGCGCGGCACCGCCGGAAATGCGATGCGCAATGACGATTGCACCGCACCCGGACGGTCGACCAGCAACAGTGGGCCGGGTTGCAGCGCGGGAGCGAGCGGGAGGTTGATCAGCTCACCGTTGCCGTCCCATGAACCAAGCCGGTCGGTCGCCAACTTCAGGGCGGCTTCCGGGTCGATGTCCCCGACCAGCACCAGAGTCGAGCCGATGGGGTGGATCCGTTGCGCGTGCAAGGCCCGCAGGTGATCCGGGTCGACCGCGCGCACCTCTTCCACCGCCGGAGTCTGCACCGCATAGGGGTGGCTGGCGTACATCCGCTTGAGCAGGGCAACCCGCGCCAGATGGGAGGGCTGACTCAAGGCGACCTGAATCCGGTCGGCGAGCCTGTCCCGCTCGGTCACCACCTCGTGCGACGGATAGGCCGCGTCGAAGAGCACCTCGGACATCAGCTCGAGCAGGCGGTCCAACCCGGACGTCAGCGCGTTCCCACTGACGAGCAGGCGATCCGGGTCGACTCCGGCGGCCAGCCCGCCTCCAACTGTTTGCAGCTCAGCGGCTATGTCGACAGTGGACTTGGTGCTGGTACCCGAAAAAAGTGTCTGTGCGATCAAGGAGCCCGGGGCCAGCGGCGCTTGAGCAAAAGGCACCCGCAGCCGCACCTCGACCAGCGGCACCGAGGGCCGGTGGATCGCAATGATGGTCAGCCCGTTGGGCAGCGTGACCTCGGCCTGCAACGGCAGCGTGAGTGGCCTATTCGCATCCAGGTCGGGCAGGGGAAGAGTGGTGGTCACGGTTGTCATGATTGTCCGCCTCCGGGCACGACTTCGATCGAGGCCCGGCGCTGCGGACGCATGGCAGCCACGGCCTGGCGGATCTGCTCCTCGGTCACTTCTGCGATCAAGTGCGGCAGGTCATTGAGCAAGGCTGGGTTGGAGCGCTGCAACTCGAGCACGGCCATCCGCAAGGCCCGGCCGAGCACCGCATCGGTGTCGCGCAGCAGGTGGGTGGCCATGCGAGCCTGCGTCCTCGCGAGCTCTCCCTTGGCCAGCCCGTTGTTGGCGAGCCGGTCGAGCTCCTCGTCGATGGTGGCGAGCACCTTGTCCACACTGCCCTGCGGGGGCAGATGTGCCTGCAACAGCAACGCGGTCGGGTCGCGCACCTCAAACGGCTCGCCCATGAACCCGATGTATCCACCCACACTCGTCACGCTGCGGTCCTTGAGCACCATGCGCTCGACCAACCTGGAGGCATCGCCGTCGGTCAGCACCTCGGCTAGCACCACGTAAGGCAGGTAGTCGGTGAAGTTCGTGATCGGGTTCGGGATCCGCCAGGCCGCGGCCACTGCGGGCAGCGGCGCGAGACTGTCCACATAGGACTGTCGGCGCTCGCTGGTGAGATCGGGCTCGTCGAAGTCGGGACGCGCCGGAGCCGGACGGGCCGGCACATCGCCGAAGTGCTTCTCGATCAGCTGGCGTGCCTCGTCGAGGTCGAAGTCGCCGGAGACACCAACAGTCGCGTTGCCGCAGGCGTAGTAGCGGTCGAAGAACTCGGCCGCATCCGAGACCGTCGCGGCCTCGAGATCGGTGAACGATCCGTAGCCGTCGTGCGCATTCGGGAAGGTGTCGAACATGACCGGCGGGAGCTTGAGCCAGGGGAAGCCACCATACGGCCGGTTAAGGACATTGACCCGGATCTCTTCTTTGACGACGTCGATCTGGTTCTGCAGATTCTCCTCGGTGAGCCGGGGGCCACGCATCCGGTCGGCCTCGAGGAACAGCATCCGCTCGAAGGCGTTGCTCGGCACCGTCTCGAAGTAGTCGGTGTAATCCAGGTGGGTCGAGCCGTTGAAAGTGCCGCCCGCGCCCTGCACATACCGGAAATGTGCCAACTTCTCCAGGTTGGCCGACCCCTGGAACATCAGATGTTCGAAGAGGTGGGCAAAACCTGTCCTGCCCTCGGGCTCGGAGCGAATGCCGACGTCATAGATCACCGCGACACCGATCACCGGGGCACTACGGTCCGGACTGAGCACTACGCGCAGGCCGTTGGGGAGCGTAAATCGCTCAACCTGGTAATGGGTACGCGGAATCTGCACGGCACGACCCTAGCGCACCCAGGTCGCGACTCGCCGATGTCGGTGGGATCAGATGGATCGCGAGAGCACGTGCTTGAGCCCGGATCTCGGGCGCGGCAGTGGTTTCCCAGAGGTGACCACGCCTCGGCGGGCCGAGCGTATATATCGAGGGGGGCCGCTGGCTCCGCCCACGCAGGGCGCCGTGCTCGTCCACGTCAAGGCCGAGGCCGTACGGGCCGGGCTGCGCGAGCCCATCTGCGACAAGGGAACGGACCAGCGGATCCGCCTTGATCAGCTGACCTGGGCCGGTGCAGTTGACGATTGCCTGGTACTCGCCGGAATCAATTTTTGAAGATTTTAGGACGGCGCGCAGCGAGCCGCTCGGCTCGGCGGTGATCCCACACAGCTCGGCGGTCTTGATCGACAGGACGCCGTCGTCGCGCAGGCCGCCGACGGCTGCGGCGATCGGCGGAGCCATGCGGTGGCGGTGCACCTCCCAATGGCGCGCCAGATGACGCAGGAATCGCTGCTGGTCGACCGGGGCGAGCCGCTGCCACATGGCGTTCCAATGCGGACGCAGCCCATCCATCACCGCACGCCAGTCGCCTGTCTCCTTGACCTTGGTGCGGATGGCACGCATGAGCCCAGCGAGCGAGGTGGACTGGGGCGCCTCAAGAGTGATCTTCTGCGTCGGCCGATGCGGCTCAGGCAACAGGCCGTGCCGAGACACGGCGGTGATGTGCGGGTGCCGGCCGGATTGGGCGAGGGTCAGCACGACATCGATCGCGGTCAACCCGGTCCCGATGAGCAGCACCTTGCCTTCCGGCAGACTCTCGAGCGCGCCCGGAGCCCACGGATCACGCACGTACGCCTGCGTTCCGCGGGCGCCAGGGTCGACCTGGAACCGCTCGTCCGGCTGGGAGTTGCCCACCGCGAGCACCGCAATGTCCGCCGAGATCACCACATCATCGGCAAGCAGCACGGTGTTGGTGGTGGGCGACGTGGCGAAGATCCGGACTACCCGTCCTCTGTGGACGATCAACTCTCCCGGCGCGATGGTGTCCGCGCCCAGCAACGCATCCGTCAAGTACTCGCCGTACCAACTCCGAGGCACAAAGTCGGTCGGCTCGACCCGAGCGTCCCAGCGGCGACACCAGTGCAGGAAGTCGTCGGGAAGATCGGGCTCGACACTCATCGCGGAGACCGGCGAATTGAGCAAGTGCCATGGAGCCGAGGTGCCATAGGCGAGCCCTCTTCCGGGGCGCGCCCCCGGATCGATAAGGACCACCGACCACCCGACTCGCAGTAACTCCCGCGCAGCCAGCACGCCGCTGAACCCGGCGCCGACCACTACCGCTCTTCCCATGACCACCACCCTAAAACCTACTAGTCCCATAGACATAATGGGATGCCTGCCGTAGGAAATGTTCCGTTGACAAAATGGTGTCCGATTCGGGGTGCATCTCAGTATGTGGACTTTCGTTGACCCTGTCGGTAACCTAACCCATAGTTCCTATCAAACAAGTAGGAATTCTAGGGATTGGATTCAAGCCATGAGACGGACCCCTCTCGCGCTCGCCACGGTAGTGGTCTTAGCAGCAGCGACTCTGGGGCTGGCAGGATGCGGCCAGGATTCCTCCGGTGATGGGCCCGTCACCGTGCGACTGGGCTACTTCCCGAACATCACGCACGCGACCGCACTGGTGGGCGTGGAAAAGGGGATCTTCGCGGAGAAGCTCGGCGCCAACAAGCTCGACAGCAAGACCTTCAACGCCGGACCGGCCGCGATCGAGGCCCTCTTCTCCGGCGCGATCGACGCCGCTTACATCGGCCCCAATCCCGCGATCAACGCACATGCCAAATCCAAGGGCCAAGCCATCCGGATCGTGGCCGGCGCTGCCTCCGGCGGCGTGGCCCTTGTGGTGAAGCCAGGCATCAACTCGGTACAGGACCTCAGGGGCAAGAAGATCGGCACTCCGCAGCTCGGCAACACGCAGGACGTGGCCGTGCGGTATTGGCTCAAGCAGAACGGTCTCAGCTCCAGCAAAGAGGGCGGCGGCGACGTCAAGATCATCCCTCAGGAGAATGCACAGACCCTCGAAACCTTTGGTAGCAATGCAATCGACGGTGCTTGGATGCCCGAGCCCTTCGTCTCCCGCCTGATCGGGCTCGGCGGCAAGGTACTGGTCGATGAGCGCGACCTGTGGCCGGACAAGAAGTTTGTGATCACGCACCTGCTGGTCCGCACCAAGTTCCTCCAGGAGCATCCTGATGTGGTCAAGCAGCTGATCGAAGCTCACGTGGCCGCCACCGAGTTCATCAACTCCAGGCCGGATGAGTCACAGCAGGCGATCTCCGAGCACATCGGCAAGCTCACCGGCAAACCACTTGATCTCAAGCTCATCAAACAGGCCTGGCCGTCGCTCACCTTCCTCAATGACCCCATCGCGTCTTCGCTAAAGATCGGTGCCGACCATGCCATCGAGATCGGGTTGCTGGAGAAGGTGGATCTCACCGGAATCTACGATCTTAAGTTGCTCAACGAGGTCCTCAAGGCCAAGGGACAACCGGAGGTAAAGGGATTATGACCCTTACTGCTAGTACCCAAAGCGTGACCGCCAACGCGGTCACGCTTTCGGGCGTTACCAAGGTATTTGGACGGGGGAATGATGCGGTGCTCGCGCTCGACGGACTCTCGCTCGACGTGAAGCATGGTGAATTCGTTTGTCTGGTGGGAGCGTCCGGCTGCGGTAAGAGCACCCTGCTCAACCTCATCGCCGGGCTCGACCGTAAGACTTCCGGCGAAATCAACCTCGGGCAGACGCAGACACCGACCCTGATGTTCCAGGACCCTGCGCTCTTTCCATGGCTTTCCGTGGCGTCCAATGTGGAGCTTCCGCTGAAACTTCGTGGGATGCCCAAGGCCGAGCGCAAAGCACGGGTGGCCGAGTTGCTGGAGATCGTGCATCTCGGTGACTTCGCCAAGCGTCAGCCGCACGAGCTCTCCGGCGGCATGCGCCAACGCGTCGCCCTTGCCCGCACCCTGGGTCAGGACAGCCCGGTGCTGCTGATGGACGAGCCGTTCGGGGCGCTTGACGCGATGACGCGGGACATTCTGCATGACGAGCTTGAGCGCATCTGGACTCAGCGCAAGCTCACCGTCGTTTTCGTTACGCACAACGTCCGC
This sequence comes from Micromonosporaceae bacterium, assembly GCA_003543035.1. Classification (GTDB taxonomy): domain Bacteria; phylum Actinomycetota; class Actinomycetes; order Mycobacteriales; family Micromonosporaceae; genus Rhizocola. Next base: position 28,101 of record DPJL01000370.1, on the reverse strand, counting down.
GAGGCGGCCCGGCTCGCCGACCGCATTGTGCTGCTCTCCAGCCGGCCCGGCCGGATCATCTACGAAACGCCGGTGAACATTCCCCGGCCACGGCGGATCGACTCCACCGAAGTCGCCACGCTTGCCGCCGACGTCACCGATCGGCTGCGTCAGGAGGTAGGCCGTCATGGCCGTTAACACACTGTCCGGATTGGACGCTCTCGAGCTCGCCTCGTCGGAGGGTGGTCCGTCGCGCGCGTGGAAGATCTGGTCCGCCCTGTGGCCCAAGCTCGCGGCTCTCGGCCTTGTGCTCCTGTTGTGGCAGACGGCTTTCTGGTTGGAGTGGCGCGATCCCTGGGCACTCCCGGCACCGGCTGAAACCTTTGCCGAGCTCTGGGCACGTGCTCAGACCCCAGAGCTGTGGAATGGCGTTCTTATTACCGCTCGCCGAGCTCTCATGGGGTACGGGTTCTCGCTGCTTGCCGGAATCACCCTTGGCTTGGCGGTCGCTCGGATCAAGGTGCTCCGCATCGCGATCGGATCAATGATCACGGCGTTGCAGACCATGCCCTCAATTGCCTGGTTCCCGCTGGCGATCCTGCTGTTTCAGATGAGCGAGCAGGCGATTTTCTTCGTGGTGGTGCTCGGGGCCGCCCCCTCGATCGCCAACGGCGTGATCGCCGGCATCGATTATGTGCCACCACTTTTCCTTAGGGCTGGCCGGAATCTCGGTGCGCGCGGCCTCAAGCTCTACTGGCATGTCATCGGGCCGGCCGCCCTACCGTCCTTTGTGTCCGGTCTCAAACAGGGCTGGGCCTTCTCCTGGCGCAGTCTGATGGCCGGCGAGCTGATCATCATTGGCCTCGGCAAAACCTCATTGGGCGGCCAACTCACCTTCGCCCGCGAGTTGGGCGACGCCCCATGGGTGATCTCGATGATGATCGTCATCCTGATCTTCGGGCTGCTGGTCGACTTCCTCTTCAGCAAGGCTGACCGCACGATCCGGGCCCGCTGGGGTTTGATCGATCACGGCGCTGCGTAGCTCGCTTCTCGCAAGATCCGCGCGTTTTCCGGGAAATGGTGCGATCCTTTCGCCGCGAAGGGACCACTTCCGCGAAAACGCGTGGATCTTCCTAGGACGCGAATCTCTCTAGGACGCAGTCGGCTCTGTGCGGCGTTTCGCTGCGAAGTACGCCCACGCTGCCAGACAGACCATGAAGAACGCCAGTGGCAGGACCACTAGCCAGCGTCGCCAGTCGGTGCTTTCCGCCAATGCGTTGCCGACCGTCAAAGCCTTGGTACCACTAGGTCTCGGAGTCGCGGCACCCGGGCTCGCCGAGGGCGTCGGCTTGGCAACCCCCATGTTCAGTGCGGCGACCAAATTCAGCTCGCCCTTGGGGGAAGCCGTCTTACGCAACACGTCGGCGACCTGAGCTGCCTTCGCGTCCGGATTCGTCGCCCACACCACCGCTGCCGCACCCGCGAGCACCGCTGCCGCGGCTGCGGCGTCTGCCATCCGGTAGCCGCCCGCGCGATCCGTCGTCATCAACTCCACGCCCGGCACCGCGACGCCCGTCGTTCGGCCACTCGCCGCTGGCACCCTGACCGTGCCGGTGCGATCGATCGGGATGGCCCCCAGCACCCCCGGGTACGACGCCGGCCACGGAGTCGAGTCGGCTGTCACGACGAGAATTCCTTTGTCCACCGCCACTCCGACGGCGAACTCAAGCCGCTCGGTAGGGACAACCCCTCGTGCAATGCAGATGATTTTCGCGCCCCGGTTCGTGGCGAGCTCGACGCCTGTGGCGAGCCGATCCGCGTCGCCGTTCTCCCCCGCGCTCGGCGCAAACGCCACCGGCAGAATCTTCGCGCTCGGCGCTATCCCCAGGATCCCGTTATCCCCCGGGTCCACAGCGGACGAACTTGTGCTCGTATGCCCATGCCCGCGATGAGCCCGGCGAGACCCGTGCCCCGGCCATCGACGTCGGTGTTGGACGACTCCGGGCCCTGCAACACCTGGCCCGTCAGATCGGGATGTTGCGGATCAACACCCGAGTCGACGACTGCCACGACTATGCCTGCGCCCGTCGACTTCTTGTGGACGTCGTTGAGCTGCAGATACTGGATCTGCCATTGCAGACTGCGCACCAGGTCGGGCTCAGCGGCGCTCGCCGCAGTGGGTGCAGCCAGCACCGACGCCATGACGGCGGTCAACAACACCATCGCTCGCACGCGCGAAGAGTACCCCGTCCCCGCGATGCTCAGTCAGTCTCAAGGCTGCGTTACCGCATTCCCCAAGATCGTTGCACCGGCCAGCCCGATAGCGGCCCCGAGGGCAACCTTGTACCACCATGGCCGAGCAAACGGATTCGGGTCGTCCGCTCCCTCATCTTGCTGCAGGAACCCGAGTCTCATCAGGACGATCCCAGTGATAATCCCCGCAACTCCCGCGGCCCCAGCCAGAAATGACACCCCGTTACACCTCTCCCCATGTCCATCGACGCAGCGGCAGACGTCAGGTACCTGGGCCGACCACTCCGAGACGCCATAGTACGTAGAGGGCGAAAGCTAAGAGGCCTATCAGGATCGAGAATGATCCAGCGATCATGGATAGCGTGGGGTGTTCCCGCCAAAACGAGGTCGAAAGCAAGCGCCATCCGTATCGCCGATCCTTGGGATTGATTTTTCGCATCCTCAAACCCATCAGCACGAACGCTGCGCCGATCCCGATGGCTGCAAGAGCGAAGGTAAGTACGCCCTCGGGATCGTCCACCTTGCCGCCCGACCCGAGCCGGTTTCTTTCAGCCATTTCAGTTACCAGGACCTATGAGGCCGACGAGCCACAACATGTACAGCGTCAGCACTAATGCTCCGACCACGATCCAGAACCATCCGACAATGATCGATGGTTTTGGATGTTTGCGTCACCGGAGTGGGGCGTACTTGCGGGCTCCAGGCCGAGCTGGGCGATCAGGGCGAATTGGTGCGCGGTAACGAGTTCCGCAGATGCCGGTATGTCGATGGGACCGACTGTCACGGTTGTGGGAACGCTACATCCAGTCGTACCGCTGCCTCGGCCTTCTGCACCATCGGCCGGAGCAACCATGGCCGGCATCAGCCCGGCGGCAGCTATTGGTCGAGCTGGCCTACGGTGTCGAAGACTGGATTACTGAAGCCGCGCTGTATGCGCAATGGTCGTGCTGTCACAACAAGCGGACAATTGATCCTATGACAGTCGCGATCCCCGCGGCACAGACCGCTACACCAACAAGCAGGTTGAACCACCATGGCCTTGACCAGACGCCCCAGTCGCTGTTTCCGGTGCGCAGCTGTCTGATGCCATACGCCGCGAGGCCTGCTCCGGCCACGGCTATGACGAGGCCAATCGCCAGCGCGAGTCCTGGACCCGCCTGCCTCGTAGAGATTGCTTCACTTACAGTCACCCCGACTGATACCTTCCTGCCTGACAACCTGGGGTCTTTGCCTTAGAGGCACAGACCCTGTCCCTCGGCTTGTTTTAGATAATGGCACGATCTTCTAGGCGGGCGCGGTCGTGGCACGTCGTATGGCTGCCTAATCGCAGAACAAAATGCACAGTGATTTCACTGGACCGCTCTGGACGCCAAGTTTCGCGCCAAAGGTGAGGCCATTGCCTTCCCATCGGCCGCCGTCCTTGGTATCTCCATGGCTGAAGCAGGGTCCGACGAAGAAATGGAAGCATCCTCCGTTGCTGTCGGATGTCATATTGTCACCGCTGACAGTGGTACGTCCGAAGCCGGCTCCGACACCACAGCAGCCGACTCTAGTCCAGGTTAGCGCTAGGCCGCCTTCGGAAGCGGCGACGCCAACACAAGTAACAAGGCAGGCGTCTATGTTCACATATGATCCGGCATAGGTGATTGGCGTTTTGAAGGTTTGGGTCCATTGGCCGGGAACACTGGGCCGTACGTCTGGGTTTGGCGGTGGGGAGTAGGGGCCCCATCCACGTCGATTGGTGGCCGCGTCCCACGCGCCAGTGCAACTCGCCGGAGAAGTCCAGGTGGAACCGAAGGCCCCGGATCCGTGGCACTCGCTGCTTGAGCGGTTGGTGTCTGGAGTGACTCCGCAGTCCATGAAGCAAAAAGGCTTGCCGAAGATGTTTGGTAGGGGCAGCGGTGTTGCTGGGGGCTTGATCGTTGGCAGGTTGGGACCCTGCTGTTGAACAGGCCAGTGGTTGTTGGTCCAGCCTCCGACCGGGCCTCCCGTTGAGCCGGGAGCGACCGGGGCAGTGTTGTCGCAGGTCTGGTGATGGCTCGTGGTTCCGTTCCCGCAGTCGGGCGTCAGGCCGGAGGGGTCGCTCTTGGTGATGGGTGAGCCGTTGGCGTAGCCATACGCATTCCACTGCTGCGGATCCGCAAGGTCCATGATCGGGTCGACCGAGATGAAGCGACCCACGGTGGAGTCGTATTCTCGTGCGCCGAGGTGGGTGAGGCTGGTGGTGGCGTCTTTGGTGCCGCCGACGTAGCCCTTGGTGCCGAGCCAGGTGGGTTGGGTGCCGCGGGTCTCGCCGTAGGGCATGAACTTGCGTGCTGTGATGGCCAGGGTGGTGGGGTCGATTTGGAAGGTGCCCGATCCTTGGTGGTTTCCGGCGGTCCATTTCAGGCCGGCGGCGTCGCGGACGGCGACACCGTAGTAGCGGTTGCCTAGCGGGTCGGCGGTGCCGATTTTTTCGAGTTCGGTGCCGTCGGGTAGGTAGAGCTTGGTGTTGTTGCCTTCTTTGCCGATGAGCCGGCGGCCTGCGGTGTCGTAGGTGTAGGAGGCGACGGTGTTGGCGCCTTCCTTCACGGTTTGTAGGTGGCCTTCTTTGTCCCAGGTCAGGTCTTGTATGACACCGGTTTCGGTGCTGCGTTTGGTGGTGTTGCCGGCCGGGTCGTAGCAGACGGTGCGGGTGGCGGTGCCGGCTTTGGGGCCGGTGGCGCCGATCGAGGTCACATTGTGCGGTTTGGTTGCGCCACCACAGCTGTCTGCGGCGCCGACGGTGTAGGTCCAGTCGGTGTTGGTGGTGTCGACGTCTTTTTGGGTTTTGCGGTTGCCGAGTTTGTCGAAGGTCCACTGCCGCCGGTAGGGGTCGACACCGGTGCGCTGCGGAGTGGAGCAGGTGGCGGTGGATTGGGTCCAGGCTTCGGTCAGGCGGCGCAGGTGGTCGTAGCTGAAGCACTGGGTGGCCTCGGTGACCATGTTCTTCTGGTTGTTGATGGCGGTGATGTTGCCGGCGTTGTCGTAGGTGTAGAGGTCCTTTTGTTTCGAGTTGCCGAAGTTGCCGGGTGTGCCTTCGGTGAATACGAAGTTGGCAGACAGGCGGCGGGTGGCGGCGGCGAAGTCGTTGCGCAACGCGACCTGCTTACCGGACGCCCCAAGGTAGGTGTGATACGGCAGTGCGTCGTAGTGGTAGGTGCGATTGTTGACATAGGTGCCCTGCCCAGAGGTCATGGCGTTGGGCAGCCCTGTGGATGAGTGATACGTGTGGGTGATTGTCTCGGCCGGCAGGCCCCCAACACCCGGCAGGGCCTGCGTGTTGAGGGCACCATTGGCCTTGTAAGTGTTGGTGACGGTGTAGGTCAGGGTTCCACCACCGGTACCGAAGCCTGGGATGGTGTCGGTGGTGGACAGCGGCTGGTAGGCGTCGTTGTACGAGCCAACCGCCGAGGTGTACGTGCTGCCACCATCGAATCGTGACGTGGAGGTCAACTGTCCCTTGGCGAGGGTGTCGTAGGTCCATGACGCTCGCAGGGTACCGGTCAGCGATGTTTCCCGGACCTCGGTTTTGCGGCCCAACGCGTCGAGTTTGTAGACGAGCTTGTTGTTGTTGCCGTCAACTGTTTCGGTGACCCGCCCGGCATTGTCAAATACGGAGGTGGAGGTGCCGGCATCCGGGTCGACCGTCTTCCATCTGCGGCCGAGCAGGTCATAGGAGTACGTCCAGGCATTGTTGTTGACGTCGGTGACCTTGGTCAGCTGCCCGAGCCGGTCGTAGCTGTATTTGGTGGTGACGTCCACCGCGCCGGCCGGGGTGCCGCCGAGATGCTGGCGCAGTTCGGTGGTCTGCCCGCGGGCGTCTTTGATCGTCGTAGTCGCTGTGCCACCGGTCGGCGGGGTGACCGTAGAGGTTTTGTCGCCGTCGTAGCCGTAGAGGGTTTCGAATAGTTTGCTGCTGGTGGTGCCATTGCCGGTCCACTGCTGCTGTGCGGTGGTGCGGCCGAGGTTGTCGTAGACGTACCGCTGTTGGACTTTGATGTCCTTGTCCGCCGCAACGATCATGTCCCAGCCTGGTGCGGTGCTGTTGTAGAACGTCGAGGTCTTGTCCGGCACACCCAGGCCGTTGACCGCGGTGTCCACGATCGTGCGGCCGGTGCCGGTCCCTGACGGGGACTGGGTTTGACGCAAGCGCAGCCTGCCGTCGAAGAGCTGGAACGATTCGATCTGCGTGTTGTTGGGGCTCAACGTCTTGGTGGAGATCCAGTTGTCGCCGTTGAGGCTGTACGCATATTGGGCGTCTGGGGTGGATCCGGTGGACCGGTTGTTCGTCCATACCTTCAGCAGCCGTCCGGTGGCCGGATCGTAGGTGGCTTCGGTCTTCTTGCCGTTGACGTCCACGACATTAGTCGGCAGACCTCGTTTGGGCTCCAGGGTGGTCGTCGTGGTCCACCGTGCCCCGTTGATGAGCGGCCCGGTGACTGCCATGCTGGTGACCGGCCCGCCTGCGGTGGGCGTGTAGGCGGTGGTGGTCTGGTTGTCCAACGCGTCGTACGAGTTCACGGTCCGGCCGTAGGTGTCGTGAGTGGACCGCCCCATCTGAAGGTAGTCGCTTGCGGCGGGCGGGTACGCCGACGCCGTTTTGACCGCAGTGCTCTTGGACGCCAAGCCCAGGCTCGGCGCGGCACCCAATATGCCCGACTGGTCGTAGTAGGTGCGGGTGGCAGCCAGCACGTTCGACGTTCCCGCGGTGGCGCAGTCCGTGATCAGGGTTTCGCTGGGCAGCCCGATCAGCCACTTGGTGGTGTTGGCTGTCGTGTACGAGGTCAGGACACAGTTCTCGTCGCCGGTGACGGCCATGTCGCCCTTGTCCTCGACCTTGGTCGCAAGGCCGTAGCTGGACTCATAGGTGGTCAGGGTTTGGGTCCACCGGTCGACCGGTCCGGCCGCACGGCTACCGGAAAGCGTTTCCACCTCGATAGGTTGCGTAGCGGTGATGACCGGGTTGGACTGCATGTACTGCGACCCGTTGGTCATCACGTTGTGGTGATGACGGGTCGCGGTGGCCCAATTGGTCCGGTAGGTGTCAGGTGGGCCGGTCAGCGTGTAGGAGCGGCGCACCTTGCCGGCCAAAGGCTCTTGGTCTGCGGCGGTGGACCAGTCGTCGTTGATGGTCGCCACCCGGGTGCCCCACCCGGCTGAGGTCTTGTCGCTGTCCATGCCGCGGAAGTACAGGTTTTCGGTGTACTGCTGCGGTCCGCTGCCGTCAAACGCCCCATGTTTGGTGGTGACGGTGGGGTAGCCGGCCCACCGTGACCAGGTCCGCTCCGACGGCGGGGTGTGCCAGGCCTGGTCGTGTTTCCACAACACCGCGGTGGAGGAGCCGTAGGTGGAATAGTCGTAATGCCAGCGCTCATCGGGGGCGCCGCCGGAATAGTCCTTGGTGTGCACGTCGGTGACCACATATTTGTGCCACCACGACAAGACGCCGCCGTTGTTTTGCGGGAAGCACCGCCGGGTGTTCTGGTCCTGCACGATGTTTGGCAGGTCGGCGGGCCAGCAGTCGCGGTTGCCGGCCTTGTCACCGTTGTAGACGACGTTGATCGACTCGCCGGTACCGGTGTTGACCTGTCCGACGCGCCAGTGTGTCATCGGCGGCTTGTCCGTGCCGTAGTCCACCCGGTTGTCCAGTTGAGTGCCGCCGAAGTCCATCGTCGGAAAGCCGGTGCGCGCCACATACGCCAGCCACAGCGATGGCGAAGAGTCGTCTCCAGCCGGGGCGATGTAATCACCTGTCGACGGGAACTGGTGGGTGAACCCCGCGGTGTCGATCGCCGACCCCCACGTCGATCCGGCCGGATCCCAAACAAAGGTTTGGATTTCGGTCAGCCGGTAGATGCCGAAGAACGCCGGAGTCGTGTTACCGCAGGAGCTGGCCCACGTGTAGCAGTACAAGTCCCACAGCGTGTCCATCCAATACTGCTGATTCGCCGACGGAGCGTCATCACAGACCGTCGCATCCTCAAAACAGCGGTAGGTACTGGCGAACACCACCCGGCCAGTGTGCTGAGCACCGGCCGCACCGGCGTTGACGTTCTTGCCGTATTCGATGTTTTGCAGCCAGCCATACACGTCATACACCCACACGTTGGCGCCGCTGTTACCGCCGTATGAGCCTTGGAAGACACCCCAGTTGTAGTCGATCACGTTGCCGTGCACGTCGGCGACCTGATCCAGGTTCCACCGATACGGCATCGGGCAATGCGAATAGGCGAACCCGCTCGCGTTGTTGCACGGCTCACCGGCGTTGTTACCGAAAACTTCCACATTGAGCACGCCGCCGCCCGCAGACCGCGGTTTCGACCCGAACCGGTACACCGTGCCATCACGGGTGGTGATCCTGAAGCTTTCCCCGTCGCGGGCCCCATTGGCCAACCCGGTCAGCCGCTCAACCTTCCACCCGGCCGAATCATCCTCAGCCTTCCACGAGCCATCAGCATCATTGCGGAACAAGCGGGTCGACACCCCGTTAAGCACCACCGTCACCGGCGACGCCGACACCCAGCACAAGTCACCCTCGCTGGCCGGGTTTCCGTCCAAACGGCACGGCCGATACGAGCGCTCCACAAACCCCGGCTCGTAATTCCAGCCCTCACCGATCCAGGATGCCTGCTGGGACGTGGACTTGGTCAAACCATCCACACCGGCCGAGGAGTAGTCCAAGCTGATCTTCGGGGTCAAGCCGCCCGGGGCCGGCGGCACAGTCACCGGCACGCTGTAGGAGAAGCCACCGCCTGAGGAACCAGCCGCCCACGACGCGGCCTGGGCAAGGGAAGTCGCACCCCAGTTGCCCTGCTCCGACGACGCTCCCGCGGTCACCGCCATCACCTGCGGGCCGTCCGGAGTCGACGCGGCCGACGACGATTCAGAATCGAACGTGGACGCGGACTTCGGGCCAGAGGCGAGGTCCACCGGTGCGGAAACTGTCGCCGTGCTCTTGTCGTTGCGTCCGCCCACGACCGGGGTCTGGACTTGACATGCGCGTACCTCGGGCGTGGTCAGCGCACACGCTGGGAGGGAAACCAGCCGCAGCCGGTCGGAATAGCCGCCACCATAGGCGTTCGCAAAGGACGAGTAATCCACAGCGACATCGACTAGTGCCGCGCTCGACGACGACGTGGACAGTCCGCCAGAGGCGGCTGCGGTGAAAACGACGCCCTTGATACCAAGCTTCGCTGCGGTGGCCTGATCCAGCACGGTCAAATCGACGGCGGACACGCCCGATGTAGTGGAGGAGGCCGCCGGCTGCAGTCCACGCATCAACCGTTGCTCGTCATTCTCGACACTGCCAGACGCGGCCGAACCAACCGTAACCTTCAAACCGCCCGGAGAGGCTTGCGCTGACAACACGGTCCCGGACGCAGTGGTCGTCAACGTGCCCGCACCGCCATCAAGCCGCGCTGTCGCCGAACCAGCCGACGGCCACACCGGCACAACCGCCTTCGCCTTCGGCAACTCCACAACAGCCGGCGCCTTACCACCCACCGCAGACACCGGAGTCGACGACTCCGTCGAATCGGGCTCGGCTGCCGACGCGGACGCCGGCGACGCGGGAAGAACCACCAGCAGACCAGCGATCAACGAAAGGCCGAGCCCGGAAACGGGCGCGAACGAACGTGAAACGCGCAGGCGACGGCCCACGGATCCTCCCCAGATAGCAGCAAGTCACCAGGCCAAAGACGGAGACCTGGTGCCGGGCGCACTCTAAATGAGAGAGGGCTTCACCTGTCAAGTCGGCTAACTAATCCAAGGTGAGACAGTATTCACAGGCACCCGGGCAACTTCGCTGAAGACCGTCTAGCGGACAAGCCGGGCTTGCAGGAAACCATCGATCCTCCTGATCATCGGCACCGCAAAGGTCGCGGCGGCTACCAAGAATGCGATGTGCAACCAATCTATGAGCCACGCGCTTGGTGTTCTGATGACCACCAGTCCGACCAGTGTGCTCAGAACCCAATACCCGCCCGCAAAAGCAAGCCACCAAAGGTTCACGAGCCGCATTGAGCTTCGACTCTCCGCGGGATCCGGCGCACTTAGACGTACGACGTCGGCGACCACACGCCGCGGCCAAAAGAGATTGGCGCCCGGAACGAACCAGCCATAGATAGCCATGCCTGGCTCTAGCCCCGATCCCGCATCGCCGACGACAGCCCTACTCGCCAGATAGAGCCATCTAATGAAACAGGTGGCCGCGATAGTCACTGGCACATAGGCCAATGGGTTTCGCTGATCGAGCAAGTAGTCGGACCAGTTGCGCCACAGGAAGACGTTCGTCACAGCCAAGATCGTTATGACCGTGATGCTGACGATGGCGGCGCGAGACCAGAAGGCCAGCTGGCGAGGGGTGGGTGACACGCGCGGAAGGTTAGCAGGTCAGCGGGGTGGGTGGAGTTCGACGACTACGGCAGCTTGGGCTGGGTGCCAGGGCGCGAGCACGACGACCGCGGCCAGCGTCAGGCCGGCGAGTGCCACTGCGAGCACTACCGCGATTTCCCGAGCTGCCGATTCCACGACCACACCATGCCGGGTGGACCGCGGAAAGCACAGTCAATTTCCTGACGACGGCAGGTCGGTTATCAGGCTGGTCAGCTGCTCCGAGGAGAGCAGGTCGGCTGGCCGAACGGTTACGTTGTCACGTACGTAGTGGAAGGCGGCACTGACCGACGCCACGGGAACGCCCCGTAGCGATGCCCAGGCCAGGCGGTATGCGGCGAGCTGAACGGCGGCGGCCCGGGCGGTCGGGCCGCTCGGAACTCGGCCGGTCTTCCAGTCGACCACCTCGAACCCATCGCCGGCCACCGAGGAGAACACGGCATCCATCCGGCCGCGGATGACCACGCCGCCGAGCTCGACAATGAATGGTGTCTCGACTTCGACGGGTACCCGATCAGCCCAAACGCTGGCTTCGAAGGCTTCCTTAAGCGCGGCCAACTCCGAGTCGGGCGCTTCGTCAGTCTCGAAGAACGGTTCATCGAGATCGAAGAGAGCGGATGTACCGTAGCGTTCCTCGAGCCAGCGGTGGAAGGCAGTACCGCGGCGGGCATAGGGATCCGGGGCAGAAGGTAGCGGCCGGCGAAGCGAGCGCGCCAAAGCGGCCGGGTCCTTCTTCAGAGTCACCAACTGCGAGACCGAAAGGTGGGCGGGCAAGGCAACCTCGGCGAGCGCGGCCCGACGGGCAAGCTCATCCCGCTCAGCCAGCAGTAGATCGGCCTCACGAGTCCACTTTGTCTGGCGTGGTGCCGCCGAAAAGAAGTGGGTCACGGCAGCCTCGACGAGGGGCCGGCGTGAGCCGAGCGGGTCAAAGGGCCAGTTGGCCTCCACCGAGGTACTGGTCGGGTTCTCTTCGCCAACTAGAGGGGTCCACACTGCAACATCGCTCACCGCGGCGATCTCCTCGAGCAGTGGCGACGGCCCACGAGGACGCTTGACCCCGTCGCCCCACCAATAGCCTGAGGCGAAAAGCCAACTCCGCGGCCGAGTCACAGCAACATAGGCCAGACGGCGCTCCTCGCGAACGTCATGCGTCCGCCAATCCTCCTCAAACTGCTGAACGGCCTTGCCCATCTCCTTCTGGTCGGCCGCAGTCGTATTCAGCGACGGCAGCCCGGAACGGTCACCCCTCAGCGGGAACGGCAGAACCCCAAGCCCCATAAGGAAATGGTCGGAGCCCATGCTGCGCCCCGGCCACACATCCTTGGTCAGCCCGGCAACCGCAACGACATCCCACTCAAGACCCTTGGCGGCATGCGCGGTGAGAATCTGCACCGCGCCTTCGGAAACGTCAACCTCGCCGGGAGCCAAGCCGCGCTCCTCGTTCTCGGCCGCGGCCAAGTACGCCAGGAAAGCCGACAGCGGCGCGCCATCGGTCTCGATCCCAAACCGCGCCGCCACCTCGGCCAGCGTGTCAAGGTGAGCCCGCGCAAGACCCGCGTCGCCGCCGAGCGATGCCGCTCGCACAGCCACCTCGACGTCAAGCCCAATGGTCCGCACGACGTCAGCGATGAGATCGCTCAACGGCTGGTCAAGGCGCTGCCTTAACTCCTTCATCTCTTGTGAGTACCGGGTAAAGCGCGCAAACCCACTGGAAGAGTAGGCCTCCGGCGGCCCGAGGTCGTCCAGCGCTTCGCTCAGCGCAGCGTCGTCAAGGCGGTCGGTCGTCAACGGCTCCTCGCCACCGGTTTGGCGCCGAGAATGGGCAATGGAACGGGATCGCCGGTGCAGCGCCACCAGATCCCGCGGCCCTATCCGCCACCGTGCCCCGGTGAGAAGCCGCAACAACGAAGCACCATCGGTCGGGTCGGCCAGAGCGCGCAGGGTGCAGACGACGTCGCGAACCTCAGGTGTATCAAGCAATCCGCCCAACCCGACCACCTCGACCGGCAGCCCGCGAGCCCGCAGAGCGGACTCGATCGGCGCGATCTGCGAACGCACCCGCACAAGCACAGCCGTGGTGGGACGGCGACCCATCGGAATGTGGGCGGGCGGCTGATCCGCAGCAACGCGAGCATGAGTGCGCCACGCGGTGACAACCTGATCCGCGATCCACTCGGCCTCGTCGAGGAACGTCTCCAATAGTCCACATTGGACGATGCCGACATCGTCGCTGCCCGACGTGAGTGAGACGACGGACATGTCGCGCAGCGGCATGGAGACGGCGTTGGCAACGGCGAGAATCTCGCTGCGATTGCGGAAACTCCGGCTGAGCGACAACCGTTGCGCCGGCTCGCCTTGTACAGAAGGGAACTCGCCCGGGAAGCGGTCGAGCGTCCCGGCACTCGCGCCACGCCAGCCATAGATGGACTGGCACGGGTCACCCACGGCGGTGACCGGATGCCCTTCCCCGAACAGCGCTCGCAGCAACACCACCTGGGCGTGGCTGGTGTCCTGATACTCGTCCAGCAGCACCACTCGGAAGCGGTCCCGCTCGGCGGCACCGACCTCGGGATGGTCACGCGCAACACGGGCGGCGCGGGACATCTGGTCGCCAAAGTCCATTGCCTCCAACGCGAGCTTGCGCGCTGAGTACCCCCGAACCAAAGGAAGCAGTTGCAGCCGCGCCCGTTGCCGGGCGAGCAGCTTGACCACATCGGCCATCATCTTCCCGGGTTTGGCGCTGATCTCTGCGTGAAAACGGCCGGTCCAGGCGGCCAGCTCATCGGGCGAGACCAGGTGCTCGGCAAGCTCGCCGGCCAACGCGAGAATCGCTGCGGCGACAGTGCTCGGGGCCGCCTCGACATGCGTCATATCACCGTCGTAGTTGCGCACGACCTCGTCAGCGAGCTGCCAGCATGACGCCTCAGTAAGCAACCGCGAGCTGGGCTCGAACCCGGAACGCAGCCCGTGCTCGGTCACGATGCGCGCACCGAACGAGTGATAGGTGGCGATGGTCGGCTCGCCGTCCAGCTCGCCAACGTGACGCCGCAACTGTCCTAACCGGACTCTGACGCGATGCGCCAACTCCCCCGCGGCCTTCCGGGTGAAGGTCAGACCCAGCACCTGCTCCGGTTGCACGTGACCGTTGGCGACGAGCCAGAGCACCCGAGCCGCCATCGTCTCGGTCTTACCCGAACCAGCTCCGGCCACCACGAGAAGTGGTGCCACCGGCGCGCCGATGACCGCCGCCTGCTCGGCCGTGGGCGGATGCAGCCCGAGGCGCTCCGAAAGCTCCTCAGGTGTCCAGCGCGGACCCTCGTCGACTTGCCTCATGGCTCAATCACCTGACGGCCCTTGCCGGAAATGGGACAGCTGCTGCGGACCGGGCACACCCGGCAACTGTCGTTCGCCTTAGCCACAAACGTGGAGGCGGCCATGGTGTCCGCGGTGCGATGAACCATGGCGTGAGCCCATTGCGGGTCTTCAGAGCTTTGCAGGGGTACCTGAGCCTGCTCCTTCGCTTCCTTATGCGTTGTCCCGAGCTGGACCAGGGCAGCGCCACCGCTGACGTCACCTTCCGCGAACGCACCTTCCTCCACTGCCACTTGGTACGCACCCAGCTGCGGATGCTCAGGCAGCTCGGAAGCCGTTGCGGTAGTGGTCTTCCCGGTCTTCAGGTCGATGACCACGAGGTGCCCCTGATCGTCGACCTCGAGCCGGTCCACCCGGCCGGTCAGCTCGATCGGCGGCCTGGACTCCAGCCGGACACTGAACTCGCGCTCGACATCGACCAGCCGGCGCGGGTTTTCGGCCAGCCACTTCACCAGCTTGTCCACCATCTGCCCGGCCCGATCGCGCTCCCGGCCGACGAGCCATCGCGCGGCGAGCTCGATGGCGTCGAAGCGAGCGGAGACATATTCGAGCAGCACCTCAGGATGGTTCGTGGCCTGATCGGCGAGCATCGCGGCGGCGTGGACAAGGTTGCCAACGCCCTGCGCGCCGGTGGCAGGTGGCGACCCGCCGTGCTTCTCCAGCAGCCAACGCAACCCGCACCGAAGCGCACTCTCCATTGTGGATGGTGTGACCCGCACCGGGTCTTCATCCTCAGGGTCACGCAACGGACGGTCGTCTGACAGCGAGACCAGGCCCCACCACTCATCCGGATGAGCCCCCGGCACCCCGGCAGCGGCGAGTCGCGCGAGCTCGGCGGCCGCGTGGGAGTCGCCTTCCACGGCCGCGACGCGAAGCTCGGCAACCAGGCCGGCCAACGTCAACGGCCGCTGTGGCCGGACCAACTCCAGCTCAGGCTGCGCCAATTCTTGTTGGTGGGTAAGCAACTCCTGCAGGAATCGGCTCGGGCGCTCTTCGCCATCCGCCCCGCCGACCGCACCCGAGTCGACTGCGGTGACGACAAGTTTCTTACGCGCCCGGGTAGTGGCAACGTGGAATAGCCGCCGCTCTTCCTTCAACAGCGCCGTGGTCTGGGCGACCCGCTGTGCCTTGGCGTTGGGCGTTTCCCGTTGTGCCACCTCGTCCACCAGCTGCTCCGAGCCGAGCAGGCTGCCACGCAGCCGGAGGTCGGGCCACACCCCCTCCTGTACGCCGGCGACCACGACCACATCCCATTCGAGTCCCTTCGCCGCGTGCGCGGTGAGCAGGCGAACGGCGTCGCCCCGATCACCGCTCCCGGCGAGCGAGTCGGCCGGAAGCTGTTGCCCTGCAACATGTTCCAGGAAGGTCTCGACCCGCGCACCGGGCAGGCGATCGGTGAAGCGAGCGGCCGCATCGAAAAGCACCATGATGGCGTCGAGATCGCGGTCAGCCGCCTCGGCCCGGCGCTGCTGATCGACACCGGTAGCCGGTTTCGTTGCCAGCGCGGCCCAGCGGTCAGCTAGCCCGCTCGCTCGCCACACCGCCCATAGCACTTCCTCCGCGGTACCAATGGTTTCCCGTGCCACCTGAAGCAGCTTGGCCACCCGCACGGCAGGCTCGGCCCAGCGCCGATCGAGCGCGACGAGCTCATTCGGATCCTTCAGTGCGTCAACGATCAGATCGCCGGAGTTGTGCTCCGGCCCGGCGATGGCCCGCAAACCTTGGCGCAGCTTGCGTTCCGCGAGCGGATCGGCTCCCCCGAGCGGCGAGTGCAGGAGCGCGACGGCCGTCTCCTCAGTCAACAGATCCGGCTCGAGCGCACAGCGCAGCAATAGCAGGAATGGCTTCACCGCGGGTTGTTGGTGCAGCGGCAGATCTTCGGCATGAACGATGGTCGGCACCCCGGCGTGCCGTAAAGCGCGCTCGTAAGTGGACAGTTGCATGCTCGTCGACCTCATGATCACGGCCATCCGCGACCATGGCACGCCGTCCGCCAAGTGCGCCTGACGAAGCCGTTGCGCGAGATAGGCCGCCTCGCTTCCCCTGCTGCGCAACGCATAACCCTCGACAGCGGGCACTCCCCGATGCACGGTCTCGAGGACGACCTCGCGCGCCCCCGGGAAGTGATCGCCGAATCTGCGCACGATCGTGGGATCCGCTCCCCGGAACCCGAAGGTGGACGAATCCGGGTCGCCAAAAGCGATCAGCGCGCGCCCAGCGGCGATCCTTTCCAGCAGCTCGACCTGCGCCGGATCGGTGTCGGCCAGCTCGTCCACGTAAATCAGGTCGAGCCGATCCCTTTCCTGCGCCAGCAGATCGGGCTCGCCGTCCAACAGGTTGGTGGCCGCACGAACCAACTCGGCATGGTCATAGCCGGCCGATCCTCGCGTGGTGGCATCGCGCAATGCCATCGTCTGCTCATACTCCCGGAGAAAGCGCGCTGCCGCGGCCCAATCCTCCCGGCGCGACCACAAAGGATCGTCCGACGGCACACCTCGCTCGGCGGCTCGCAAAAGCAGATCCCGCAACTGCTCCGCGAACGCCCGAGTCCCGAGCGCGGGCGCCAGATGCTCGGGCCACTTCGCTTGGTGACCCGGCAGCAGCTCGCGGATGACGAGGTCTTGCTCAGGCCCGGAAAGCAGCCGCGGCGGAGCCTCGCCGAGCATGGTCGCGGCCCGGCGCAATAGCCCAAAGGCATATGCCGGAAAGGTTCTGACCAGCGGCTCGGATGACACGTTGGTGCGGGTGACGCAGGCTTCGATGCTCTCGCGAAGCAGCTGTGCGCCTCGGCGGCCAAACGTCAGCACCAGAATCCGCTGCGGATCAACCCCGTCGGCCACCCGCTGCGCGACAGCCTCGACCAGAGTCGTGGTCTTGCCCGTCCCCGCCGCGCCCCGGACCAGCAATGGGCCACGGTTGTGCGCGATCACCCTTTGCTGAGCCGGATCCGAGGTCAGTGGAGCTCGTTGCGCGGCCGGGGCCCGGACCAGCTTCCACTGACGGTTGCTCACCCCTGCATTTCACCACGCGGTGCCGACAAGTCTGACTCCACGATGTACTTCACGGCTTCATTCACGTCATCGGTGACGAGGGTGATCTCCAGATCTCCCGCGCCGATCATGCCCTGCTTCACCATCGTGTTGCGCATCCATTCGAGCAGGCCCTGCCAGTAGTCGACGCCCATCAGGACGACCGGGAAGCGGGTGACCTTGCGGGTCTGCACCAGTGTCAGCGCCTCGAAAAGCTCGTCCATCGTGCCGAAGCCGCCTGGCAGCACCACGAAGGCCTGCGCATATTTGACAAACATGGTCTTGCGTACGAAAAAGTAACGGAAGTCGATGCCGACATCGACCCATTCGTTCATGCCCTGCTCAAAGGGGAGCTCGATGCCAAGCCCGACGGACAGACCACCCGCCTCGGTGCAGCCGCGGTTGGCCGCCTCCATGACCCCTGGACCGCCGCCGGTGATGACGGCATATCCCGCCTTGGCCAGAGCATGACCCAGTCGTTCCGCCATCTCACATTCTGGTGAGCCTGCTTTGGTTCGCGCAGAGCCGAAGACGCTGACGGCGGGAGGAAGGTCACTGAGAGTGTCGAAGCCCTCAACAAATTCGCTCAGGATGCGCAGGGTCCGCCAGGAGTCCCGGACCTTCCAATCCGGACGGCCCGCGGAGTCAAGCAGGGCCTGATCTGCGGTTCCAGAGGCAGCCGCCTCCCGGCGCAACGTGACCGGACCTCGATGCCGCTCCGGCCGGCGGTCGCTGTGAGTCATAGCCATAACCCTAGTCCCGTTCAATCGTTTGCCCGGGCAAGCACCTGGGTAAAAGCGAAACTCAGCTAATTCACATGAAATTGTCGCAACCTTGAGGCAAGCTCAGGCGTCATACGGGCAGCTACTGAGTATGTAAGAGACAACAGAGGGAGGCGATCACCATAAACACCCGTTCTGACCTTCACCGGCAGCGCCAGGCGATGCGCCAGCGTATCCGCGCACAGGTGACCGCCCGCCGGATCGCCGTCGCCACCGCACTCGCCGAGGCCGAGCCGATCTCAGCCGACGAGCCAACGTCTTAGCACCTTCGCGCCCAACTCGATCTTCTCGATTTCCACGTGCTCCTCGCGCGTGTGTGCCAAATTGGGATCTCCAGGGCCAAAATTCAGCGCTGGTACCCCCAGATCAGCAAATCTGGCCACATCAGTCCAGCCCAGTTTCGCGTTGGGTTTGGCTCCCACCGCTTCGATGAAGCCCTGCGCCGCGGGCGCGCTCAAGCCGGGCAATGCCCCGCCGGCCGAGTCGGTGATCTCCACGTCGAAGCCGTCCAGCACCTCCATGACGTGTGCCGTGGCCTGCTCCACACTCCTATCCGGAGCGAACCGGAAGTTCACCTCGATCTCGCAGAGATCCGGGATGACGTTGCCCGCCACCCCACCCAGGATCCGGACCGCGTTGAGGCCTTCCCGGTACAGGCATCCGTCGATATCCACTTCGCGGGCCTGATACTGCGCCAGCCGCACCAGGATCTCTCCGGCACCGTGAATGGCGTTGATCCCGAGCCATGATCGCGCCGAATGTGCCCGGCGACCGGTCACCTTCACCCTCGCGCGCATGGTCCCCTGACAGCCCGCTTCCACCAGACCGAAAGTGGGCTCCAGCAACAATGCCAGATCGGCCTGCAACAGCTCTGGCCGTGCTTCGGCCACCTTGTTGAGGCCGTTGCGGTGGTGCTCAACCTCTTCGCACTCGTAGAAGAAATAGGTCACGTCGTGCTTGGTTTCGGGCGCGGTGGCGGCCAGATGCAACGCCAATGCGGTGCCGCTCTTCATGTCCGAGGTACCACAGCCCCAGATGCGCTGAGCGTCCACTGTGGACGGAAAATTGTCCGCCAGCGGCACCGTGTCCAGGTGGCCGGCCAGGACGACGCGAAGGTCGCGGCCCAGCTCGGTGCGAGCGATGATGGTGTGCCCGATTCGCTCCACCTTGAGGTGTGGCAAGGGGGCTAGCACCTCCTCCACGGCGTCGGCGATTTCCTGCTCGTTGCCGGAGACCGATTCGATGTCCACGAGCGCCCGGGTGAGGGCGACGGGATCGGCCAGCACCTGCGCAGTAAGCGGCGAAGTCATAGCGGTAGCCTACTTTCCATGCGTCTTGACCAGCCTGCCTGGGGCTACGGCCTCGCAACTGTTAATGACTCGCAGACGCTTGATGTCTGGTACCCCCAGATCGGTTTGGGAAGCCCAAGCGGCCCCATGCCGGCGCTGAAAGTCGCTGAACCCGCGCTGCCGGGGCTGCGGGTGGAGCCGGTGCAGACGACCATCGGCTCGCTCGCCCAGCCACCGAGTGGCACGGCCGACGCCTATCTGCGGCTGCATCTGCTCTCGCACCGGCTGATCCGGCCACACCAGGCCAATCTTGACGGCATTTTCGGCCTGCTTGCCAACGTGGCCTGGACGAGCGCCGGTCCGTGCCCGCCGGAGCGAGTGGATGAGCTGCGCCTGATCGAGCGGGCCGCCGGCAGGCATCTGGCCGTCTACGGCGTCGACAAGTTCCCGCGGATGACCGACTATGTCGTGCCGAGCGGGGTACGGATCGCCGACGCCGATCGCGTGCGGCTCGGGGCGCATCTGGCATCGGGGACGACGGTGATGCAGAAGGGATTCGTCAACTTCAACGCCGGAACGCTGGGGACCTCGATGGTCGAAGGCAGCATCTCCTCCGGCGTGGTGGTGGGCGAAGGCTCCGACATCGGCGCTGGGGCGTCGATCATGGGCACGCTCTCGGGTGGTGGCCAGGTGGTCATCTCGGTCGGCGAGCGCAGCCTGGTCGGGGCAAACGCGGGGATCGGGATAGCGCTGGGCAACGACTGCGTGGTGGAGGCGGGTTGCTACGTAACCGCAGGCTCCAAGGTCACGCTCGTGGAGACCGGCGAGATCGTGAAGGCGTCCGCTCTGTCCGGAGTGGACAATGTGCTATTCCTGCGTAACTCGGTGACCGGTGCGTTGGAGGCACGCCCGCGCAGCGGGACCGGGATCACGCTCAACGCTGCCTTGCACGCCAACGACTAGAGGCCTCGGTCCACGCGCGCTTCCGCTCCATGTATGGAGAGCTTTAGTAGGCCATTTGTAGCGCAAATGGCTAGCTTGCGCGGAGACAGGCACAAGGCGGCTTTGGAGGAACGGCATGGCAAAGACGATGGCACGACTTGCCCGCGCCGCCCTGGTCTGCGTGATGCTGGCCGGAGTGGGGCTCTTCGGGCCGGCGACCCAGGCGACCGCGGTCGCCTATCCAGGCGGCAAACACATCTACGCCGTGTCCCTGGGCTCCATCCCGGCACCAGGCGCCTCCGGCGGCAACGTATGGGTCCGCCTCGCCATGTACTACTTCTTCGGCGACGGTACCGTGCGGGAAGGCTTCTTCTTCTGGAACCGCAACCAAGCCATAGGCGCGGCATCGACAGGAATCACATCGGCAGGTTGCGATGGTTGCACAGTGCGCACCGCCAACGGGTTCGAGCCAGGCGACCCCGGCAAGAGCCTGAATGGCAACTACACGCTCTCCGGCAGCACCGTGACCATCACGTGGAGCGGGGGCTCCCGCGAAACGTGGAATGTCACCAACCCGGCCGCGGACATCGCGCGCATGGACCTCACCGGCTCCAACTACGGCGCACGGGTCGGGTACGGGTTCGGCAGCAACGCGTCCAACGATAGCTACGTTCGCGTGGACCGGATTGCCCGCAAGAGCTACCCCGGAAGGCACAACACCTACAGCGGTGGCCCGGCGGTGTCGGGGCCAAGCACCTTGGGCCTTAGCCCGTTCACGTTGTGCAACATCAACTGCCTGAGCTATCTGAGTCCACCGACCACCACGTGCTCGACATGTCCCAACGGCGCAACCTCATCGCCGATCCGCTACTACTTGGCGGGCACCGGACGGCGCAACTTCTACGAGCACTGGTGCCGCTGTCTCACCCCGTCGACGTGCTACACGGGCGGTTCACATCGCAAGCCGCTGCTACAGGTCATCGGCGACACCGGCACCTTCCACGGGTGGGTGGGTGTCGAGGCCACGAACTCCACCGCCAACACGGGCTACTTCAGCGTCTTCTACCACGTCGACGTGTGACTAAAGCAGGGAGCCGCGCAGGTCGGCGTCGCGGAGGATCGACAGTAGGCCCGGCTCCGTGGCGAAGATGGCCTCGGCGCCGGGCGACATCGCGTACCGGAGCATGGCTTGGTGTACGTCTGCGAGCGGCTGCATCCGGATGGTCCGCACCTGACGGCTCCGCTCGTCGCGGTCGCCCGTGGCCCATTGGCGTAACGCTTGCCCCACAACGGAACGCGCATGGGTGCGGCCGGAGATCAGGATGGGCCGGTTCAGACCGAGTACGTCAATAGTGTTGCCGCCCTTGGGAGTCCTCGGCCTGTACTCGCCGACGGAGAGACTCAATGCCAAGTGGTCAAAGGGATCCTCGACAGTGGGATCGATCAGCAGCGGGTTGCCCAGCTCGTCGACCGGGAAGCGACTGCCCTTCTGATTGCTGTTGCAGAACGAACAGGCGAGGAGATGGTTGAGCCAATCGAAGGTGCGCACCGGGTTGCGGGCGATCGGTTCGAAGTGGTCAACGCTGGTCCCTTCGCTGTCGCCGCAATACATACAGCGCTGGAATCCGGGTGCCATCCGGTTGAGCACGTCGCGCAAACCCCTGCGCGGCACCCGATTGCGGTTCCATAGGTCACGAGCGTGCCGTTTTGCGTCGGTGCCGTGCGCCACGAGGACGCCCGTGAGCGCGCTCAACTCGTCCGCCAACGGCATTGGCAGAGGGATCCGGCGTATGTAAATCATCTAGGGCCTTCGCCGCGCCTTGTCTCTCTGCAGTCGAGCGGCGATCTCCGTCGCGCGGGCGGCGGGCGAGCTGACTAGGAGCTCCTGCAGCTCGCGATAGCGAGCCAGCTGGATCTCGTTGGCCTGCCCGTCCAGCACCTTCATCTCCAGCTCCACCAGCTCGTGCCGCAGCCGCCGGGCCCCTGGGGCATAAGGACTGTCCAATCCGAACAGTTCCGAGAGCGCCACGTCCTCACCGCTGCCGTGAACGACCCGATCGTAGAGGTCGCCGTCAATGATTCGTGGCGGGCCCGCGAGTGAGATCAGACCGCCCGGATCTGACGCTTGGCAGACGTAGGGGCTGTTGGTGCTGACGATGAATTGCAGCCGCGGGAAATGCGACTTGAGCCAGCCGCCGATCCATTGCTGCCAAGGAAGGTTGAGGTGAGCCTCGACCTCGTCAATGAGCACCACTCCGGTCGCGGTCTCCACCGGGCCGGGCAGCCGCCGGGTCAGGTCAAGCACAAGCGCTATCAGATTCCGGTAGCCGTCACCCAGCTCGCGAAGCGGCAGGCGACGGCCTTCCTGCTCTACCCAGAGCCCATCTGCTTCAGCGATGGCCGTAGAGCCATCCGGCAGTAGCCCGTCGTTGATCAGGGCTAGGGCCGCGGGCGAGGCCGCCTCATTCAGCGGAACATCGGCGCGGAACAGGCCCGCCAGGCAGGACTGAGGACGATTCACGGCTCCTGGCTGGCGATATGGGCCATAGCCCACGGCGAACCAACCCGGTGGGTTCTCCTGCCAGGGCCCGTTGCGCCCGACATTGCTCTCGGTGGTTATCCCTGACGGGGTCAGCACCAGATCGGCGAAGACATTGCCTTCGGGCGGTTGGAAGCCTCGCGGGAACTTGTCTTCCTCACCTGGTACCAGATCGATCTCTATGCCGCCCTGCTGCTTCCCGGAAGAGATCCAGGCGGCGGGGCTGGGCAACAGAGTCGGCGCCAAGGCGGGGCCTGCGATGGCTAGCGCGATGGCCTGCAGCAGCGTTGTCCGGCCCGAGCCGTTGGGCCCGGTGACAACTGTCCAGCCCGATTGATCGCCGCTCGGCCGGGCCAGGTCAAGGTCGACCTTCCGGGCGTCGTGGAACCCCCGGATGCTCTCGAGCTTGACCTTCGCGACGTACATGAGCCGAGACTAGTACCCGCTACGGTGCCGAACTCTCCAATTTGCTCAGCGTGGTCACATCCGTCTCCACGTATACCGCCGCACCATCGGCTGTACGAGCAAGTTTGTGCCGGAAGATGACAGCGTCACTTTCCTCGTCTGCCGTGCGTTCGACCCGCCAGTACTCCACGATTCCTGCCTGGGCGTATCGACGCGGCTTCTCGATCCGATCGTCGTCTTCGGACGATGGTGAAACGATCTCGATGACCACCGCAAGGTCGGCTGGATCGAAGAATGCCTGGCTCTCGTCGGGCACATCCTCGAAGATCCCGATGTCCGCGGTACGGCTGCTTCGCTTGCCGAACTTTATCCCCACCTCTTGATAGGCGGCCTTACCCATCGCACGTAGGGCGTTTGTCAAGCGAAGACCCACCCTCGAATGCCACATGGTTGCGGGTGACCTGACGCAGAGGTTCCCTTCATGCAGCTCATATCGGAACCCGGTGTCAGGAAGCGACGCAAGGTCATCCACGGTGAGATCCGGCGGGAGTTCCAACGCGACTATGGCGACCTTCTTCAAGAGCAACCTACTCGTTCAATGCCTGTTCACCTGTCGTGGTCAGCGCCATGACAGAGCGCAGAGAAGCGGAGCCTACTGACGCTAGGGCACAAAAGGCATATTTTTTGGGCGCTACATCAGGTCAGAATGGATACTTTCAATCAACGAGCCGGGCTGCGGCGGCAGCTACTCGTTCATCGGTGGCGGTGAGTGCCACCCGGACGTGTCGCGCCCCGGCCGGGCCGTAGAAGGTGCCCGGCGCGACCAGGATGCCCCGCTCGGCAAACCAGTCCACAGTGGACCAGCAATCCTCGTCGCGGGTGATCCAGAAGTACAGACCCGCTTGCGAGTGCTCAATCGTAAACCCGGCCTTGGTGAGCGCCGCGAGCAGAATCTCCCGCCGGGCACCATAACGCGCACGCTGATCGTCCACATGCGACTCATCGCCCAGTGCCGCGATCATGGCCGCTTGCACCGGAGCCGGCATGATCATACCGGCGTGCTTGCGGACCGCGAGCAGCTCAGTGATCAGGGCGGGGTCACCGGCGACGAAACCGGCTCGGTAGCCAGCCATGTTGGAGCGCTTGGAAAGTGAGTGCAAAGAGAGCACGCCGGTGTAATCGCCCTCGCATACCGAGAGCACCGAGACGGGCTGCTCTGTCCAAGGCAGAGTGAGATAACACTCATCGCTTGCCACGATGGCGCCACGTTCACGCGCCCAGAGCACCAGCTCGCGCAGCCGAGCAGCGGGAAGCACCTGCCCGGTGGGGTTGGAAGGTGAGTTGATCCAGATCAGCTTGGCGTCATCGGCAAGGCTGCGCTGGGCTCTTGCGCCGGCCAGGCGCACCCCGACCTCATAGGTGGGATAGCAGACCTCGGGGAGGACGACGGTGTCCCCTGGGCCCAGGCCGAACAGCGTCGGCAACCACGCGACCAGCTCCTTCGAGCCGATCGACGGCAACACGCCGAAGCCTTCGGGTGCCGCACACTTGTCGGCTACCCAAGCGGTGATCGCCGCTCGTAACGCCGAAGTGCCGGCGGTCAACGGGTACCCGGGAGCGTTGGCCGCAACGGCCAGGGCGCGCTGAACCACCTCGGGGACCGGATCCACCGGCGTCCCCATGGACAGGTCGACAATCCCGCCGGGATGGGCGCCTGCCTTCGCTTTGGCGGGCTCCAGGAGATCCCAGGGGAAATCCGGCAGCCCGGCCGACAACAACCGGCTCAGTGCTCTGTTTCCTTCGGTGGCATGGCGGCCACAAACGGGGCATCCGCATCGATCTTGCCGCTCTTGGAGGCACCACCGGGTGAACCAAGGTCGTCAAAGAACCGATAGTTCGCGTCGGTGAAATCCTTCCACTGCTCCGGGACATCGTCCTCGTAGAAGATGGCCTCCACCGGGCAGACCGGCTCGCAAGCCCCGCAGTCCACGCACTCATCCGGGTGGATGTAAAGCATCCGGTTGCCCTCATAGATGCAGTCGACCGGACACTCCTCGATGCAGGCCTTGTCCAGCAAGTCCACGCACGGCTCGGCGATGATGTAGGTCACGGGGTCGTCCTTCCACGCGTTCTCAGAATTACAAGCCTAGTATCCCGGTGCGGGAGGTAGGTACTCAGTGTTGGCTAAGCGTGATCTGGGCTCAAGAGTGGTCGTCCGACGGCGGGTGGGCAGTCGTTTTACCGACCTTTTAGGCGAGTTGACCGAGCTGTCGGAGACCCATCTCACGGTGGCGACCATACGGGGAAAGATTCGCGTTCCGCTCGACGAGGTTCACCGGTCCAAACGCGTGCCGGATCCGGCCGGGCTCGAGCGGGCTGCGGCCGAAGCCATGCCCGCCCCGACCGTGAAGCGGCTCGGGGAGTGGCAACTGCGCGCCGCGGAGGGTTTCACCGGCCGGGCGAATTCGGTGCTGCCATTGGGAGATCCGGGCCTGCCCTTCGCCGAGGCGATGGACGAAGTCATCGACTTCTATCAAAGTCAGGGGTTGCCGCCGCAGGTGGACGTGCCGCTGCCGCTGGGCCGGCCGGTGGCCCGCGCCCTGGAGTCACTGGGCTGGGTGCCAATGGTGACCGTGCTGGTTCAGGTCATCGATCTGCCCGAGCTGATCGCCGCCACGCCACCCGGATCTGCCTTCATCATTGCCGCCGAGCCGTCGGAGCAGATGTTGTCGATGATCAAGGGCAGGCGCGGTGGATTGCCGGCCTCCGCTGCCCACGTGCTGACCGCTGTGCCTTCGGTGGCTTTTGCCGGGTACCAGGAAAAGGATGTCTTGCTCGCAATGGCTCGTGGCACGGTCACTCGCCGGTGGCTGGGCCTCACGTTCGTGGAGACCGCGCCAGAGGGACGTCGCCGGGGCTTGGCGCGGGAAGCCATTGGGGCGATCGCCAGATGGGCCGAACCCGAGGGCGCCACGCGGGCCTTCCTTCAGGTCCAGGACGACAACTCGGCCGCCCTGGCCCTCTACGACTCCCTCGGATTCCAAGCGCACCACCGGTACACGCGTTATACGCGCTTTGGTTGAGCCTTCTGCCGCTCGGCAAAACTCTTGAGCTGCTTGGACTTATAGTCCGCGGTGAACGAGATCAGGATGATGAAGCCGAGGGTGACGCCGCCGATCGCGAGCCCACCCCACCACCAAACCTGCGAGAAGAAGTTGCCGGCGCCCCCTTCGAAGGGCGACTTACCGACAATCAGCGGCCCGAGGAAGATGCTGAGCACGCAAGCGATGACAGCGGCAAACCCGAGGTTGGTGCCGACCTCCCACATGCTCCGGATGCGACCCCAGTAGAGGGTCATCGCGAGGAACACGAGGGCGATGGCGCCCAGGGTGATGAAACCGGCGAGTGCCTGGCGGTCATCGAGGGTCTGTTGGTTCCCCGCTTTGATCATCTTCGCGGCGAAGCGCCCAGCGACGTTGATCGCGAAGAGAACGCCGGCAATGATGCCGACCTCCCGCCAACGCAGGACTAATTCCTTCATTCAAACTCCTAGTCCCTAGTGGGACGAAGGAGTCCCACAGGTCACGTGTGGTTCAGCATCGTAGCGCCAAGTGAACTTCTCCCGCTGCACCTCTTGACCGTCCTTGCGGAAGACGCGCCAGGCATCCTGAGTAAAGCCCTTGCCGCCCGCGCGGGCAATACACCCCGGCCCGGCCGGAACCTTCACGGTTTCGGGCTCGGTCCAGGCCCGCTTGGCGCTCCACTCGGTCGTCACGCTGTCGTAGACCTTGGTGGACCACATACTGACGGTCAGCGATCCCTCGGTATAGGACGTATCGATGAGGATGCCGTAGGGCGTGGTGTTGCGGAACTTGAGATCCAGGTTCGGGTAGAAGATCGTGGATTCGATGACCGAGGGATAGCTGGAGAAGTAGATGCTGTGCGGGTGGTGCTCCACGTCCTCGAGGCCCGCGTAGTAGGCCGCGTTGAACAGGGTGGTGGTGAACTGCGACATCCCGCCACCGACGCCCGGGGTCAGCTTGCCGTTCATGATGATCGGCGCATCCTGGTACCCCTCGGCGTACCCGCGCGGGCCGGTGAAACCGTTGAGGGAGAAGGTTTCCCCCGGCTTGACGATCGCGCCGTCCACCTTGTTCGCGCCCTGGATGATGTTGTGACTCCTGGGCGAGGAGAGGCCGCCGGAGAAGTAGGTGGTGAAGGTCGAGACCTCCTCCTTGATCCCGAGGCTCGCCAGCTCACTCGAGCTGGTAGCCGGTTCCACGGGCTTGACCGCCGCGTACACGGTGCGGTCCGTGGCGCGCGGCAGCACTGGCATCAGGTCGATGGCGAGCTGAGCCGTGTCCAGCAGCGAGCCCCCGGAGCTGGCGATGATCTGACCATCCCCGACGGTCGCGTTGCGCGGCTGCACCTCGACCCGGTCCAAATCGGACTTCAACCCGGCTCGCAGGGCTGTCTCGTCCACGTGCGGGGTGAGCCTGCCGGTCTCGTCCGAGTTGATCACGAGGCTCGCCGCAATCTGCTCCGGTGTCGCGGTGAACACTTCTTTGTCCGTGTTGATGGTTACGGGTGCGGCCACCGCCGGCTGCGCCAGCTCCGCCAGCATCCGGTCCACATCGGCCGCCGAGCTGACCGGCACGATGTCCACGATCGGCACCACGGCCTCGGCCTTGCGCAGCCAGGAGGCGCGGATCGCGTCCCCGGTGCGGCCCGGGTCCAGGCCCCGGCCAGTCGCCGGGTAGACGGGCTTGGGGGTAATGCCGTCAAAGGTGATCCCCGGCATGGTGGCCGGTTTCCCGACCTGGTCTGCCGTCGGCTTGAGCGCCTCGACCAACCGTTTCTCGTCCACATTGATCACGGGCTGGACGTCGGTCTTGCCGAACAACGCCTTGACCGGGTTGGGAAAACGCCTACTCGCCTTGGTCACCGTCGCTTCCACGTCGACCCCCAGGCCGACGTCCTGCGGCTGCACGGTCGCGGTGCGATCCTCGATCTTCACCGTCACCGGCTGCGCGAGGTCACCGGCCCGCTTGGCGAGACCATCACGAAGCGCCACAGCGGCTTTGGCCTTGCTCTTACCG
>DPJL01000368.1 GCA_003543035.1 Micromonosporaceae bacterium | reverse complement strand
CCTGCGGTGGCAGCGCCACGGCCTGTGCCCTGGCGTGGGCGAGTACCTGGTGCGCCCGGTCGAAGTTGCCACAGTCCCGCCACATTGCGGCGAGGCGCACCATCATTCGGATGCCGACCGGGTGTGCCATACCGTGCCGCTGCTGGTGCACGGTGATCACCTCGGCCAGCAGGGTCCGGGAACTGGCGCACGACCCCCGGGCATGCTCGACGAATGACGCATCCGCCCTGGCCGCGAGCGTGCGATCGCCATCCGGACCGTCCACTGTGGACAGTGCCGTGATGAGCTGCTGGTAATAGAGGGTCGCGCGATCCAGAGCTCCAGCGCGGTGTTCGCTGACCGCGAGCACGCCGAGCGCGTGCAAGGTGCGTCGGTCTCGCTCCCCGTGTAAGCGGCGCATGGCGTTGTGCGCGTAGGTGGCCCAGGTGCGGGCGGTGTGGGGCTCGGAAAGCTGAAGCAGCACACCGGCGTAAAGCGCTGCCGTCTCGGCCTCTTCCGGCTCCGCGAGCGCGGAATCCTGCTGGGATCGGGTCAGCTGATCACGAAGCACCTGTTGGGCAGCGGGGAAGTCAAGCTGCGCCACCAGCTGGCGAGCGCGCACTAGACCCTCCGACATGCTGCCCATCGTGCCCGCCTGCGCACCTTCTGTGAACCCCCGCTAGCGTCGCCTTCATGAGACTCATCGTTTATGGCGCGGGGGCGATCGGCGGAGCGCTCGGGGCGCTGCTCGCGGAGGCGGGCCACGAAGTCGTACTCATCGCCAGAGGTGAACACCTGCGCGTTATTCAAACCGACGGGCTTTTGCTCAGTACTCCCAAAAGGCAAGTGAGACTTAATCTCCCGGCCGTGAGCGGGCCCGCGGAGATCGAGTGGCACCAAGATGATGTCGTTCTTCTGACCATGAAGACGCCTGACACGGAACCGGCGCTGCGCCTGTTGCCGCCGGAGGTCCCGGTGGTGTGCGTGCAGAACGGGGTCGCCAACGAGCGGATCGCTTTGCGGTATTTTGCCGATGTCTACGGCGTGTGCACGATGTTCCCGGCCACGCACCTCACGCCCGGCGTCGTAGCCGCCCACTCCCTGCCGGTCCCCGCCATCCTGAACATCGGCCGCTATCCGTCCGGGGTCGATGAGCGGGCAAGTCAAGTGGCCCAAGCGTTTCAGTCTGCTGGCATCGTCTCGGAGCCGCTGCCTGACATCATGCGGTGGAAGTACACCAAACTCCTGATGAACCTGGGCAACGCCCTGCAAGCGGTTTGCGGATCGGCGCCCGAAGTGTCGAAGCTCGTCCGTGATGAGGGCGAGCAGGTGCTTCGCAAGGCGGGCATCGACTTCGCCTCGGCGCAGGAGAACCGCGGTCTGCGAGCCGACCTGCTGCAGGTGCATGACGCGATCGGCCAGCCCAGGACGGGTGGTTCGTCGTGGCAGAGCGTCGCACGCGGCACCGGATCGATCGAGTCGGACTTCCTCAATGGCGAGATCGTCCTGCTTGGACGGCTGCATGGGGTGCCGACGCCGTACAACGAGCACGCGCGCCGGATGGCGAATCTCGTTGCCCGGTCAAAGGGTGCGGCCGGCTCGATGACCTCGCAGGAGTGGCTGTCCAAGTTGGACTTGTGACCTAGGTCATACGATCGTTACCCTCCGGTAACAGGAGATAGACCCCCTTCTTCTTCCCGGAGGACCCCATGCGGTTCGCGCGCACGTCCCTCGCGCTTGCCCTAGGCCTTGTCGTCTCACTTATGCCGGCTACCCCGGCGGCGGCGGCAGCCCCAATCCCCAGCTCGATGGCGAGCATGGGTGACTCGATCACCCGTGGTTTCAACGCCAGCGGCTGGTACTCCGACTGGCCCAGCCGGTCGTTCAGCACCGGCACCACAAGTTCGGTGAACAGCCACTACAGCCGAATCCTGAGCAAGAATTCGGCGATCAGCGGCAAGAACTACAACGATGCCCGCTCCGGCGCCAAAGCGACCGACATGTTGGGTCAGGCCAACACGGTCGCCGGGCGCAACGTTCAGTACGTCACCATCCTGATCGGAGCCAACGACGCCTGCACCAGCAGCGAAGGCGCGATGACCTCGGTGACGACTTTCCGCTCGCAGATCGACGCGGCGTTGAACAGACTCAAGACCGGCCTACCCAATGCCAGTGTTGCCCTGATCTCCATCCCGGACATCAAGCGGCTGTGGTTCGTCGGCAAGGACAGCTCCTCGGCGCGCAACGCCTGGAGCACCTTCGGCATCTGCCAGTCGATGCTGGCCAACCCGACCTCGACGGCACAGGCCGATGAGGACCGGCGCAACCGGGTGCGGCAGCGCGTCATCGACTTCAATGCACAGCTGGCCCAGGCTTGCGCCGCCTACGGATCCAACTGTGACTTCGACGGCAACGCGATCTTCAACTATCCGTTCGTGCTGTCGCAGGTCTCGAGCTGGGACTACTTCCATCCGAACGTAAGCGGCCAGGCGATTCTCGCCAGCGTCAGCTACGCCAACGGCTTCAACTGGTGAAGTAAAGGGGAGTTGCCGTGAAAGTCTGCGGCAGCTCCCTCCCACCCGGCACAGTGATGGGGTGGAGCTCAGCTCGGCCAGGCGCAACGCGGTCTTCGCGACCGTCGCGCTCGGCATGTTCCTGGCCGCGCTCGACCAGACCATCGTCGGCACCGCGTTGCCGACTATCGTCGGCGACCTCGGCGGAGCCTCGCACATCTCGTGGGTGGTGACCGCTTACCTGCTCGCAGAGACGATCGCCACCGCGCTGGCTGGCAAGCTGGGCGACCTATTCGGGCGCAAGTTCCTCTTCCAGGTCTGCGTCGCGATCTTCCTGGTCGCCTCGGTCTTCTGTGGACTGGCCCAATCGATGCACTGGCTCATCGCCGCACGCGGGGTGCAAGGGCTGGGTGCGGGCGGCATGATGGTCACCTCGATGGCGTTGATCGCCGACTACATCCCGCTCAAGGAACGCGGCAAGTACCAGGGAGCGCTCGGCGGCGTATTCGGGGTCGTGACCGTGCTCGGGCCACTGCTCGGCGGCCTGTTCACCGACAACCTTTCGTGGCGTTGGGCCTTCTACGTCAACATTCCGGTCGGCATCGCGCTGCTGATCTTCTGCCACTATGCGATGCCGCGCCTCAAGCCGACGGCCCGGCCGATCATCGACTACCTCGGTATCACGGTGATCGCCGCCGCCTCGACCTGTCTCATCCTGATGACCAGTTGGGGCGGGACAGAGTACGAGTGGAGCTCGCCGGTCATCATCGGGCTGGGCCTCGCCGGAGTCGCACTGCTTGGCCTCTTTGTCTTCGTCGAGCTGCGCGCCCAAGAGCCGATGCTGCCGATGCGACTGTTCCGCAATCAGGTCTTCACGCTGTGCGGGATCCTTTCGTTCATCGTCGGTTTCGCCATGTTCGGTGCGTTGACCTTCCTGCCGAGCTTCATGCAGTACGTCGAGGGAGTCTCCGCCACCGAATCCGGCCTGCGGATGATGCCGATGGTCTTCGGCCTGATCATCACGTCGATGTTGAGTGGGACCATCGTCGGCCGAACCGGCAAGTACAAGATCTTCCCGATCCTCGGTGGTGCAGTGAGCGCGCTCGGCATGTTCCTGCTGTCGCTAATGGACGCCGGCACCAGTCTGCTCGTCTCATCGGTCTACCTCTTCGTGCTCGGTCTCGGGCTCGGCCTGAGCATGCAGGTGCTCACCATCGTGGTGCAGAACACCGTGCCCTACCACGACCTCGGCGTCGCCACTTCCGGCGTGACCTTCCTGCGTACGCTGGGCAGCTCTTTCGGCGTCGCGCTCTTCGGCACGGTCTACTCGAACAGCCTCACCGATCAGTTGGCCAAGGCGCCGCCATTGCCCGCCGGGATCAATCCCGCCTCACTGCAAAGCCCGAAAGGCGTGCACGCCTTGCCTTCTCCGCTGCGCGAGATCGTTGTCGGTGGATATACCGAGGCGTTGCAGGCAGTGTTTATCTCCGCGATTCCGGTGGGCATCCTCGCCATGCTGATCGCGCTCTTCCTCAAGCAGGTTCCCTTGCGGGACACCGCTCGTGCGGCCGCCAACGACATCGGAGAGGGCTTCGCGGTACCCGAGGGCGACAACCGCGTCGACCTGTTGGAGGCGGCGATCTCGCGCGTGTGGCATGACAAGGGTCTGGAGATGGCCCCTCAGGTGTTCAGGGACCCTGCCAACGCCTGGTGCCTTTCCCGAGTTGCTTTATTTGACGAGTACCGGGGACAAGCCAAGCTGGAAGCCATCGCCAAGCGTTACGGCGTCCCGCCGGGGGTGCTCGAGCCTGCATTCGATCGCTGCGTCCAGGCCGGCTACCTGATGCGGGAGGACGGCGAGCTCAAGCTCACGCCACGCGGCGTGGCCGAATACGACCGCATCGCGGCGGCCTGGCGGGACTGGCTCGAATCAGAGCTCGCCGACTGGGGAGAGATCGGTGATCACGAGTTTGAGCAGGCGCTTAACCAGGCAGCACGCCAACTTGTGACGGAAGACTCAGCACAACCGGTTCACTCCGCGAGATGATCGTTCAAGATTTAACAACTTCGTGCCACCCTTGCCCTTATGGGACAGACCGGTCTTCTGGTCGCCGTGGTGGTGCTCCTTACCGCGGCGATCTTCGGCCTGGTTCGCCGCAGCCGGAGCGGTAAAGTCCGTCCGGTGCAAGCGGCTCCCTTTGATCTGTCCAGCCTGGGTGTTGAGCCCGGCCGGGTGACCCTGTTGCAGTTCTCCTCCGCCTTCTGCGCACCCTGCCGCGCCACTCGCGCGATTCTCGGCCGGATCGCGTCCGAGACGCCCTCGGTGGAACACCTCGAGGTCGATGCGGAAAGCCATCTTGAAGCGGTAAGGGCATTGGGGATCTGGCGCACGCCGACCGTGCTGATCATCGATGCCTCGGGCCGGATCGTCGGCCGGGCTCAGGGCACCCCGACCCTCGCGCAGATTCGCGCCGCGATTGGAGTCCTCCATGCTTGACCCGCGTGGCCCCCGCTTCGCGGCGGCCCTCACCACGGTCGTTTTCGTGCTCGTCCTCATTTTCAGCTCGGGCTGGCTAGCCCTGGCACAGGCTGTCGTCTTTGGACTGACCGCACTGGCCCCGAAGTACGGGCCGTACGGGCTGATCTACAAGTCGCTGGTGGCGCCCCGGTTGGGCAAGCCAACTGAGCTCGAGCCGCAGGAGCCGGTGCGTTTCGCGCAGGCGCTCGGTTTCGTCTTCGCGATCGTCTCCGCGGCCGGTTACCTTTTCGGCGCTCCGGTCGTGGGTGCCGTTGCCGCGGCCTTCGCGCTCGGCGCGGCCTTCCTCAACGCCGCCTTCGGCCTCTGCCTCGGATGCGAGTTCTATCTGGCGTACCGCCGCATCGTCGGCCGCCCCCTCACCCGCCGCGCCTGACCTTCGCGCTACCTTCTGCGTCGATCTTGGACTTGTGGTGGGAAGACACGCCGCTTTTGCGTGTGTCGTCCCCACCACAAGTCCAAGATCGCTTGGCGCGGCGGGCAGCGGCTGCGGCGGGCGGCATGAAAAGGCCGGCGCCCGAAGTGGGCGCCGGCTTGCAAACGGGCTAGGAGCGGCCGGGCTCGTGGCGGCGCAGGGCGAGCCGGGTGAGCGCGGTCAGGACGATCAGCTGGATACTCAGGAAGATCATTGACCGCCACCAGAGCGTCGCGTCGTGCCGGAACAGCGGATCCTGGAACGACTTGGGCAACATGTCCGGCAGGTTGACGGTCTGAGCACCGGCCGCAAAGCCCCAACGCGTCGGGAAGAACCACGCGATGGTCTCCATCACCGGCGAGCCGGCGAGCAGGAAAAGTCCACCGGAGAAGACCAGCTGGGCCATCACCACGACCACCATGATCGGCGTGGTCTGCTCTGTTGTCCTGGCCAAGGTGCTGAAGAGCAATCCCATCACCGTGGAAACGAGGGCGATGCCGCCCATGGCCACGATGATTTCGACGGTCTGACTGGGCAACACCAGCGACCGGGTGGGAGGTCCCTCGAAGAGCGCCAGATAGACGAACAGTGCCACCTGTGCAGCGTTGATGAGGAAGAAGACGGTCAGCTTCGAGCTCAGGTAAGCGGCAGCTGAGAGTCCTACCGCGCGTTCCCGGCGATAGATAGGCGCCTCGTTGACGATCTCTCGAATCGCCGCCGCTGTCCCTAAGAACGCTGCTCCGGTCACCAGCACGACGAGCAGCTGCTGTGCCTGGATGCCTTGGGTGATGCTGCCCCTGATGAAGGAGAGTCCCGCGTCACCGGGAGCGGTGTAGGCGAGGACAGCCAGGATCAGCGGGATGCCGAGCAGGAAGGCACTGAACCCGCGGTCGGAAAGGATCACGCGGATCATCCGGTGACACAGGGTTGCGTATTGGCGCAGCGGAGCGCTCGGGTTACGCGCGAACAGTCGCCAGCTCTGCTTGTCCATGTTCGCCGTGCCCGGCTTGGCAGCCTTCGCGTCAGGCCGGGTGCGCGCCAGGGTCGGCTCGATCGGGATCGGCTCGGGCATCGGCGCCGGACTGGCCGGAACGACATGCAGGGTCGGCTCGTCATCGAGCTGGCCGCTGCGCTGTGCGGGCACCACCACGGACGACGCCGTCCCGGTGGGTAGCGGTGGATCCTGCGTGACCTCGTGGTCGACCTCTGCCGCGGCCGCGTTGGCGAAAGCAAGGGCGGGCCTGGGTGCGGTCCGCTCGGTCGGGTTCACCGCGCTGACATAGCGGGCGTAGAGCGGCGAGTTGCGGAAGGCGCGAGTCCAGCGCTCGGGTTCGTCGGTGATCTTCGTGAAGACGTCGGCATAGTCTTCCGCGTCGAAGAAGCCCAGCAGCTGATCCGGCGGGCCGAAGTAGCCCATGGTGCCGCCGATGCACATCACCAGGATCCGGTCGCAGTAGTCCAGGTGCAGCACGCTGTGGGTGACGACCACGACGGTCTTGCCCTTGTCGGCCAGCTCCCGCAACTCCTGCATTACCTCTTTATCCAGCGCCGGGTCCAGACCGGAGGTCGGCTCGTCAAGGCAGAACAATGACGGCTCGGTGAGCAGCTCCATCGCGACCGAGGCGCGTTTGCGCTGGCCACCGGAGAGCGTGTCGATACGCTGCTTGGCCCGCTCGGTCAGCCGCATGGTCTGCATGACCTCGTTGACCTTGGCCCAGCGCACCCTGCGCGGCACATCGTCGGCGAAGCGCAAAGCCGCGGCGAAGCGGAGCGCTGTGCGTACCTTGAGCTGCTTGTGCAGGACATCGTCCTGCGGCACCATGCCGAGGCGGTAACGCAACTGAGCGTAGTCGGCGTAGAGATCCCTTCCCCCGTACCAAATCCGCCCCTGCGTAGCGGGCCGCAACCCGGTCAGCGCCTTTACCAGCGTGGACTTGCCACATCCGCTGGGCCCGATCAGGGCAAGCAGGCTGCCCTCGGCCAACGCGAAGCTCACGTCATCAAGCAGCACCTTGTTGCCGATGCGGACGGTCAGATCGTCGGCGATCAGCGAGGCCGGGCCGGTGTCCACGTGGTCGTGCAGCCGGTGCCCGTCGAAGAGAAGTTCATGGCGCCCAATGGAAATGACGTCGCCGGCGTGGATGACCGTCGGTCTCTGCACCAACCGTCCGTTGAGATAGGTGCCATTGCGGGTGCCGAGGTCAACGACCTGATAGGTGTCGCCGGCCCGGCGGACCTCGCTGTGGTGACGCGAGACCTGCAGGTCCGCAAGGACGACGTTGTTGTCGGCGGCGCGGCCGATGCGGATCCGTTCGGTGCTATTCGCCGCGGCGTAGGGCGACTGTCCAGAATCGACAGTGGGGCCTGCGGCGGGAACGGCTGCTGTGGGGTGGTCGCTTGACACCCGGTCATCTTGGCGTTATCCGGCCCACAGATCAAGCGAAGGTTGGGCAATCCGACACTCTGCGTGGCAATCTTGGGGTCAGGTCGGTGCGTGGACAGTGTCCCCGGGCCTCAACTACAAATGCCATTGGGGAATACCGTCAGGCTGGAGCCCTAGTGCGCCGCTCGCCGCGAGGCGACCGCACGCATCGACCCACTAATCCTCGCAATCAGGTCGCAACGAGACTTAGGTCTCATGTTTATGCGCATTCCTCCTGGGGTAACGCCATTGCATGAACGCCAGCCCGGTCAGTCGATACCTCCAGCCCGAAATCTTTCCCGCCCAGCGTGACGATCTCATCTCCGCGGCTATCGCCGCCGGCGCGCCCGACGAGGTACTTGAGCTGTTAGGCGCCGTTGACTCGCAGGAGGAGTTCACCTACCGGCGCATCGCTCAGGTCCTCGCCGAGCACTGATCAGCCGACCGCTATCCAGAGGTGCAGCTCAGAGTTGGTGCGGCGTTGGTGCCTTGCCAACTCGCCAGGAAGCCGAAGGCCGTTGTCGCGTTGGCGGCAACTGTTCGGTTCCACGATGCATTGACCGCCGTGACCAGCGAGCCTGCCTGTGAGTAGGTGCTGTTCCAGGATTGGCTGACGGTCTGGCCGTTGGCGAAGCTCATCCTTACCGTCCAGCCGTTGATCGCCGTAGCGCCAGGGTTGCGCACGGTCACCTCACCTTGGAATCCACCTTGCCACTGGCTCACTTGCGCATACGTAGCTGTGCACAAACCGGGAGTCACGGAAGGTGAGGTAGACGGAGTGGGGGAGGCTGATGGTGAGGGGCCGGGGTTGGTCCTGATGCCGGTCACTTCGCCGTTGCCGCCGTCGAAGACGACATCGGAGCAGCCGTAGAACGTTTCCTGACTGTCCGAGCGCTTCCAGACCGAGTAGATAACGTGCCGGCCGGTCTTGTTCGCCGGCAGGTTGGCGGTCCAGTAGTAGTAGCCATTGGGTGCGGGACCGCTCATCGCCGGGTGGTCGGCCGTGAAGAACGGCAACTCTTCCATGTCGTTCCAGGTCAACGCCACGTTCGGGTCGTAGCCATCCTTGGTCACGTAGAGGTAGAACCAGCCCGGATGGGCGGCCCAGTTGCTGTACCGCCAGTTGAGGCTGGCGCCGGAGGTGAGATGGGTCAACGGCCAGTCGTTGCGGGGCGCGTCGAACCCGGCGTACTTGGGGAACCCGCCACTGCACAGCGCCCCATCGGGAATGAAGCCGCGGGTGCGGCCCGCGCCGTCGGAGCGCAGCACGCCGAACCAGTCGTAGAACGGTTGCGTGCCACCGACATTGAGCGCGTTCTGACACGCGCTGTTGAAGGGTTTGATCTCGCCGGTGGACACGTGACCGTCCACATAGCACAGATAGGTGCGGCTGCCCGGGATGAGCATCGCACCATGGCCCTGGGCGGCAACGGGGTTGAGGAGCATGACGGCCGCCGCGGCGGCGACAGAGGTGGCTGCCGCAGCGGCAGCCAGCTTGAGGCGTAAACGCACAAGGAGTCCTTTCGGGACGGACTGAGATCGGTCCGTCGCGCCCAGGGCTCCTGCTGATATTTCATCATCCAGACAACCGGTCCATCAACGATTGTGCTGTGCCATCATCCAATGCGAGCATTTCGAGGTGCCCTTCCGACGCCACGCCTGGTGGCTGCTCCCCGAGCTGCTGGCGATTGCTGTGCTCGCCGCAGGGCTGACCTACACACGGCCGGCCGGGCTGCAGCAGCAGTTGGCCGATCGGGTGGAGACCATCCTGGAGCGCATTTCCCCGGCGGAGCACCACTCCCACGGGCACGAGGTGAGTCAGGCTGACCACATCATCTGCGCGGCCGAACCCTTCGGGATCGAGCCCAAGACGGCCAAGCGGATCGAAGAGGTGCACACGATCTATGCGTACTACCTGTGCGCGGCCGGCGAGCCGGGCACCGAGTGGGATTTCTCCAGCCGCATCTCCGGCCCGGTGGTGGTGACCCTGACCGAGCCTGCGGCGGTGCGGATCGCCGAATCGGGTGCGGGCTATCCCGACCGCGTTCGCGCGATGATCCCGGATGAGTTGGAGGCCAAGGCTTTCGCGGGTTTCAGCGACCCGGGCCGGCCGGCCGCTCTGCGCGCTCGCTATGAGGACGAGGTGGCCTGAAACGCCGCCCACGCGGGATCCAGGTGGGCCCAAGGGTTCTCGTCCCACCACTTCGGGTAGGGATCGTTCGTGCCGATCACCGCTGAGTAGGCGCTGACCAAGAGCCGGAAGATTTCGTCGGCGTCCGGATCGGACAGTGTGGCAGCCCGCCACACGAAGCTCACCCGGAACAGCATGGGATTCCCGCGCAACGGGCGCACCACGACGCCCGGAGTGCGGCGGCAGGTGGGCTGCGCGATGATCAGCGCCTGGGTGCTGGCGAGCAGTTGCGTGACAGCCGAGACATCGTCGAGGCGATAGCGAACGCGGGGAGCGAAGCCGGCCGAACGGCATGCGGCTTCGAACAGGGCGGTGGTGCCATCGTGGTCGCCTCCGGGTGGGGTGATCCAGTCTTCCTTGGCCAGCTCGGACAGCTCGAGATCAGCCTGCCCGGCGAGCGGGTGGCTCTCGCTCATCGCGACCCAGCAGGGCTCGGCGTTGACGAGATGCCGTGCACGCAACCCGGGCGGCAGCGAAAGCTGGAACTCCGGGGCATAGCCAATGACGGCCGCCTCGAGCCGGCCGGTAGCGAGCCGGTCCACGTGTTCGGTGACGCCGTATTCGACCTGGGCCGTGAGCTCGCGATCGAGCTCTTCGAGCGAGGTGAGGAAGCGGCCCAGGTACGGGCCTGGGGCGATGACGATGCGAAGCAGGCGGCATTCGCCCTTCTCCGCCCGCTGAC
>DPJL01000361.1 GCA_003543035.1 Micromonosporaceae bacterium | reverse complement strand
CGGATCGAAGGTGAACCGGTCGCCGTCCAGGCGCAGTTGCACCGGCCGCCGGACCGCACCGGCCATCGCCAGATTGGCCAGATAGCTGTCGTAGTAAGGCTCGAAGACCACGACCTCATCGCCCGGCTCGCAGAGCGCGATCAGCGCGGATGCGATGGCCTCAGTCGCCCCGGCGGTCACCATGATTTCGCCCGCATCCGGATCGAACGCCTGGCCGTAGCGCTCCAGCCGGGTCTGCGCGATGGCTGCGCGAAGCTCTGGCAAACCATCAAGTGGGGGGTACTGATTGAGCCCCGCTGCGATGGCGGACTGCGCCGCGGCCAGCACCGCGGGCGGCCCATCGGTGTCCGGGAAGCCTTGGCCGAGGTTGACCGCTCCGGTCCGCTTGGCCAGGGCTGTCATCTCGGTGAAGATCGTCGTCCCGACGTCGCGGAGCTTGGTACTCGTAGCATCCCTCACCCGCACAGGTTACCCAGCAGCCGACTACTCGGCGAGATCGAGCACGGAATCTGGTGGAAGCTCTTGCAGTGCTTGTGATGCGGCATAGGTGGCCAGGTGGGCGCCGCGCCTCTGCGCCTCGACGATCGCGTGACCAATTTGCTTGCCGCCCGGCAACCTGTCGTCGAGCACGGCAACCTCCACCGTGTCACCACCCACCAGCGGCAGGATTACCGTGACGCCTTCGACCTTGGTCGCCAGCTCGGTGAGGCGAGCCCGCTCGTCATCCTGAAGCTGCGGATACGCAGCCTGGAAGCAAGCCGCTGGGATGCCGACCAGGGCCGCGCCGCCCTCTTCTTCGACCATGGCAACAAGCTCGGCAGCCGCCATTCCGCGAAGTTGCGAGTAGGCGAGCAACGCCGTCGTGTCGAGCACCACGCGGACCACGCTCATTCCTCACCGGTTTCAATGCGCTTGGCCTTACGAGAATCGAGGGCCTCCACCCGCCGGCGCATGCGCTCGACGCCTTCGTCGGTCACGAGATACCCGGCCGACCGAAGCACACCCCGCGCGTTTTCATGTCTGCGCCGCATGCGCACCGACTCCGCGATGTAGGCCGAAGCGTTGTCGACGCCATCGAGCACTTCTCGTACATCATCGGGAAGATAGATGCTGATCTTTCGAGGCGAAGTCATACTCCAGAGCTTACCACTATCGCCTAAGATCATCACTTCGCGCTTGAACTCCTGGTGCTTCTCAGGCATGTTCTACAGGATGCCGGGAAGGCCCATCAATAGAGGGGTACCAATGATCGACCTGCAGGAGATCGAAGGCGTGACGGTCGTCAGCCTGGCTCACGGCAAGGTGAACGCACTGGATCTCGAGATGTGTGAGGCGATCACGGCCACCTTCCGGGACATCACGGCCGGCCCGCATCGGGGAGTCGTCTTCACCGGCGCAGGTCGTTCGTTCTCCGCGGGCGTCGATCTGTGGCGCATCATCGACGGCGGGCCCGACTACGTCAGCAAATACATCCCCGCTCTGGTCGACGCCTTCCACGCGGTCTTCATGTGCGACAAGCCGTTGGTCGCGGCGGTGAACGGCCATGCGATCGCCGGTGGCTGCGTGCTTGCGAGCAGCTGCGATTACCGGATCATGAGCACTGGTATCGGCAGCATCGGCATCCCCGAAGTCCTTGTGGGCGTGCCTTTTCCGGCCGCCGCACTGGAGCTTATGTCCTTCGCGGTAGGAGCCCAGCGGGCTCGCGCCGCGGTCTTCAGCGGCCGGCTCTACCGGCCCCAGGAAGCCCTCGATCTTGGTTTCGTGGACGAACTCGCGGACCCCGACACCCTGCTCAACTATGCGGTCTCGCATGCGGCAAGGCTGGCCACCACCATCCCGCCGGACACCTTCCGGGCCACCAAAAAGCAACTACGGCAAGCGGTTGTCGGTAACTTGAACGATGACATCGATGCCGAAGTGGTCCGGATCTGGCAAGCGCGGGCGGCGGACGGCTGGATTCGCGACTACATGAACCGCACCGTCCGCCGCTGACTCTTGCTATCCGGCCCAGTGCCGCAGCGCGACGGTCTGGGCAACGGTCCATGCGGTGGAGGTGACCAGGTACAGGCTGGCTGCCAGCGGGACAAAGACGGCCGCGATAACCGTCAGATAGGGAACGACCAACATGGCGACCCTCGCGGCTCCGACCGGCTCGGCTCCCAGTGGGCGCACCAGGCGCGATGAGGCAAACCCGATGGCCGCCAACAGAAACAGCAGGCCGCCAAAGACAAAGAACTGTGGCCCACTGGCAGCGAACAGGTGCGTCCCGAGCGGGACGCCGAACATGGTCTGGTGCAACAACAGGTTGGCTTTGCCGGCAATGGTCGGCGAGAGAAACAGCTGATACAGCCCGGCGAAGACCGGCATCTGCACCAGCATGGGCAGACACCCGCGTGCGAGCCCGCCTCCCTCGGCCCGGTAGAGATCGGTGAGTTCGGCGTCGAGCCGCTTCTTGTTGCTGCCAAAGCGTTCGCGAAGCGCGACGACCTTGCCGATGAGGGCACTGCGCCGTTGGTCGGCTCGGTGCTGGGCATAGCCCACCGGCACAAGAATCAGTCGCACCAGAACAGTGGCAAGGACGATCGCCGCCGCGGTGGGTACGTGGACAAGCTCCGCCAGACCGGTGACGAGATGGTTTGCGGGCACGGTAAGAAACTCAAGTGGATTGGACATGCTGCTACTCCAAAGAAGGCGAGATGGGCGGGGCTCTGACGGAACGTCAGGCCACGCCTGGAGCTCTCGGCCTGGGCCGGCCGGCCGCGTCCGGATCGGACTGCCTTCGGTACAGCGGTTTTGCGACAACGTCGCGCAGCGTGGAAGTGAAAGACGTGGTCGGGGCTGACATGCCAACCAGCCCACTGGCTGCCACCGCCACGCACAGCGCTGCGATCGTCAGTGCCAGCACACTGCCGACCGTCGGCTGACCACCGGCGAGCACGCCGGCCACCAGCACGAGGCTTAGCAGGCGCACCTGGGCGAGCAGCATGGCGGCAGTCTAACTCCACGTTTCAAATGGGCTGTCGCAAAATTGCGACGGTTACGCTACTTTATTCGAAGAACTTGCATTCATCGTCATGATCGGCTGCGGCGAGCCATCATCGCGAGATCCGTCCCCCACACCGGTCTCCGCTCAACCGGGCACACCTAGGAGACCTACTGTGTCCGCACTACGCCGCGCAGTTCTCAGCGCGCTGTTGGTGGCGACTGCCCTGATCGCGCCAACGCCTGTCCAAGCCGCCCCCTACTCGGTACTCGTCTTCTCCAAGACGGCCGGATTCCGCCACGACTCCATCCCGGCCGGCATCACGGCGATCCAGCAATTGGGCGCTGCCAACGACTTCACGGTCGTCGCCACCGAGGATGCGGCCGCCTTCAACGACACCAACCTGGCAAACTTTGCCGCCGTGGTGTGGCTGCATACCACGGGCGATGTGCTTGACGCCAACCAGCAGGCGGCCTTCGAGCGCTACATCCGAAGTGGCCGTGGATACGTGGGAGTCCACGCCGCCTCCGATAGCGAATACGGCTGGTCGTGGTACGGCAATCTGGTCGGTGCCTATTTCGCCAGCCACCCGGCCAATCAGACCGCGACAATCAAGGTCGAGGATCCCGCGCACGCGTCGACGTCGTCGCTGCCCGCGCGATGGTCGCGTTTGGACGAGCTATACAACTTCCAGACCAACCCGCGCAGCCGGGTTCATGTGCTCGCCAGCCTGGACGAGCGCACCTACGCCCCCGGCACCGGAGCCATGGGCCACGACCACCCGATCGCGTGGTGCCAGAACTACGATGGCGGACGGTCCTGGTACACCGGGCTCGGGCACACCATCGAATCCTTTAGTGACAACGCTTTCCGGGCACATCTGCTCGGCGGAATTCAGACTGCGGCCGGAGCCGCCGGAGCCGATTGCAAGGCCTCGCTCACGAGCAGCTTCCAGAAGGTGACGCTCGACAGCAACACGAGCAACCCGATGGAGCTCGACGTGGCTCCAGATGGGCGGGTCTTCTACATCGAGCGCGACGGACGGGTGCAGATCATCAAGCCCAACACGGGGACCACTGTCACCGCGATCACCCTCAATGTCTTCACCGGCAACGAGGACGGCCTGCTCGGCCTGCGCCTCGACCCCGGCTTCGCCACCAATGGATGGGTCTACCTCTACTACGCCCCGAACAGTGGCGGTCCGCGCAACCAGATCTCCCGTTTCACCGTAGTCGGCGACTCGATCAGCCTTTCCAGTGAGCAGGTTGTGCTTCAGGTCCCGACCCAACGAAACACCTGCTGCCACGCGGGCGGCTCGATGACGTTCGACGGGGCCGGAAACCTTTATCTGGCAACGGGTGACAATACGAATCCGTTCGAGTCGGACGGTTTCGCTCCGCTCGACGAGCGTGCCGGGCGCCAGGACTTCGACTCGCAACGCACGTCGGGCAACACCAACGATTTGCGCGGCAAGATTCTTCGGATCACGCCGCAAGCCAATGGCACGTACACCATCCCGAGCGGCAACCTCTTCGCACCCGGCACCGCGCAGACCAAACCGGAGATCTTCGCGATGGGCTTCCGTAATCCGTTCCGCATCGGCACTGACAAGGCGACCAACACGCTCTATGTCGCCGACTATGGCCCCGATGCGCAGTCGGAGAATCCCAACCGTGGCCCGGAAGGGACCGTGGAATGGAACATCGTCACGCCGGGCAACTACGGCTGGCCCTACTGCCACGGCA
>DPJL01000109.1 GCA_003543035.1 Micromonosporaceae bacterium | reverse complement strand
CCACCAAGGGCGACAACCGGGTCTGGGCCTACGACACGGCGACCTCGCAGATTGATCTGTCCTATGACGACTCGCTGGTCAGCAACCCGCCGCTGACCGGAGTGGACAACATCATGGGTGCTGGATCTGGCGACCTGTATGTGGCCGAAGACGGGGGCAACCTCGAGATCTGCATCATTGCCCGCGAAGGGACGGTCGCGCCGTTCCTGCGTGTCGACGGCCAGTCCAGCTCTGAGATCACCGGGCCGGCGTTTAACCCCGCAGGAAACCGGCTGTATTTCTCCTCGCAGCGCGGCACCACAGGCTCATCGTCGGGCGGGATCACCTATGAAGTCACCGGTCCTTTCCGCGCTTAGTTGCCTTGGCAACACAAGACAAACCACAGCCCACATCAATTCAGGGAGGCCCAATGCGGAAGGTCCTGTTTGTTCTCTCCACTGTCCTTTTAGGACTGATGCCCGTTCCAGCGCAGGCAT
Organism: Micromonosporaceae bacterium; assembly: GCA_003543035.1. Taxonomy (GTDB): domain Bacteria; phylum Actinomycetota; class Actinomycetes; order Mycobacteriales; family Micromonosporaceae; genus Rhizocola. The sequence continues at coordinate 6,253 of DPJL01000109.1, read as the reverse complement.
CGTTAGCGACACCGGTGGCAATCAATGGCCAGCTGCGGGTATGCGGCACCAAGCTGTGTAACCGGTACAACCTGCCAATCCAGCTGCGGGGCATGTCCTCACACGGCCTTCAGTGGTACTCACAATGCCTCAACACCGCCTCACTCGACGCCCTGGCAAACGACTGGCAGGCTGACGTGCTGCGCATCTCCATGTATATCCAGGAAGGCGGCTACGAGACCAACCCCCGCGCGTTCACCGACCGGGTCCACAGCCTGATCGAGGAAGCCACCGCCCGTGGCATGTACGCGATTGTCGACTGGCACATGCTTAGCCCCGGCGACCCGCACTTCAACTTGGCCCGTGCCAAAACGTTCTTTACCGAGATCGCCAACCGGCACAAGAACAAAGTCAATGTCATCTACGAGGTCGCCAACGAGCCCAGCGGCGTTTCGTGGCCCACCATCAAGTCCTATCACGAGCAGATCATCCCGGTGATCCGCGCCGAAGACAGCGACAGCGTGATCCTGCTGGGCACCCGCGCCTGGTCCTCACTGGGCGTGTCCGACGGCGCCAATGAATCCGAAGTGGTAAGTAACCCGGTCAGCGCCGCGAACGTGATGTACACCTTCCACTTCTACGCCGCCTCACACGGCACCGAGTACCTCAGCGCCCTTTCCCGTGCCGCGGACCAGATCCCGATGTTTGTCACCGAGTTCGGCACGCAGAGATACACCGGTGACGGGAAGAACAACTTCACCCGGGCACAGGAATATCTCGACCTGATGCGGGCCAAGAAGATTGGCTGGGTGAACTGGAACTACTCTGACGACCGCCGCTCCGGCGCCGTTTTCAACCGTGGCACCTGCCCAGGTGGGCCTTTCGCCGGCACATCATCCCTCAAGCCTGCCGGGGCCTGGATACGCGATCACATTCGCGTCCCGGCCGATGATTTCCCCACGAGCTAAAACCATTTGCCGGTATGCGTAAGGAGCCCAGGCCATACGGAAATCCTTGTGGGCCTGGGCTCTCACCCATGCGGCTATATCTGTGCCCTGCGCCGGTGCCTCGGTGAGCAGCAGGCATTGGCGGCCGGAAACCGGCCGGTGAACGCCATGTGGACCGCGTTCCAGTCGGGGACCTTGCTGCAGTCCCTTTTCGACGACGTCAGCGCTATTGGTTCCGGCTACACGTTGAAGAGCTGATCAAACTCGTTCGCTTTTCGCTGCTGATAGCGTCATTCGGCCGTCAGATGCCGCGGACGTGGAAGATCGGCGCAGTACGTCGTGTCAAGCGTTCCTGATCCTTTCCGAGTGCGCCGACTGCGTGTACCGGGCCATAGATCCTGGCCGCCAGAACCGCACGATCTTTGAATTTGCCTTGAGCCAAAGGTGATCCCGGCCGGCAACATAGATCGGTATGTCGTAGCGGGACGCTACATTCGCGGGACATCGTGATCTGGAGGCGTGACATGGGAACTTGGGACGACGGCCCATTCGACAACGACAGCGCGGCGGACTGGTGCGGCAACCTGCACGACGCCGGCCCCGCCGAACGTACCGGCCTCATCACCAAGGCGCTACGCGAGGCCGCTGAGGAGACCGGGTTCCTGGACTCCCGCGAAGGCGAGCGGGCCATCGCCGCCGCTGCCATCATCGTTTCGCACCTACCCGGCGGGGTCCCGCTGACATCGCCGTACGCACCTGACTTCCTGCTCGAAGGCGGCCGGGTGGATATACCTGCGGATCTGCCCGCACTGGCGGTCCAGGCACTGGACCGGGTTTTGGCCGCGGACTCCGAATGGTTCGAGTTGTGGGGCGAGACCAATAACCCCGACGCCGCCTACGCTGTCGTCCGTAACCTGCGCGCTGAACTGAGCCGGGCCGCCGGCTGAGCGAGGTACTCGGAAGATACGAGGACGCACTCGTCTCTCGTGGATCGCAGCGGCCCTACTGGCAATGCAAGCCGGATGTGTTGATACGGAACAGCGTCACGGTAACTTGACCGTTCGTGGTAACAAACGCGGTAACAGGGGTGGCCGAACTACCCGGTATGCGCTATCACCGGATAGCATTGACTGGCAACAGTATTCGCACCTGATGGCATGTGCTGATACGGCCGAATCCCTTGTGACACAATCGTTACGAGGCTGGGGGTCAAGGGGCCGTGGGTTCAAATCCCGCCATCCAGACAAACAAAATGGCTGCTCAGCAGCCATTTTTCATTTACGCAGGCCGATCGCCTGATCCTGTCGTGACACCTTCGATGACACGTACGGTCGTATGGTTTGCCAAATCCTGTTGTTTTGATCTTTGGCTGGCCAACGTTTTGTTGCGTGCTGACGAGCCAGAAACGTTGGCGTAGCGGGGGAGCGGCAGGCGACCTGGCCCGACCATCTGCCCCCGACAGTACTCTCTAATGTGGACAGTCGTGACACATGCCGTAAATCTGCAATCTCAGAGCACTCTTCTAGCCGAGCTCTCGTCTACATGGTTGGAGATCAAAAATAGGCTGACGGCAGTTAATCCCATTGACGAGCCCGCAACTTGACCGCTCCTGGTAACAAATGCGGTAACGTGGCCCGCTGGGCCCAGTTGAGGTCGGCGCGCTGGTGAGTCATCTGAGCCAACGGGGTGCTGTCTGTCAGCCTCACGACCGCCGAACAAACTCTCCGTCAGTGCCTGGAAAAACGTTAGCGATTTTGAAGGCGGAGAGCAGATCCAGAAGCTCGGCATCTATGGGGCGGGAGTAAGCATAGCTAGCGATCTGTGTTCGACATATCGTGAATAGTCGAGCAGCTGGCCGAGCGCCATACGGACAGCGTCTCGGTCGCACGATGCTTTGGCTTCGATGATTTCTAGGCGTGACAAGTCGTATAGGTCGGTGTAAAACGGGCGACCTAGGCCGGGCAGCTTGATTTCATTCCGTGCCACATTGCAACTGTGGTCTTTGAGTCAGCTGGCATACCGCATCACCAGCTGCGCCTCCACTCGCTCGCCGTCAGCTAGCCCGCCGGCGATGGTGTAGCTAAACGAGACCGAATTGACCGCCTCGATCTCGATCACTCTTGATGAGAAGGCGCCGACCCCTGTTGAGGTCACACTTAGCGTACTGCCGCTTGGCGGTCGTTGCCCTGTAAGGCTTTGTTCGCGTGCGCCGGGGCCGGGGACGCGTAGCCCCCGGGGTTGTCGGTGATGGAATTGGTAGCAACCGCGCCGCCGATTGGCTTCGGATGCTGAACCTTGCCAGGCATTGCAGTGGTTGGGGGTGGCGCCTGTATCGGCGATGACTGCTGCGGGTTGCCGTGCTTGACTACAAGAGGTCCTTGTAAAAGGAGCAGGAGGTCTGGGCTTGCGATCAGTTTCAGCATCACGATTACTGCTTTGCCGGATGACCTGGTATGGGAACGTGTCTGCGGGTAAGGCCGCCAGAAAGGCTTTGGTGTTCGCAGGACTTTGGCCGAACCAAGATGCTGCATGGCTCGCTGCGCAGCAACCGGGCTCTTCTTGGCCCACTTAATGGTCACATCCGCCAACGGCCACTCGGGCTGGCTGACGAAGGAGCGCAAGTCCCTTTCGAGCACATCGATCCAATTAGAAGCGTCCTTATAGGACGCTCGCGGCGTTATCGACGATCTCCATCACCGCGATCGATACGGTATCGGCTGCTAGGGCCACAGCGATAGCCGCATGCAGTGGCAGGCCCGAACGCAAACACCGGCCGGACTGTCAGCGCATAGCCGAAGAAGAATGCAAGCACTACTGCCAAAGCGATGGTGGCCAGATTCGACCACCCCAGGGCGGTGCCGATCACCATGCCGAGTACCTCGCCGATGGCACAGCCGGTCAAGCAGTGCAGAGTCGCGGAAACGGCCAGGCGCGTGAGGCCGGGGGTCGTATTGGCGGATGCTCTCATGCTCTGAACTATACCCATAGGGGGTATAGGTGTCGAGGTGGTGTGGGGCTGAAGGCCATCGACCTGCCACCTCCACCGTCCACTGTGGCCAATGACGACCCAGCGTTGAGCAGAGGCCCGAACAAAGTCGTCATGCTAAGCTACCAGGTCATCGTAGCTGGCTGATCTACGTTGTGGACATCCGCAACGGCTCTATATCCTGGCCTACACCGCCAAAACGCCCTGGAGGTACTCACCACGTGATTCCTGAAGGGCAACTCTAAACATTCATACAGCTTCAAGCCGCGAGCAATGCGTCAAGGGTGACAAAGGCGTAGCCCTTGGTGCGCAGGCCATTGATGACGGCAGGCAACGCGTCGGCGTCCAGAATGGAATCATCGTCCGGATTGGATCCGACGTGCATGAGAACGATTTGACCTGGCTGGGCCGTTCCTAGCACTCGTTGTGCGACCGATTCGGCGGTGTGCTTCGACGTCCCCTGCCATCCGAGGCTGTCAACAGTCCAGCGGACGGCAACATATCCAAGAGAATTAACTATTTCAATGGTACCGGGATTGCGGTCACCATACGGAAAACGGAAGTATGGCTGAGGGTTTTTGCCTGTCACCGTTTGGATCGCCACGCCGGCGTCCCTGATCTGCGCCCGGATCTGCGCATTGGATAGTGCCGGTAGATGCGGGTGGGTCATGCTGTGGTTGGCGAGTCGGTGGCCCCCTTGAACAATGGCCTTCGAGGCATCCGGGAACTCGTGCACAAAGTCGCCGGTGAGGAAGAACGTGGCGGTGATTCCTTCGTCCTTGAGGGCTTTGAGAATGGCCGGCACCGCATCGGCATTGGCTCCGGCATCGAAGGTAAGCGCCACAATCCTTGCTGTCGTGGGAATCCTAGTCAGGTCCTGGCCTCCAAGGCTCGACGGAAACAAGGTGGCGGGCGGCGTCGGCTGTGGGCTTGGCAGGGTGGCGGCCGGGCTCGCTCTCGGAATAGGGCTCGCCTGTGGACTAGGCGTGACCGAAGGGCTCGGCTCCGAAGCCGGCGGCGTTCGGCTGCATGCCACAGCCAGCGCCACGCTCAGTACGACAACCACCATCACCGGACGTGCCGTCCTCATAACAGACAGCTTGCGCCTCGATGACATGACTGCATAGGGCGGGAAGAGGTTCTGTGGATTTGGCGTCTGAGCCGCCGGCACGATGTGCGCCAGAGCGGGAGATTGCTTGGGCGGTGGGCGGGGCCGCGGTAGGTGTGATGAGTGTTGGGGGGTGCGGCCGCATTCGTTCGAGCGATGACGCAACCGGCGGTTGCTGCGTAGAGTCCTTAGTATAAGTCGCTTTTGACCGCAGGCCGTGCTAACGGTGTGCTAACACAACGATTGTGAACTGGTGTGGCAGGTGTTAATTTCTGGGAGCACTGCTGTGGCAGAAGTGACCTGATGTAACAGCTATTCGGACATATGCTCATACCTCCATGACCTGGGGGTCAAGGGGCCGTGGGTTCAAATCCCGCCATCCCGACTGGCGAAATTACCTGTTCAGGCCGCATAATTCATGCGGCCTGAACGATTTTCTGATCATGCCGTGACCACATGTTTTGACACGTACGCCCGTACTGCTTGCTGGGAATCGCGTGGTTGATCTCACGTCGCTCGATGCCTTAGCCGTGGATTTTGAGTTTCGGGACTGGTAGATGGCCTGATCGACGGCTGCGAATCCCCGAGCGTGTCTGTGTCTAGTGTGGAGGGTCGCGACACACGCGTGACACATTGTGAGTGCGCATCGCGTTTGGCGCATGTGCGCGGCCTGCGGCCCGCGGGGAAGCTGGTGGTTCAACGAGTGATTTCGGCCGTTAGCTTTGACTCCGTTTGTTCGCGGGTTTGAGCACCGTTGATCGTCTTAAAAGGATGATCGATGTTCGCGAGTTTCGACCGCAGCAGGGGGCGCAGGGCGATGATGTCGGCGCTGGTCGACGGGGCGTCGAGGAGTTTCCGCCAAGGTCGAAGAAGTCGTCGGTTGCCCGGCTTACGGCCCGGCTTCTGACGCAACGAACGCGGCGGCGGCTTGCGACCAACTGATCGAGCAGAATCAGCAACTCGTCACGCGACGCGTCCCGGCCGATTGCCTCGACCGGGACAACGATCACGCCGTGCCAGGGCCCGGGTCACCCGAGTTGGCGGTTCACACCTTCTTCGCAGCGGACACGTCGACGCATACGATTCCCTTGTTGCCGTCCTGGTCGGCGATCACGGTGAGCGAGGGCGCGTTGCTGTCATCGACGACGGTCCCACCCGCGGCGAGGGCGGCGGCGATCCGTTGCTCGGCCACCTCGGGCGCCACATAGACCTCGATGTGGAACCGCTGACGCG
>DPJL01000451.1:32361-43196 GCA_003543035.1 Micromonosporaceae bacterium | reverse complement strand
CTCGACTTCGATGATCTGATCATGCGCACGGTTCATCTGCTGCAGAGCAAACCCGAGATCGCGGAGAAATACCGGCGGCGCTTCAAACATGTGCTTGTCGACGAGTACCAGGACACCAACCACGCGCAATACATGCTGGTGAAGGAATTGGTCGGGGAGACCGGCGAGCTGTGCGTGGTCGGTGACGCGGATCAATCCATCTACGCCTTCCGCGGTGCGACGATCCGCAACATTCTCGAGTTCGAGCGGGACTATCCGCAGGCGAAGACGATCCTGCTCGAGCAGAATTACCGCTCCACGCAAAACATTCTCTCCGCAGCGAATGCGGTGATCGACCGCAACAGCGATCGCAAACCCAAGCGGCTGTGGAGCGATCAGGGCACGGGTGAGAAGCTCGTCGGCTACGTGGCCGATAACGAGCACGCCGAGGCGGATTGGGTGGCCCGGGAGATCGACCGGCTGGGCGATGCCGGTGAGGCGCGCGCCGGTGACGTCGCGGTGTTCTATCGCACCAACGCCCAGTCCCGCGTGTTCGAGGATCAGTTCATCCGGCACGGGTTGCCGTACAAAGTCGTTGGTGGCGTTAGGTTCTACGAGCGCAGAGAGGTTCGTGACGCGCTGGCGTATCTGCGGGCCATCTCGAATGAGGACGACACGGTCAGCATGCGCAGGATCTTCAACACGCCCAAGCGCGGCCTCGGCGATCGATCCGAGTCCATTGTGGAGGCTTTCGCGGCCCGCGACCGGATCTCCTTCGGCGCCGCATTGCGCCGCATCAGGGAGGCGCCCGGCATCTCGGCTCGCGCCATCAACACGATCGACGAGTTCGTCGCGATGCTCGAGGAGGCACGCGATCGCGCGGTCGTCGCGCCCCCGGAGGAGGTGCTCGAGCTCATCCTCACCCGCTCGGGATTGCTGGCGGAGCTCGAGGAGAGTCTCGACCCGCAGGACGAGGGGCGGGTGGAGAACCTGCAGGAGTTGGTGAATGTGGCCCGGGAGTACGCCGAGCGCGCCGCCGCGGCCGACGAAACGCCGAGCCTGGCCGGCTTTCTCGAGCAGGTCGCCCTCGTGGCGGATGCGGATGAGATCCCGTCCGACGATCCGGCGCACCAGGGTGTGGTGACCCTGATGACTCTGCACACCGCAAAGGGGCTGGAGTTCCCGGTCGTCTTCCTCACCGGCCTGGAGGACGGAGTCTTCCCGCACCTGCGATCACTTGGCGATGTGAAGGAGCTCGAGGAGGAGCGCCGCCTGGCGTACGTAGGGATCACGCGGGCCCGGCGGCGGCTCTATCTGTCCCGATCGGTTACCCGCTCGGCCTGGGGACAGCCGCAGTACAACCCGGCTTCCCGCTTCCTGGAGGAGCTGCCCTCGGAGCTGGTCGACTGGCAGCGAACGGCAGATGCCTATACCTCGTGGAGCGGCGGGGGCATTGGTGGCCGTGAGCGTGGCGCTGAGCGGGCCGCAAGCACCTTTGTGGGCGGCACCGCCCGCGCGGCGGCGCTGGCCAACAAGATCGGTATTGATCCCAGCAAGCTCGCCACGGCAAGCGATCTGGCTACCGCCCCGCTCGTGGTGGTGGGCGATCGGGTCAATCACCAGCGCTACGGCCTCGGCCGAGTGCTCGCGGTGCAAGGAGCCGGGGCTCGCGCGCAGGCCCAGGTGGACTTCGGCGATCAAACGCTTTGGCTGGTGCTCCGGCACGCCCCGATCGAAAAGATCTAATCCGGAAATGGGAGGTGGCCCGGATCATGGCGATCCGGGCCACCTCTCATGGGGGGATGGGCAAAGGAAAGTTGATCAGCAGGCTACGTTGACGCCGCGAGCCTCCAGCCACGGTGCGGGGTTGATCTGGTTCCACATCCCCGCGTGCACCTCGAAGTGCAGATGGGGTCCGGTGGAGTCACCGGTGGAGCCTTCATAGCCCAACAGGTCGCCGGGGCCCACATCGTCGCCGATGCCCACGACTTCCTTGTTCATGTGCGCGTAGTGGGTCAGGAAGCCGTTGCCGTGGTCGACCACGACGGAGATGCCGTAACCGCTGTAGGCCCAACCCGCGGCGACGACCGTGCCCCGGCCGACCGAGACGATGGGCTCGTTCTCGTCGGTGAACAGGTCGATGCCGGCGTGCATGGTGCCCCAGCGGGGGCCGAAGCATGAGCTGACCTCACCGGCGGGCATGGGGTTGACCCAGGCCGGTGCGGCCTTTTTTGCGGGGGCTGCGGTGGTGGGGGGTGCTTCGGGGGCTGCTTGCGAAGTCTCAGGGGTAGCTGAGGGGGTTTGAGCCGCGGGGGTCTGCGACTCGCGGGCTGAGCGATCGGACTGGTCGGCCGCCTCCGCGCGTTGCCTCTCGGCATCTGCTGCGGCTGTGGTCAGTGCGGGGGTGGGGGAGTTATCGAGGGTGGCGGCCGCGAGGCCGATCGCGGTGACTCCGGCGAGGGTGGCCAGTGCTACCACTTGCCGGGATCGCCCGGCGAGGCCGTTCCGTATTCGGTCGCTGACGGCGATGGCGCCTGCTCGACCGGTTTTCCAAAGAATGTCAATCCTGGTTTTCAGCACGAGGTAAACCTCCCGTTGTCTCCGTTGACACGGACGAGCCATAGTGCCTGCTCAAAACAGGGGAGGCCAATAGGAGCCAGGTGCCGTAGCGGGTAAACCGGTCAATTCGGGCCTGCCCTATGTCCTACTTTCGTAGGGCCTTCTCCGGGTGTCCCTTAGGGGGTGGCCGTGATCTGAGTCACGTAGCACGCTCGCGAACCAATCGGCAAATGGGACAAAAAAGCCCGCTCCGGATCGAAGCGGGCCTCATTGAAAAGAAAACTAACCGGCAGTGTCGCCGTAGACGGCTTCCGTCTCCAGGAAGAAGTCCACGCCCTTCTGCTTGAAGAAGCCGACTGGGTTCTGTGCCACACCGTTGACGTGAATCTCGAGGTGGAGATGTGCTCCAAATGAGTGCCCGGTGTTGCCGATGAGTGCAATGACGTCGCCGGCCTTGACCTCTTGACCCTCTTTGACCAGCAGCTTGCTTGCGTGGCCGTAGACAGTCTCGAGCCCGTCACCGTGATCGATGATCACGCACAGGCCGTAGCCGCCGTTGTAGCGAGCGAGGATGACCTTGCCGTCGCGCACCGCGCCAAACGGTGTGCCCTCCCGAGTGCCACCGAGGTCGATCCCGGCGTGCAATCTGCCCCAGCGCTGGCCATATAGCGAAGTTACCCGGTACCCCCGGAAGGGAAGCACCCATGCGTCCTTGGGGCCCTGGCTGATCGAGCTGTTTAGGCCCTTCTCGCCCCGGCTCGGCCGGTCGGCGGCCAGCTCCCGCTGGAGGTCACTGGCGTCGGAAAGGCTTGAGGCGTCAGCGTTGAGGGCGTCTACTTTGGCGTCTTTAAGGCCGGCACCCGCTCCGAAAGCGACAATGCCAGCTCCGATAAAGGCTGTGGTGATGACAGCTGCATAGCGACTGCGAGGGGGGGTTGGAGCCCTGCGACGGCCACGGTAGCGGTCGCTCTCTCTCAGCAGCTCTGGCCGGTATTGCACGCACACCCTCCGTAACTGTCGACACGCTTGAGTGCCGAATCAGCATTGATGAAAGAGCACTGCCGGACAACCTAACCAACCCGTAGGGGTCGACACAAGTTCCGCGCCGTGACCACATGGTTACCAGTGCGACTGTCCGTTACGGAATGCCAGAGTAAGTAACTATTGATTGGCAAATGCGTTAAATACTGTCCGTGACTATGCGAAGTCGCTATGTAATTCGTCTCCCTGACTCACGGCTCGAGCAACGTGGGTTACCGTTCGTTCAGGAGATTGAGAGGTGGGCACAGATATGACCGCTCGTATTCGCGTGGTTGTCGCCAAGCCCGGTCTGGACGGCCACGACCGAGGCGCGAAGGTAGTGGCTCGTGCCCTGCGCGACGCCGGTATGGAGGTCATCTATACCGGGCTGCACCAGACGCCGGAGCAGATCGTGGAGACCGCGATCCAGGAGGACGCCCACGCGGTTGGGCTGTCCGTGCTTTCCGGTGCGCACATGACACTCTTTCCAAAAGTGGTGGCAATGCTGCGGGAACGCGGTGCGGGCGACATTGTCGTCTTCGGCGGTGGCATCATCCCCGACGCGGACATCCCCGAGTTGGAGAAGCTGGGCGTCGCGAAGGTCTTCACGCCGGGCGCGACCACACAGTCCATTGTGGAATGGGTCCGCGGGCACGTCTCTCAGCCCGCTTGAGAGAACTCCGGAAACGCAGATAGGGAGGAGCCGGACTCACCCCTCACAAGTCCGGCTCCTCTATGCACGACGCCCCGCCGCCACCCCTCGACCGACAGGGCATCGGCCGTTTGTGCCATCCTGCCTCAGCCCTTCGGCCTGCAGCAGTCTGACATCACTCTCAACGACACCTTCGCCCGACGGTTACGGGGATATCTCCCGGCACTCGCGCGGCGGACAGCCGCCGGTGCTGGAGGTCCGCCGAGGCACTGTGGCTTCATGCACAAAGCCCGGGCGAACGTCCGTTCGGGTGAGGACGGCCCGCTAGGCTGCGCGCATAGGCCCGCCCATCCATCGTCGGGTGCGGGAGTGAGCGAAGAGGTACTAGTGGACCTGTACGAATACCAGGGGCGCGATGTCTTCGAAAAGCATGGGCTGCCTGTGCTTGCCGGTGGCGTCGCCGAGACCCCGCAAGAGGCCCGAGCCATCGCTGAGCGGATCGGCCGCGTGGTTGTCAAGGCGCAGGTGAAGGTCGGCGGCCGTGGTAAGGCCGGTGGCGTGAAGCTTGCGGAGAACGCCGACGAGGCCTATGGCCGGGCTCGCGACATCCTCGGCATGGATATCAAGGGGCACATCGTCCACCGGGTGATGCTGGCCGAGACGGCGGACATCGCCGAGGAGTACTACTTCTCCTATCTACTGGACCGGGCGAACCGCACCTTCCTGTGCATCGCCAGCGTGGCCGGTGGCATGGACATCGAGCAGGTCGCCGAGGAAACACCGGAGCGGGTGGCGAAAGTCGCCATCGACGCGGTCAAGGGCGTCGATGAGGCCAAGGCACGCGAAATCGTTACCGCTGCTCAATTCCCGGCCGAGATCGCCGATCAGGTCGTGGACATCGCTGTGAAGCTGTGGAAGACCTTCGTCGCGCAGGACGCCACCCTCGTTGAGGTGAATCCGTTGGCCCAGACCGCTGATGGCCGGGTGCTCTGCCTCGACGCCAAGGTGACGCTGGACGAGAACGCCGGTTTCCGGCACCCGGATCACGAGGCGTTCGAGGACAAGTCGGCGGTCGACCCGCTGGAGCAGGCCGCCAAGGACCGGGATCTGAACTACGTCAAGCTCGACGGCGAGGTCGGCATCATCGGTAACGGGGCCGGTCTGGTCATGTCCACCCTGGACGTCGTCGCCTACGCGGGCGAGGAGTTCGGTGGGGTGAAGCCGGCCAACTTCCTGGACATCGGGGGCGGTGCCAGCGCGGAGGTGATGGCCAACGGTCTCGAGATCGTGCTGAGCGACCCGGCCGTGAAGAGCGTCTTCGTGAACGTCTTCGGTGGCATCACCTCCTGCGACGCGGTTGCCAACGGCATCGTCAACGCCTTCGCGCTGCTCGAGAGCAAGGGCGAGACCGTGAACAAGCCGCTGGTGGTGCGGCTGGACGGCAACAACGCCGAGGCCGGCCGGGCGATTCTGGACGGTGCGAACAATCCGCTGGTGGAGCGGGTGGACACAATGGACGGTGCCGCCAAGCGCGCCGCCGAGCTCGCTGCAACGGCGGCCGCTTCAGCGGTCTTCGCACCCGGCAAGGACGTGAACTGACATGGCTATCTGGCTCACCAAAGACTCCAAGGTCATCGTTCAGGGGATGACCGGCTCCGAGGGTTCCAAGCACACCCGGCGCATGTTGGCCTCAGGCACCAACATCGTCGGTGGAGTGAACCCACGCAAGGCGGGGACGTCAGTCGACTTCGACGGCGCCAGCATCCCGGTGTTCGGCTCCGTCTCGGACGCGATGGCGCAGACCGGCGCCGACGTGAGCGTCATCTTCGTGCCGCCCGCATTCACCAAGGACGCGGTCATCGAAGCGGTCGACGCCGGGATCGGGCTCGCAGTGGTCATCACCGAGGGCGTACCGGTTCACGACACCGCGGTCTTCTGGGCCCACGCGGTGGCCACCGGTAATAGGACGAGGATCGTCGGGCCGAACTGCCCGGGCATCGCCTCACCGGGGGCCAGCAACGCCGGCATCATCCCGGCCGACATCGCCGGCTCCGGCCGGATCGGCCTTGTCTCCAAGTCGGGCACGCTGACCTACCAGATGATGTACGAGCTGCGGGACATCGGCTTCTCGACCGCGGTCGGCATCGGCGGTGACCCGATCATCGGCACCACGCACATCGACGCGCTCGCCGCCTTCCAGGATGACCCGGAGACCGAGGCGATCGTGATGATCGGCGAGATCGGCGGCGACGCCGAGGAGCGCGCGGCCGAGTTCATCAAGGCCAATGTGACCAAGCCGGTCGTCGGCTACATCGCCGGATTCACGGCCCCGCCCGGCAAGACCATGGGTCACGCCGGTGCCATCATCTCGGGCTCATCCGGTACAGCAGAAGCAAAAAAGGTGGCCCTCGAAGCCGCCGGCGTCAAGGTCGGCAAGACCCCCTCGGAGACCGCGCGCCTTATGCGTGAGGTCATGGGCCCGTAGGGCGTCAAAAGAAGGGGACCCGCGGTGGGGGTCCCCTTCTTTGTTACTACCGGTTGGTGGACCAGGCGCCGAAGCCGCCGGCACAGGCGAAGATGATCCCGCCGATGACGCCGATCGCGGTCAGCGCGATACCCAGCCAGAAGGCCACCTTGCCAAGCGTGTCGTCCTTGGCGAGCTTTTTGGCTTCCTGCATGGACAGGTAGCCGAACAGGATGCCCAGCGGTCCACAGCAGACCACGCCGAGCACGATGCCCAGGATGCCGTAGAGCTGGGTGTTGTCCCGGCCCGGCGGTGTGCCGGGCGGCGGTGTGGCAGGTGGTGACGGCGTGATCGGCGGCCCGTAGTCGGACATGGACGGCCCCTACCTGTTCGCGTTGTAGACGAAGCCACCGATGATTGTGAGCACGCCGATCGCGATGCCGATGTAGCCCAGAACCGGGGATTGGCCCCACTTTTTGGCCTGGGTGATCGACAGGGCACCAAAGATGAGGCCGAGAATCCCACAGAGCAGGCCACCGATGATGCCGATCCACCCGAAGAGCTTGGTGTTGTCCTTGCCCGCCGGCTGTGCTGGCTGAGCCATCGGCGGAGGCGGTGTATAGGTCATGAAGGCAGACTAACGGCGCATAACGGGCGGCGAGGCAAGTTCGTGGTTATCCGGGGCGAGTTGTGGTTGAGTGATCCACGATGACCACCCCGTACGACGAAGCAGCCACCGGCGAGGAGCAGCTGATCGGCCCTCGCCCTCGTCCGTCCGATGACGAGTTGGCGGTGATGCCCACCGTCCGGATTCCATGGCAGCAGCGCCCGGTGCGGCCGGTGCCGGAAAGGCGCGGGGCACCGCTGGTCGTCGCCGCGCTGATCAACACCGTCTGGGCGACCCTCATCTGCGTCGCCACGATGATCGGTCTTGTCATGCTCGCCCGGGTCAGCCTCGGCCAGCGCCCGAACGGGGCCGAGGTGCCGGTGGCGCTCGCCGGATGGCTGCTGGCACATGGCGTCCCCTTCAAAGCCGCGATCGGTCAGATCGGGTTGGCGCCGCTTTCCATTGGGCTGCTTGCGATCTGGCGACTTAGCCGGGCCGGGGTGCAGACCACGCGGGGCATCGGCGCTCGGGGTACCGGCTCCGTGCTCAAAGCGTGCTACGTCGCCGGCGCGATCGGGCTGGTGTACGGGATCATCGGCTTCACCGTCGCATTCGTGATCAACAAGCCGGGCCTCGTGGTAACTCCTTGGCGCGGCGGAGTGCACCTGCTCGTCGTGGGTTTCGCCGCCGCTCTACTCGGCTCGCTGAGAACTACCGGTGGGGTCCGCACGATCGCCGGGGCCATGCCTCAGCTTGTCCGGGACGGCATCCGGACAGGTGTGGTGGCAGCGCTCATGGTGCTTGGCGCGGGAGCCGGGTTGACCGGGCTCGCAGTCGCGCTGAGTGGCGGCGAAGCGGTGCAACTGTTCCGGGCGTTTCCGTCCGGTGTGGCCGGTCAAATCGGAGTGACCGTCGTCTGTCTCGCCTTCGCGCCGAATCTGGCTACCTGGTCGGCGGCGTATCTGCTCGGGCCGGGGTTTGTCATCGGCTCCGGCACTGTCGTGCGTGCGGGGGGCGTTGTGGTGGGGGAGATGCCACCGCTGCCGGTGTTTGCGGGCGTCCCGAACGGCGCTTTGCCGGGCCCGATGTGGCTTCTGCTCGCACTGCCACTGATTCTGGGCCTTGCCGCTGGCCTGCTCCTGGTGCGACGCAGGCTGCGGGCCAGGCGTGGCCGCAATGGCGACATCCTCCTGCCGACCCCGCGCTGGTGGCGCATGCTGGGCTCAGCACTGCTGGCCGGGCCGGTGGCCGGGTTGGCCATAGGTGCGATGACGCTGGCCGCAAGTGGCCGGCTCGACGGCGGCAAGCCTTTCCCGGTGGGCGCGGTTGCGTGGCAGACCGCATTGGCAGCGACTGTTGCCGTCAGCTTGGGCGCGGTGCTCGGCGTGATCGCGGCGCTTGGCCGCAAGTGGATAGTCGACCGGCCTAGATAACGGAAAGGGACGTCCCCGCAAGCGGAGTCGTCCCTTTCGGACTGCAAACGCCGATCATCAGCTGCTGAAGTTGTAGAACGCGCCAGTCGCAAAGTTGATGATCGTAAGGACCACGGCCAGCGCCGCTACACCGAAGCCGACGTAGGCCAGGGTCGGCTGCTTGCCATACTTCTTTGCTTCCTGCAGCGAGAGCACGGCGAAGACGACGCCGAGCGGCCAGCAGCAGAAGCCGAAGACGATACCAAGCACGCCCCACAGGGTGGTCTTGTCGTTCGCGGCCGGTTGAGTCATGAATTTCTCCTTATGAGGGATGGGAGTTCGCAGCGCCGCCTCGGCGCTCACTCAGGCGTTCATGGTGTCGACCTGGTGGCCAGTGGTCAAGACCCTTTGCCCCGTGGATCGACTATGAACAGGCGGAGTGTAGTGGGTTCGGGCGACATGCGCATGTAGAGGGACACCGGGATCGGCCGGATGTCCCTCTACATTGGTCTTTCTTAGTTACTGCCGAATTGCCGCTGGTATTCGTCGGTGATGCGATCGTCAAAGTCGGTGACGAATCCACAGATCGCACCGGCCAGTGCGAGCACGCCCAGCGCGATGCCGACCCAGCCGAGCCAGCGTTGGCTCGCCTGACCCTTGCTTACCCGCATCAGATGCATGGCGCCGAGGATGACTGCGGGGATGCCTCCGATCAGCGGCGCGCCGTTTAGCCATGGGCAGCAGCAGCATCCGGTACCGAGAACGCCGAAGACGATCGAGAGATATCCCAGCAGGTTCATCTTGTTGGCGCCGCGGCCGTAGACGCCGCCCCCGGCGCCAGGGCCGAGTGGCGGCCCGGGTGGCGTGAGCGGCGGCGGTGGAGTGGGTGGCGGAGTAGGCGCGGCATACCCACCAACCGGCGGCGGGGGTGGGGCCGGCCTTACCGGCGGTGGCAGTGGCGGCACTACTTGCGGTGTCGGCTCCGGTGCAGGCCATCCCCCCGGAGGCCCCGACGGCGGCTCGGACTCAGGGGACGGCTGCGACGCGGATGACACGGTCGGCACCGTCGGTGGCGGCGGCACGGGCGGGACCGGAGGAGCGGGCGAAGGCGGGACCGGAGGAGTGGGCGGCACGGGTGGAGACGGCGGAATCGTCTCGTCCCCAAAGCTCGGCTCCGGCGGCTCATAGTCGGGGTGAGCGTGCGGAACCTCCGGCAGATCGTCTGGTGTATCCGGAGTCTTAGGCGGTTGAGTCAACGTCAGCTCCCTCGGTGAACGTTCTTGCTACCAATATCCGCCTATATGATCTGTTTGTCCCGGAAAGCAGCTTCAAAACGCCCGAACACCCGCGCTCAGCTGCGCCATCGCCGCCGGATAGGGTGCAATGCGTGACCGCTCGGCTCGTCGTCCTGGTCTCCGGCTCCGGCTCCAATCTCCAGGCGCTCCTAGACGCATCAGCCGACCCCTCATACGGGGCGAAGGTGGTGGCGGTGGGTGCGGATCGCGATGGCATCGCCGGTCTGACCCGCGCGCAGGAGCAAGGCATCCCGACTTTCGTGTGCCGGGTGCCCGATTTCGCGACCCGCGACGAATGGGACAAGTCGTTCACCGAGCTGGTCGGCGAGCACAAGCCGGACATAGTGATCTCTGCGGGCTTCCTCAAGCTCGTCGGAGCCGAGTTCCTGGGCCGCTTCGGCGGCCGGTACCTCAACACGCACAACGCTTTGCTGCCATCGTTTCCCGGTATCCACGGCCCCCGTGACGCGCTCGCCTACGGTGCGAAGATCACCGGGGCGACCCTGTTCGTAGTGGACGAAGGCGTGGACACCGGAGCGATCATCGCCCAGGTGGTGGTGCCCGTGCTCGAAGACGACACGGTGGACACCCTCACTGAGCGGATCAAGGTGGTGGAGCGGGCACAGCTGGTGGAATATGTCGGCCGGCTCGCCCGCGAAGGCTGGACCCTCAACGGAAGAAAGGTCACGATCCCGTGATTCGACGTGCGCTGATCAGCGTCTACGACAAGACCGGTCTCGATGAGCTGGCGCAAACGCTGGCCGCGGCGGGAGTACAGATCGTGTCGACCGGGTCCACCGCCGCCCAGATCGAGGCCGCAGGCGTGGCAGTCACCCGGGTCGAGGAG
>DPJL01000451.1:0-32073 GCA_003543035.1 Micromonosporaceae bacterium | reverse complement strand
CTGCTCATCTCCAACCTGTACCCGTTCCAGCAGACGGTCGCGTCGGGCGCCTCGGTTGAAGAGTGTGTCGAGCAGATCGACATCGGCGGCCCAGCGATGGTCCGTGCGGCCGCGAAGAACCACGCCAACGTTGCGGTGGTGACCACACCGTTGCTCTACGACCTGGTGGCTTCGGCACTCGAGCGCGGCGGCTTCACCGCCGAGGAGCGTCGTCTCCTTGCCGCTCGCGCCTTCGCCGACATCGCCGAATACGACGTCGCGGTCGCCGAGTGGTGTGCCCAGGAGTTGGCGCCGAGCGAGCAGTGGTGGCCCGATTTCGGCGGGCTGGCCATTCGCCGCTCTGCCACCTTGCGATACGGCGAGAACCCGCACCAGAAGGCGGCTCTCTACACCGATTCGGGTGCCCGTGGGCTGGCGCAAGCCGAGCAGCTCGGCGGCAAAGAGATGTCCTACAACAACTTCATCGACGCCGACGCCGCGTGGCGCACAGTGCATGACTTCTTCCTGCCCGCCGTCGCCATCATCAAGCACCAGAACCCTTGTGGCATAGCGGTTGGGAACGATGTGGCCGACGCCCACCGCAAGGCCCACGCATGTGATCCCGTTTCGGCTTTCGGTGGCGTGATCGCGGTCAACAGCCCGGTCACGGTCGATCTCGCCAAGCAGGTGTCGGAGATCTTCACCGAGGTCATCGTGGCATCGTCCTATGAGGACGGTGCGGTGGACATCTTGTCGGCCAAGAAAAACCTGCGCATTCTCCGCGCACCCGCTTACGCCCCGAGCGTGGTTGAGCTACGTCAAATTTCCGGCGGGTACCTGACCCAAACCCGCGATGACTTCGGCGCCCCCGGAGACGACGTGGAGAATTGGCGCCTGGTTGCCGGAGCGCCCGCAACACCGGAGCAATTGGACGATCTCGAATTCGCCTGGGGGGCTGTGCGGGCGGTCAAGTCCAACGCCATCCTGCTCGCCTCCGGCGGCGCTTCAGTCGGCGTGGGCATGGGCCAGGTGAACCGGGTGGACTCGTGCCGGCTTGCGGTGACACGCGCCGGAGACCGGGCCAAGGGCTCAGTCGCCGCCTCGGACGCGTACTTTCCCTTCCCCGATGGGCTTCAGGTGCTCATCGACGCCGGTGTGACCGCAGTGGTGCAGCCGGGCGGCTCCATCCGCGACGAGCTGGCGATCGAGGCCGCCAACGCCGCCGGGATCACCATGTACCTCACCGGATCCCGGCACTTCTACCACTAGCCCCTATCCTCGCCGCAACTCCACAGGAGTTGCTGTTATCGCACCGTTCTAAGCGACAACTCCTGTGGAGTTGCGGCAAAGGGGGCTAAGCGACGACGTGCCGGAGTTCGGCGAAGTGGCACGCTGAAGGATGGGGCTCGACGGCGCGGCGGATCAGCAACGGCTCCTCGACCGCACACTTCTGCTGTGCCTTCCAGCACCGGGTACGGAAGCGGCATCCGGAAGGCGGGTTGGCCGGTGAGGGCACGTCTCCGTCGAGCCGGATGACCTCGCGATGTGCACGTGCATCCGGGTCGGGCACCGGCACGGCCGAGAGCAGCGCCTGCGTGTAGGGGTGCGTCGGCCGTTGGTAGATCTCTTCCTCGGTCCCGATCTCGACGATCTTCCCGAGGTACATCACTCCCACCCGATCGGAGATGTGCCTTACCACCGAAAGGTCGTGCGCGATGAAGATGTACGACAGAGAGAGCTCGTTTTGCAGCTTCTCCAACAGGTTGATCACCTGAGCCTGGATCGACACGTCCAGCGCGGAGACCGGCTCGTCACAGACGATGATCTCGGGCTTGAGGGCGAGTGCCCGGGCGATCCCGATGCGCTGCCGCTGGCCGCCGGAGAACTGGTGCGGGTACCGGTTGATGTGCTCCGGGTTCAAACCCACCAACTCGAGCAGCTCCTGCACCTTCTTCTGCCGGTCACCCTTGGGAGCGACCTCGGTGTGGATCTCGTAGGGCTCGCCGATGATGTCGCCCACGGTCATCCGGGGATTGAGCGACGTATACGGATCCTGCATGACCATCTGTACGTTGCGCCGCAACCGCCGCAGCTCGGATCCGGACATCCGGAAGATGTCCTTGCCGTTGAGCACGGCGCGTCCGGCGGTCGGCTGTTCGAGGCGCATCAACAGTTTGGCCAGGGTGGACTTGCCACAGCCCGATTCCCCAACGATGCCTAGAGTCTCGCCCTTGTGCAGCTCGAAGCTGACCCCGTCGACCGCCTGGACCGCCCCGATCTTCTTCTTGAACAGGACGCCGCGCGTGATCGGGAAATGCTTGACGAGGTTGTCGACCCGCAGGATCGGCTCACCGAAGTTCGCCATCGAGCATCTCCTTCGCAAAGTGGCAGGCGCTGGTGCGGCCGTTTCCGAGCGCGATCGACCGTGGTTCGTCGGTGCGGCAGATGGGCTGCACGTAGGGGCAGCGCGGGTGGTATTTGCAGCCGGTGGGCAGCCGCATCAGGTTGGGCGGCAAGCCTTTGATGGTGGCGAGCTCGGTGCCCTTGTGGTCCAGCCGCGGGATCGAGTTGAGCAGCCCCTCGGTGTAGGGGTGAGCCGGCTGCTTATAGATGCTGTGCACGTCGGCGTGTTCGATGATCCGGCCCGCGTACATCACCGCGATCCGGTCGGCCACGTCGGCCACCACACCCAGATCGTGGGTAATCAGGATCATGCCCATGTTCAGATCCCGGCGCAGATCGGCGAGCAGGTCCATGATCTGGGCCTGCACCGTGACGTCGAGTGCCGTGGTGGGCTCGTCGGCGATGAGCACCTTCGGATCCATGGCCAGCGCCATCGCGATCATCACGCGTTGCCGCATGCCGCCGGAGAACTGATGCGGATAGTCCTTGATCCGCGCCTTGGCGGCCGGGATCTTCACGAGCTCCATCAGCTCGACGGCTCGCTTCATGGCGTCCGATTTGGACATTCCCGCGCGGGTGCGCAATGTTTCCGAGATCTGCCAGCCCACCGAGAACACCGGGTTCAACGCGGAGAGAGCATCCTGGAAGATCATCGAGATGTCCTTGCCCCGGACGCCCCGGCGCTTCTCCTCCGGCATCTTGAGCAGATCTTCGCCGTTGTAGAAGATCTGTCCACTTGGGATTCTCGCCGGCGGCATGTCCAGGATGCCCATCACCGCCTGCGCGGTCACCGACTTGCCCGAGCCCGACTCGCCAAGTACCGCAAGGGTTTCACCCGGGTCGAGGTGATAGGAGACGCCGTTGATCACCTTGGCGACGCCGTCGCGGGTGTGGAACTCGACGAACAGATCCCGGACCTCGAGCAGGTGCTGTCCGGCGGGCCGACTGGCTTCGGCCCCGACACGCATGTCAGTCATTCGTCCTCACCGCAGCTTCGGGTCGAAGGCTTCACGGATCGTGTCGCCAAGGATGATGAAGGCCAGCACTGTCAACGCGAGGAAGCCAGATGGCACAGCCAGTGGCACGAAGTCTTCGCGCATGTAAAGGCGCGCTTCAGAAATGGCCAAACCCCAAGACTGACTGGGGGGTACCAAGCCCACGCCGAGGAACGAAAGAGTTGCCTCAGCCGCGATGAACGACCCCAGCGCCATCGTGATGATCACGATGAACGGGGCGATCGCGTTCGGCAGGATGTGCCGCCACATGATCCGGCCGTGGCCCGCGCCGAGCATCCTGGCCGCCTGCACATAGTCCTGCTGTTTCGCGGTGATGACCGAGGAGCGGATGACCCGTGCCGCAGTTGTCCAGCCCAGGATGCCCAGAATGCCGATCAGGGCGACGATTCGCGCCTGCTCGCCACCACCGGAGTTGCTCACGCGCCGCATGAACACGATGCCGGCCAACAACAGCGGCAGGCCGAGCACGATGTCGATGACGCGCGAGACGATGGCGTCCCACCACCGGCCGAAGTAACCGGCGGTGACCCCGAGCAGCATCGCCACAAGCCCGGCGAGCAGCGCGGCCAGCCCACCGATCATCAGCGAGTTCCTGGTGCCGTAGACGGCTTTCGCGAAGACGTCGCAGCCCTGAACGTCGAAGCCGAAGATGGCCTGCCCGGTCGGGTTGCCCATCCGCCGGCTCAACGCGCAGTTGCCCGGGTCGGCACTGGTGAACAGGGACGGGAAGGCCGCCATCACTAGTGCGGTCAACGCGATCGCCAGGCCGATCCAGAACAGCGGTTTACGCCTGAGCTCGCGCCACGCGTCGGCGGTGGCACTGCGCGGTTTGGATACTTCCAGGGTGTGCGGCTGGCCGGGAGCATTCGGCTCACCGGCGGGGCCGGGCATGGCGGTGTGGAACTCGCTGGCCGCCACAGTCTCGAAATCACTCATAACGGATCCTCGGGTCCAGGACGGCGTAGAGCATGTCCACGATCAGGTTGGCCAGCAGAAAGATGATCACTAGGACGCTCACCAGACCTACGACCAGCGGGGTGTCCTCGGTTTGCAGGCCGCGGAAGAGATTGAAGCCGATCCCTGGAACATTGAAGACGCCCTCGGTGACGATGGCACCGGCCATCAACGAGCCCAACTCGATGCCGAGGAACGTGACGATGGGGATGAGGGAGTTGCGCAGCACGTGCACGCCGATGACACGTCGGGTCGGCAGACCCTTCGACCGCGCGGTGCGCACATAATCCGATTGCTGGTTCTCGGTGAACGATGCTCGCGTCAAACGCATCGCGGTCGCCACCGATAGCGCACCGAGAATGATGCCCGGCAACAGAAGGGCGTAGATCGTGCCCTCACCCGCGGTGGTGGGGAACCACGGCAGCTTGATGGTGAAGATGAGCTGCGCCAGGGGCGCCAGCACTACGGTGGGAATGCCGATGATGATCAGCGTCAGCACGAGGGTGCTGTTGTCGAAGATCCCGCCCCGCCGGATCGCGGCGAGAATGCCTGCCGTGACTCCGATGAGGATCGTGGTGATGACGGCGATGAGCGCGAGCTTGGCGGTGACCGGGAGGGCGGTGGCGATGATGCCTTCGGCCCCACCGATTTCGCGGCCGGTCAAGCTCTTCCCGAAATCGCCCTGCAGCAGGCCCGTCAGATAATTCCAATAACGGACCAGGAAGGGCTGATCGAGGCCGTATTCCTTGGTCAGTTGAGCGCGCAGAGTGTCGCTGACCGGCCGTTCTCCGGCCAAGGCCTGAATGGGATCGCCACCGGTCGCGTACATCAGCGAGTACACGATGAACGTGGTGGCGACAAAAACCAGAATCATCTGGAGCAAACGCCGCACTAAATAGCGGAACATCGTCGAATTCTCTCTAGCCAGTGGATGTGTTCAAACCGGGTAGTGGCCGGCGCCTCCCCGAAGAGATGTGCGCCGGCCACTATCGCCGGATGTCAGCCGTTACTTAACAGCTTCGATCTTCAGCAGGTCGATCCGGTTGAAGAGGTCCATCGAGACGTTCTTCACCTTGGTCGAGTGACCGAAGTTGTTCTGGCCGAAGCGCAGCGGAAGCACCGGCATGTCGCGGGCGAGGAGGTCCTCGGCCTGCTGGTACTTCTTGATCGCCTCGTCCTGCGTGGCCGCGGCCGAGCCTTCCTTCACCAGGTTGTCGAAATCAGCGTTGCTGTAGCCGTAGTAGTTCGAGGAACCACTGGTCGAGTACAGCGGGCCGAGGTAGTTCTCCATGGACGGGTAGTCCATGACCCAGCCCATGCGGAACTGGCCGACCTCCTTCTTCTCCTTCACCTTCTGGAGAAGATCGGCGAACTTGGCTTCGGGCGTGCCGACGCAGTTCACCCCGAGGTTGGTCTTGAGCTGGTTGCAGGTCGCGTCGACCCACTGCTTGTGCCCACCGTCGGCGTTGTAGGTGATGTTGATGTCCTTCGGGCCGCCGGCAGCCGCGTAGGCGGTCTTGGCGTCAGTCGGCTTGAACTCACAAGCAGCGCCACAGGACTTGTCGCGGTAACCCGCGACCACCGGGGACACGAACGAGTAAGCGGCCTTCTGCGAACCCTGGAACACGGCCTTGACGATCTCCTCGCGGTCGATCGCCTGCGAGATCGCCTTGCGAACCTCCGGCTTGGCGAAACGCGCGTCGAAGGTCGGGAAGGCAAGCAGCTGAATGGTGGACGCCGGGGACTGGATGAACCGCTCGCCCAGGTCGCCCTGAACCGTCGACAGGCTCTCGGTCGGGATGGTCTTCACCACGTCGAGGTTGTTGGCCTGCAGGTCGGCGTACTCAGCCTGAGTGTTCTGATAGATCTTGAAGAGCGCCCCGCCGACCTTCGGCTTGGTGCCCTTGAAATCGGCGTAGCGCTCGACTTCGATCTTCGAGTCGTGCTGCCAGGTGCCCTTGATCTTGAAGGCGCCGTTACCGATCGGAGCCTGCTCGAAGTCCTTCTTGAGCACCAGTGGGCTCGCTGCCGGGTCTTCGAACGCGGCCTTCGGCAGCGGGTAGAACGCGGTGTAACCCATGAGCGACTTGAACTCGCTGAACGGCGCCGACAGGGAGACCGTGAAGGTCTTGTCGTCGACCTTCTTCAGACCGGTGAGGGTCTTCGCGGTGGGAGTGGCGTTGGCGTCCTTCGGGTTCAGGTCCGCATAGCCCTCAACGCGCTCGAAGAAGTAGCCGTTGTCCTGCTTGTTCGGACCATAGGCGCTGTAGTTCCACGAGTTGATGAAGCTGTGGGAGTTGACCGGCTCACCGTTGTGGAACGTGCCGTCCTTCAGCTTGACGGTCCAGACCTTGTTGTCCGTCGTGCTGACACTCTCGGCGGCAACTTCGAACGGCTTGTTGGCCTCG
The DNA here is from genome assembly GCA_003543035.1 of Micromonosporaceae bacterium. Taxonomy (GTDB): domain Bacteria; phylum Actinomycetota; class Actinomycetes; order Mycobacteriales; family Micromonosporaceae; genus Rhizocola. Next base: position 25,313 of record DPJL01000451.1, on the reverse strand, counting down.
TCGAAGTCCACCAGCGGGGAGTAGAGCGCGGCCATGACCTGGGCGCCACTGGTCTCGTGGGTACTGCCTGGAAGTAGGTGCTGTGGTTCGGCGATGCCGATGGAAACCACACCGTCGGGGTTGGAGCTGCCAGAGCCGCCGCCCGTGCCACAGGCCGCGAGGCCAAGCGTGACAGTGAGTGGGAGTGCGGCCCAGGCAGCGAGCCTGCGGACCTGCATTGAGCCTCCTAGTTTCTACGTCTCACCCGCGACCAAGAGCACAAAGAGCTGCCCATGTCACGCAGTGCAACATCCGGCAAAGGTAGGACGAAGCTCAGCGTGATACCAACCTCAAAGGTCACGATATGGCAACCAATAGACGCATTAGTGCTTGCGGATCTTGTCACTACTCTGGTAGGCGAGCCATCCCAGTTTTGACAGATAAGTGACAGTATGACCGATCTCAAATCGGTCTCGCGATCGGCCTCTGATCGAATGCTGAAGAACAGCTGGAGGAGCTATGGGCGATATGTCGTCCCGAATAATGGAAGATCCGGTCATCGAGAGGATTTCGTGATCCATCCCACTGTCACGCAATGTGATTGCGACAGGGTGGCTGTGCGCAGCCCTCGGCTGGTGACTCGCCAGGCGAATGGCAGGATCAATGCCATGACGGCGACTGTTCTCGACGGCACCGCTACCGCGGCCGACATCAAAACCGACCTCCGTGAACGCGTGGCAAAGCTGCGGGAGCAGGGAGTCGTCCCTGGGCTGGGCACCATCCTGGTTGGCGAAGATCCCGGCTCGGTCTGGTACGTAAACGGCAAGCACAAGGACTGTGCGGAGGTGGGGATCGCCTCGATCCGGCGCGACTTGCCCGAAACCGCGACGCAGGAGGAGATCGAGCAGGCCGTCCACGAGCTGAACGACGACCCCGCGTGCACCGGGTACCTAGTCCAGCTACCGCTGCCCAAGGGCCGCGACGAACAACGCGTATTGGAGCTGGTCGATCCGGCGAAGGATGCCGACGGGCTGCATCCGATGAGCCTGGGTCGCTTAGTGCTTAACGCTCCCGGGCCGTTGCCGTGCACGCCGCGGGGCATTGTCGAATTGATGCGGCGTTTCTCGGTACCCATAAACGGCTCTGATGTTGTCGTTATTGGACGTGGAGTGACTGTCGGCCGCGCGCTAGGCCTTCTCCTCACCCGTAAGTCGGAGAACGCCACGGTCACGACCTGCCACACCGGGACCCGCGACCTGGCCGCTCATACGCGAAACGCCGACATCATCGTGGCCGCGGCCGGGGTTCCCCGGATGATCACGCCGGACATGGTCAAGCCGGGCGCGGCTGTCATCGATGTCGGTGTCTCCCGCGAATTCGGCCCGGATGGAACGAAGAAGGTCGTTGGCGATGTCCATCCGGACGTCGCTGAGGTGGCGGGATTCATTTCCCCCAACCCCGGCGGCGTCGGCCCGATGACGCGCGCCATGCTGCTAACTAACGTCGTCGAACTGAGCGAGAACAGAGTGAGAGGCTTCTAATGGGTAAGAAGGTCACCGTCGTCGGTGCCGGTTTCTACGGATCCACGACCGCGCAGCGGCTCGCCGAATACGACATCTTCGAAACGGTTGTCCTCACCGACATTGTCGAGGGCAAGCCGGAGGGTCTCGCGCTGGACCTGAACCAGTCCCGTCCCATCGAGGGCTTCGAGACCAAGGTCGTCGGCGCCACCACCGGCCCGAACGGTGAGGGCTATGAGGCGATCGCGGATTCCGACATCGTCGTGATCACCGCAGGTCTGCCGCGCAAGCCGGGCATGAGCCGGATGGATCTGCTCGAGGTCAACGCCAAGATCGTACGTGGGGTAGCCGAGCAGGTCGCCAAGCACGCACCCAACGCCGTCGTCATCGTGGTGTCCAACCCGCTCGATGAGATGACCGCGCTGGCTCAGATCGCCACCCAGTTCCCGAAGAACCGGGTCCTCGGCCAGGCTGGCATGCTCGACACCGCTCGCTTCACCCACTTCGTGGCGCAGGAGCTGGGCGTGCCGGTGAAGTCGGTCAAGACGCTGACGCTCGGCTCGCACGGCGACACCATGGTCCCGGTGCCCTCGCGGTGCACGGTGGACGGCAAGGCGCTCTCTTCGATCCTGAGCGCTGAGAAGATCGAAGAGCTCGTGGTCCGCACCCGCAATGGCGGTGCTGAAGTGGTCGCGCTGCTCAAAACCGGCTCCGCGTACTACGCGCCTTCGGCCGCCGCCGCTCGGATGGCTCGCGCCGTCGCGCTCGACTCCGGCGATGTCATGCCGGTTTGCGCCTGGGTCGACGGCGAATACGGCATCAGCGGCGTCTACCTCGGCGTGGAGGCTTCAATCGGTGCCGGCGGAGTTCGCCGGGTGGTCGAGACCGCTCTGACCGACGAGGAGCTCGCCGAGCTGAAGGTTGCCGCCGAAGCTGTGCGCGCCAAGCAGGCGGATGTCGCGAACCTCTGACAACTAGCACGCTCAAAGGCCCAGGCATCAATATGTCTGGGCCTTTGACATATTGATGCCTGGTTGGCTAATCTTGATCGTATGAGAACCACGGTCCGGCTCAACGAGGACCTGCTCGCACGACTGAAACAGTATGCGGCCCAACGTAATCGGACGATGACGTCAGTCCTGGAGGACGCCGTGCGCCAGCTTCTCGACCGGCAGGAACCTCTTCCACCTCGCCGGACGATCGATCTTGTCGTGTTTACCGGCGATGGCCTGATGCCCGGCATCGACATCGACGACAGCCACACGTGGAAAGAGGTGCTGGCCGACGAGGATGCAGCCAAACTCCTGAGAGTCCACGATGCGTCTTCATGACGTGAACGTGCTCATCCATGCCCATCGCGGGGAGTCATCTGAGCACGAAACGCATCGCGACCTCATCGCAGATGAGATCAGTGGCGAGCAGACCTACGCAGTGTGCGATTACGTCATCAACGGGTTTCTTCGCATAGTCACCAACCGAAGGATCTACCGAACCCCAACGCCGGTAAGGCAAGCGGTCGCGTTCGCAGATCAGTTTCGGCACCAGCCGAACGCAGTAGTGGTGACTCCCGGCCCGCGGCATTGGTCGATTTTCACTCGGCTATGCGAGGAGACCGGCGTTACCGGTGAGGATGTTCCGGACGCATTCCTGGCGGCGATCGCCATCGAGCACGGTTGCGAGTTTGTCACGGCAGACAAAGGTTTCACCCGGTTCCAAGGCCTTCGGCTGCATCAGGTTTAGGCTTGGTGATCGTGACTATGGATTTGCTGGACCTGCTGCCCACCGAGTGGCGTGATGTGATGAAGCCACATGTTGACCTCGATGTGGTGGCGCGGCTTTCGTCGTTTGTGGAAGCCGAATACGCGGCGGGCCCGGTCTATCCGCCCCATGATGATCTCTTTTCGGCTTTCCGGCTCTGCACCCCGGCTCAGACCCGGGTTCTCATCCTGGGCCAAGATCCGTATCACAAGCCAGGTCAAGCGCACGGGCTGAGTTTCAGCGTGCGGCCGGGCGTCGCCATCCCGCCGAGCTTGCGCAACATCTACAAAGAGCTGCAGGACGACCTCGGCGTCAAGCCGCCGCTCAACGGCGACCTCACCCCTTGGGCTCGCCAGGGTGTGCTCATGCTCAACGCGGTGCTGACCGTTCGGGGCGGGCAGCCGACCAGCCATGCCGACAAGGGCTGGGAGCACTTCACCGACGCGGCAATCAAGGCTGTCAATGACTCACCCTATCGGGTGGTCTTCGTCCTCTGGGGCGCCTACGCACGAAAGAAGGCCGCGCTCGTGCGCAACTCCCATCACGTGGTCCTGGAGGCCGGGCATCCCAGCCCGATGAATCCGCGCGGTTTCCTTGGCTGCCGCCACTTCTCGCAGATCGAGGCCGCCCTCAAAGAAGCGGGCCGCGGCTCAGTCACCTGGAGCTGATGCCATGACACAACCTGCGCAGCCCGACGCCGGCGGATTGCCGGCGAATTCGATGAGCCGCGGCCGATTAGGCAGGAAGAGTCAGGAACGGTTCGGTGAGGTGCGGGGTGGCAAGGACATCGGCCTTCGCCAATAGCGCGATCCGCGACGCACGAGCCAAATCAGAATCCATTTCATGGGTGTACCGGGTCTCCGGCGCCACCAATTGCAAGGCGTGCACAAGCAGATCGCCGGTGATCGCGAACAGCTGATCGCCATCGTCCACGAGGACGGATTGATGTCCCGGCGTGTGCCCGGGAGTGGCCACGATCTTGATCTGATCGGTGAGCTTCGAGTCGCCGTCCAGTAGGACCAGCTGATCGCCGGGGAGCCGCTCGTGCAGAGCGGGGCTGATCCACTCGAGCTCGGAGCGCTGCAGCAGCACGGCCGCATTGGGGAAGAGGCCCGCGACGGACCATCCAATGTGGTCGGTGTGCAGATGGGTGAGCACCACCTGACTGATCTCGCCTGGGTCGATGCCTGCCGCCGCCAACTCCTGTGGCAGCCGTCCCGGGACGGGAGCCCACGCGGCAGCGGGGGCGTCGGCCGGTCCGATCCCGGCGTCGACCAGTATCACCTGACCGTCCTCGAGCCGGATGGCGAAGGCACGAAAGCGCAGCAGCCATTCGCCGTCCGCGGTCACCGCCTGCGGGTCGAACTCGTCGGTGCGCCGCCAGAGCTCCTCGGTCGCGGTGGGAAACGCCTCCGCGCGAGTCGAGAAGAAGGTGCCCTCACCATCGGTCAGCGCGATCACCGTCGCCGACCCCACCTGACGGGAGATCAGAGTCATGCGCCGAGCCTATGCTCTCGGGCTCAGGCGAAGACGAGCACCACGATCGGGCTGGCGGCCAGCGCAATCAGGGTGCCGCGGAAGGCGCTGCGGCGCAGCTTGATCAGGGTGTCTTCGATCGGGCCGGGGCGTCCGCCGATGAACCGCAATGCGGAGAACACCGCCCAGCATCCGAAGACGGCCAACATGGTGTAACCGCTGAGGCGGGCGGCGGGAATGAAGTCGGCCGCACCTGCTCCCAACGCGGCGTGCCACGCGGCCTCGGGCATCCCGCGGGGTCTGCTCATGACTGCGAGCCCGGCCAGACCGGGGAGAAGTAACAGGTACCCGCCGAAGCGAATGATCGCCGAACGAGCCGGCCCGGTCAGCACCACCAGACCGAGCAGCGGGACCGCGTACATCGCCCAGCCGGCGAAACCGAGCGGGATGGTGTTGGTGGTCAACCAGGTCAATGCCTTCTTCTGGGTGGGGATGTCGGCACCGAAGACCCCGGCCGCGGCGACAGCGCCGACCGCGATCAGGACGGTCAACGCAATCCGGACGCGCTGACGCGTGGAGAGCGCGCGACGATGTCTAGCCGCCGTCTCCAGGATGAGGGGGTGCATGGCGCCAGAGCATACATACCAACCGCTATCAGGGAAAACGTCTAGCTTGACGAAGTTGGTAACGCTTTGGCCGCGGCGATGATCAGCTCACGTGCCGCATCGCCGGTTACCGCGTCCTCCCACATCCGCTTCAGCGTCGCCGCGTAGAAAGCGGACTCGTCTTCGCGATGTGTCCACTCGCCCACGAGCGTCTCCACCGTGACAAGATCGTCGAGGAGCTGGAACGAGTTGGTCGGGCACTTATCCAGCGGCGCACTCATCGGCAGGATGCCGAAGCGCACGTTGGGCAGACCGATCACGGTTTGCAGCCGGTCAAGCTGGCCCCGCATCACCTCGGCCGGGCAGAAAAGCCAGCGCAGCACCGGCTCGGCGAGCAGAAACTCGAACTGCTTGGTCAGGTCGTAGAGGTATTGCTGGCGTTGCAGTCGCACCGCCACAGCAGGCTCATCGGAGAGCACCCGCCGCGCGTAGTCGGCTGTCTGCAGCGGACCGGGCACCAAGGTCAACTCGAAGTGGCAGATCCGGCTTGAATGCTGGAACAGCAGGTTGTAACCGGCCTGGATCTCGGCGGCGCCCAGCCGTGCGCGACGGCGCTGCCAATCCCGGTACCCGGCCCGCGCCTCGGCGGTCTGATCGATCAGGTCGAGAGCCAGCTCCGAGTCGCAGCCACACACCTTGACCCATAACCGAATGTCGTCGGCCGAAGGGAGCTGTCTGCCCTTCTCGAGTCGGGAGACCTTCGATTGCTGCCACCCCGTGCTGGCAGCAATCTCCTTACCGGACAGTCCGGCTTGGACGCGGAGGTCCCTAAGCCGCTCGGCGATCCCGTCCTGGCGGCTCAGCCAATCATCAACGTGGTGCACCCCGAACCCCGCAATCTGACGCAGGAATCTAAACACGACCCTGGAATTGCGCGCAATTGCACGAACAAGCAAAAGCCCGCCGATCTTCAGGATCGGCGGGCTTTGCACTGGTACCCCTAGGAAAGCTTTTTAGAAAGTGCTTGATCCAGGGTGTTCATGAACTCCTCGGTGGTCTGCCACGGGGCGTCCTTGGAGATCAGCAGCGAGAGGTCCTTGGTCATGGCGCCGCCTTCGACGGTGTCGATGACGACCTGCTCCAGCGTGTGGGCAAACTTCGTGACCTCGGGGGTGCCGTCAAGCTTGCCCCGGTGCGCCAGGCCACGGGTCCAGGCATAGATCGAGGCGATCGGGTTGGTCGAGGTCTTCTCGCCCTTCTGCCACTGCCGATAGTGCCGGGTGACCGTGCCGTGCGCCGCCTCGGCCTCGACGGTCTTGCCGTCCGGGGTCATCAGCACCGACGTCATCAGGCCCAGTGAGCCGAAGCCCTGCGCGACCGTGTCGGACTGCACATCACCGTCGTAGTTCTTGCAGGCCCAGACGTAGCCACCCTCCCACTTGAGTGCGGCGGCGACCATGTCGTCGATCAGCCGGTGCTCGTAGGTCAGGTCCTTGGCCTTGAACTCCTCGGCGAACTCAGCCTCGAAGACCTCCGCGAACAGATCCTTGAACCGGCCGTCATAGGCCTTGAGGATGGTGTTCTTGGTGGACAGGTAGACGGGGTAGTCGCGGTCCAGACCGTAGCGGAACGACGCCCGGGCGAAGTCGCGGATCGAGTCGTCGAAGTTGTACATGCCCATGGCCACGCCGCCGCCGGAGAAGTCGCCGACGGTGAACTCCATCGGTGCGGAGCCGTCTTCCGGGGTGTAAGTGATGGTGACCTTGCCGGGGCCGGGCACCACGAAGTCGGTCGCCTTGTACTGGTCGCCGTGGGCGTGACGACCGATCACGATCGGCTTGGTCCAGGAGGGAACGAGCCGAGGCACATTGCTCATGATGATCGGCTCGCGGAAGATGACTCCACCGAGGATGTTGCGGATGGTCCCGTTCGGGGATCGCCACATCTTCTTGAGGCCGAACTCGGCCACGCGGGCCTCGTCCGGAGTGATGGTCGCGCACTTGACGCCGACACCGTGGCGCTTGATCGCGTTCGCGGCGTCGATGGTCACCTGGTCGTCAGTGGCGTCCCGGTGCTCGATGCCGAGGTCGTAATATTCCAGCTCAACGTCGAGGTAGGGCAGGATCAGCTGCTCCCGGATCTGCTTCCAGATAATCCGGGTCATCTCGTCGCCGTCGAGCTCGACGACCGGGTTGTTTACCTTGATCTTCGCCATGTCGATAGCGCTCCTGTCGGTCATTGGCGGCATAGCAGTACGAGCGTACTGCATGAACGCCGACCGCACCCTGTCGGCCCGGACACACTCCCGTCAGGCCTGCAGGCTCCACTCCGGTCCGCTGGTTGTGTCACGGACCTCGATCCCACCGGCGGCCAGAGCGTCGCGCACGTGATCGGCGGCGGCGAAGTCGCGCTCCTGCCGTGCCTTCTCGCGCAAGCCGATCAATGCCTCGACAAACGGCACGGCTGTCCCGGCGAGCGTGCCAAGGCGCACCACCATCCCCCGCAGGATCCCGCGTGCGTGGTCGGCATCGGACGAGGCCAACGTGTCCGCCGTCCAATCGGTGATCGACTGCTCCAGCTCGAGAATCGAAGCCACACAGCCGTCGAGGTCGCTGGCTGTCAGCGCCGCCTTGAACTTCTCCTCCAGCTGATCCGCGACGGCCCGAACCGAGGTGAGCGCCGGGACTTGCTCCTCGACCACCGGGGGCAGCGGATCGACAGCACCGCCGGTGGGAGCGTCCAGGGTCAGCGGCAGCACCGAACCCGACTCGTACCGGACGCTGGATCCCATGCGGCGCAAGGTAAGCCCGCCATTCCCGACGACCGTTGCCGTGCGAGCGGAGAGATCGCAGATCAGTGCCGTGTGCTCGTCCACCCCGACGATCAACGTATCCGGGGGCAATGATTGCTCCAGATAGGACAGTCGCGGCTCGCCCAGGTAGCAGAAGCGCGTGTCGTGATGACCGCCCTCGGCATTGTCATAGTGCGGGATGACCACCGCGGGCACCCCGGTGAGCTCCTCGAAAAGGTTCAGCCCCGGCTCCCAACGCGGATCCAGGCCGGCCTTGTAGATCTCGTAGACCGGGATCGTGTGGGAGCCGAGCGTCAGCGCGGCGGCGCTCGCGAAGACGAGCGCGTCAGCGCTTGTCATGAGCGAGGGCAGCTCGGTGCCGACCCAATTGCGCAATGCGTATGTCGGGGAGCCCGGGCCGGCGAAGATCCAGTCGGCTTCCCGCAAGGCGGTGAGGGCCCGCTCGCGCTCCAGGCCGGGCGGCGGCTCGGTGCGCCACGAGACCACATTCACTTGCCGCCCAACGCTTTGAGCGAAGTAGCCGGCCGTCCGTGCGCTGATCTCATCGGCGTTGAGCTGGAAACCATAGGGGGTATCGAGCAGCACCGCACGGCCCGGGTCGGGCAACGACTCGAAGATCTGCCGATGCGGCTTGATCATTGTCGGGGTGGTCTCGCCCGAACCCATGATGACGAGGAGTCGGGTCATCATCAGCCTGCCAGCGTGAGCAGATCGGCGGCGAGGCGAGCCGGGTGCTGGGCATGAAGATCATGATCACCATTTGGGTACCAGACAATCCTCGCCCTTTGCATAACCGCCGCAGCGGCGGCAATCCTTTCGCCTTTCGGACCGTCAGGCCCCACCGCGGGCAGCAAGAGTGCGGGCGCGGTGATCAGCGGCAGAAAAGGTGCGGGCGGCTCATCCCACATGGATCGCACGATCGCCATGTGCCTGTCGATCGGCAGCCGCCGCTCGATCGTGCCGTCATCGCGCACTCGCATGTTGGCCAAGGTTGCCTCGACCGCGGCCGAGGACCAATCCGGATGCCCCTGGGCCATCCATTCGCGCAGCTTGCTCGCGGGCAGACCGTCTATTTCGGACGGTCGCAGAGCCCGCTCGCACTCCTGGAAGGTGCCGAAGTTCGCCGCGAGGTCGATCCACCCGCCGTCAACCAGCCCCAGTCCGCTGACGAGATCGGGATGCTTGGCGGCCAACCGCACCACCACGTTTCCACCCCACGACTGCCCGACCGCGACCGGCCGGTCCAGGCCGAGCTCGGTGATCAGCGTCGCCAGATCCGCCGCGGCAGTGGCGGTGTCGTAGCCGTGCTCAGGCGCATCGGACTCGCCATGGCTGCGCAGGTCGACCGCGTAGCTCGGATTGGGCAGGTGCGAGGCCAGCTCATCCCACAGCCGCGCGTTGGAGGACAGCCCGTGCACGAGCAAATAGGGGCGCCCGGCTCCGTCTCGGTGCCGGACGTTCAGGCGGACCCCCGGTTGGACGGAGACCTTCATGCCCACCAACTTAGCGGCCGGCACCGACAATCGCCCTTAGAGTGAGACCCGTCGCAGGGCGGCTGCGGCCTCTTCGGGAGCGACGTCGTTGACCCAGGCCCCCATCCCCGACTCGGATCCGGCCAGATACTTCAGCTTCCCGGGCGCCCGCCGGATGCTGTGCAGTCTCAGATGCAGCCAGCTGAGCTCGTGATCCTCGTGTACCGGAGCCTGATGCCAGCCGGCTACATAGGGCATGGCCAACCCGAAGAGGCCATCGAGGCGCCGGGTCAGCTCGAGCCAAAGTGGTGCGCAGGCAGCCTTTTCCGCCTCGGTGAGCTCGGTGAAGTTGGCGACCTGGCGATGCGGAGCGAGGTGGATCTCGTAGGGCCAGCGCGCCGCAAAGGGCACGAACGCCGTCCACAGATCGTTGCTGGCAACGATCCGTTCACCTGCTTCGCGTTCCGAAGCGAGCAGCTCGCCGTAGAGGTTCTTGCCCGCTCGGTGACAGGCCTGCAAATAGCGCTGGGTCGTCGGCGTGACATAGGGATAGGCGTAGATCTGCCCATGGGGGTGGTGCAGGGTCACCCCGATCTCCTCGCCCCGGTTCTCGAAGCAGAAGACCTGCTTCACGCCGGGCAGGCGGGAGAGCTCCGCGGTCCGGTCGGTGAACGCGTCAAGCACCGTGCGCACCCGAGAGACGGTCAGATCCTTGAAGCTGGCGTCGTGGTCGGGGGAGAAGCAGACCACTTCACAGCGCCCGGTCTCACCGGCGAAGGAGGGGAACCGATTCTCGAAGACGACCACGTCATAGTCCTGCGCCGGGATCTCGGTGAGGAACTCCGCAGTCGACGGGCACAGGGGGCATTCGCTGCTCGGCGGGAGAAAGATGCGTCCCTGCCGGTGGGCGGCGACGGCCACCCACTCCTCGGTCAGCGGGTCGTAGCGCAGCTTCGCCGGAGCCGCCTGGTCGGGCAGCTCACGACGGTCGACGGTGGCCCGTACGCCATCGTCGTGCTCATCGAAGTAGATGAGCTCGCGGCCATCGGCTAGATCTATAGAAGTGCGCTTCACAGAACCCATCGCTTTCCAACAAGTTCCAACATCGTAGCGCACGAAGGTTAGATGCCGTGACCCCTGCGATGAAGGGTGCCCAGCACCTTCTCTACGGTGGTGAAACGGCTCAGCGCGGCGAGCGCGATCACCGCTCGCGGCTCCTTCCAATTCGCCTTCACCGTCTGCTTCGTCCAGCGCCAGGCGTTGCGACGATCACCCGCGGCCACCGACCAACAGGCGAGCTGGCCGTAGACGCGGGCCGCGCCCGGGGGGCAGCCGACGATCTCCGGGTGCCGGGCCATCATCCAGCGCAGCGAAGAGATCTTGGTGCTGTATTCGTTGGCGTAGAAGCTTGTCCGGCCCCAGAGCACCCGCACGAGCGGCTCATCGACGTGCACGATCGGGGCGAGCCGGGCAGCTCGGATGAGCAGATCCCAGTCCTCGTTCTGGCTGCCGGGAGCATCCTCGGCCACCGGCCCGATCTCGCCATCGGGCAATAGCGCGTGGCGCTGGGCCAGGAAACTCGACGAATGCAGCATCGCCATCCGCGATCGGGCGAGCTGATCCACCGTCACCCGATCACACCCGGCCAGCCGTGGGTGGACCTTCTCCTCGAACTCCACCTCGATGGCGCAGGTACCAAAGAGCTGATCGCCCAACGCTTTGACTTGCTTACGCAGTTTGCTGCGGTGCCAGACATCGTCGTCATCGCAGAAGGCCACCAGATCGGTGTCCAGCGCCATGATGCCGGTGTTACGAGCACCCGCAAGACCGGGCTTGCGCCAGTTGGCCAGCACCATCACCGCCGGTTCTTCCGCCACGGCCAGCCGCCAATCCGGCTCTTCCTGGTCGTAGACCACGATGATCCGGACCGGGCCGGGATAGTCCTGGGCTCGCACAGCGGTTATGGCGCGCTGCAACAGCTCCGGCCGGCTGCGAGTGGGGATGACAACTCCCACGCTCGGCAGGGTCATCGCCCCTCCCGCCGATCTTGGAGTTGTGGTGGGGATGACACACGCAAATCCCGCGAGTCGCCCACCACAACTCCAAGATCGGCGCGGAAGGAGTAGCCATAGGAACGCAACAGGGGCGCGCACACCGCACCGACCAGAGCACGTTGGCGTGGCGGCAGGGCCCGGCGCCAAGCCTCGTCCGGGCGCAGCTCGAGCTGCCCGACGGTGAAGCGCATGGGGTTGCCGGCCGCGCTGTGACACTGTCCTAGTTGGACAGACGTGCCGGTCAGGAACGGCAGCTCGGTCGTTGACGTGTCTATGCCGACGAAGGCGGCCACTTTGTCGACGGTGCCGCGCGGATCGGCGAGGAAGTCCTCATAGCGCAATCGCCGAACCGCGACACCGCGTTGGCGTAGCAGGCCGAAAGCGGCGTTGTTGGCGTTCCACAGCACCGCACTTCTTGCCGGGGTGTACCGGGTCATCTCGTCCTGGCCGTCGGTTTCCGGCCGGGCCACCGTCTTGGTCCACGAGTAGGCCACCCCGCGCGGATCCCGCACCACGTGCAGCACCCGAAGGTCGATGTCCTTGCTGTAGCGAAGGCAATGGGCGAGGGCGCTGTGCTTGGAGGAGTCGATCACGACTGACGCACCCGACACCTCGGCCGCGGCGTGATAGATCTTCGTGTAGTACTCGGAGTATTCGAGCACCAGCGCGGTGAAGTCGCCCCGCCGGCCGGCCGCCAACATCGGGATGTGCCGGGTGCGTTCGACCAGCTCCTGAAGCGCGAGGATGCGATGCACATCCACCCGGCCCCAACCGCCGAATGCCTTGGCCCCCACCTCGCGCCAGAATTCGCATCCGCTGAAGCGCTCGCCGCACCCGCATCGCTCGTCATCGCGGATGTCGCGTTGCCACAGGTGCACCACCTCACCGAGGGCGCACATGCCCGGCAGTTCGCCGAGAACCCGTTCGATCAAGGTGGTACCGCTGCGGCCCAGTCCGCCAACGTAGAGAACCCGTGTCGTCACGATTTGTTCAACGATTAGTCGGTAAAGTCCGCTTTCGTGAGTTTTGCGGGGACTGTATACGGGCGCCGCGTGCGCATCGGCGGGGAGTGGTTCGACTCGATCACCGAAGAGGCGGTCGCTGACCGGGTCCTATCCGCCCTGGCCGAAGGCAGGGGTGGGCGGATCATCACGCCCAACGTCGACATCCTCAGGATGGTCTCCAGCCGCGGCCGGATCGGCGCCGAGGCGCGAGGCTTCGTGGCCGACGCGACCCTCGTCGTCGCCGACGGCATGCCCCTGGTCTGGGCCAGCAAACTCCTCGGCACCCCGTTACCCGAACGGGTGACCGGCAGCGCTCTCATCTGGACCTTGAGTGCTGCTCTCGGCCGCGTCCACCGCTCGGCCTACGTCCTCGGTGGCCACCCCGTACCCGCCCAGCGGAGCTCGACCGAGGACGACGTCGTTCAGCACGTCGCGGACGGCAGCGAGCTGTGCGCCGCGGCGCTTGCCGCCTCCTGCCCCGGGCTGGAGATCGCCGGTCACTACGCTCCGCCGTTCGGCTTCGATCGCGACCCGTCCACCTACGCCGACGTCATCATGCGGGTGGCAGATACCAAGCCGGACCTCGTTTTCGTCGGGCTGGGCTTTCCCAAGCAGGAGCGCGTCATCTCCGATCTGCGCCACGAACTGCCCGAAACCTGGTTCCTCGGCTGCGGTTCGGCGGTCGGCTTTGTCGCGGGCGAAAACAGGCGAGCGCCCTTCTGGATGCAGCGCTCCGGATTGGAGTGGGCGCACCGCCTCGCCCAGGAACCGGGGCGGCTCGCCGGGCGATACCTGGCACACGATGCCCCCTACGCCGTGAAGCTCCTCGCCTTCTCCGCCGTCCGCCGCCGCTGACCCGCTTGTCCGCGTTGATCATGAACTTAAGGTCTTGCTCGACGGCGTGTCGGTGTTCCCAGCGTCTTGATCGCGGCGGCTATGGGCGGGTGTTGAAGTAGGCGGAGCGGGCGGTTTCGATGAACGCGTCCAGCGCCGGCGCATCATCGCTCAGGGCGAACTCACCGTGCTCGGTTCGATCGTCCGGATTGGACTCGAAATAGAGCACCGCCTTGATCTGCGGATTGGCCTGGAACACCTGTGCCGCATCGGTCAGCCACGATGCACGGTCCTCTGAAGACCAGCCGCGGCTTATCCCGTACTCGCCAATCATTATTGGTTTTGCTCTTTGCCCTGCCCAGCGTAGAAACGGCTCGAGCAGCTGGCCCATGGGCCGCAGTTTGCTTCCGGCGTATACGTCGACGCAGGTCCAGTCGACGGTGTCGTCGCCCGGATAGAAGTCGGCCGCGCGGCCCTCGATAAAGCCTTCGGCGGTGGGACAGAAGACCCACGAGACGTTGTTTACCCGCTCCTGCGCGAAGATCTTGCGCACGTGCCGCCATGCTTCGCGGTAGAGCGAAGGGGAGCCGACCGAGGCGGCCAGATTCGGGCGGTCCATCTCCCACCGGATCCGCATCAGCACCGGTTTGCGTAACGACCGGGTTTGCTTGGCGTGCTTGCGAATCTCGTCATCGATGGTGCCGTCGATGATGTCCTGACTGGACGCTCCCGCCCAGCTGATCATCAACGTGGCGCCACTGGCCACAAAGGACAGATCAGACGGGGTGGCGATCTCCTCGTGGATACGGCGATAGCTGTGCACGATGTCGAGCTTGCGGCCGAGCTGACCCTCGAAGCGCTGGATGGCGTCGAGCCGGCCGGGCTGCGAGTAACTGTCCGGCCTGACCCAAGCCCCGAACAGCGCGCCCTGCTGCGGCACCTTTACCGGCCCGGCTTTGGCTCCCGTTTCCGCCGTTGCGATCGCCGCCGGCTTTTCTGCCGGCTCCGCGGCACACCCTGCCATCGCCAACACGGCCGCGACCAACGTCAGTTGACCAAGACGCTGGGAACGGCGACACGCCGTCGAGCAAGACCTTAAGTTCATGATCAACGCACCTTCAGGCCTAACGCGTGCGGCGAGCAACATAGAGAACATTGACAGCGAATCGACTGAGGCAGCCGGTGCGGGCGGCAACGTTGTCGATGAACAAAGCCATCGAGCGCAACCAATAGTTGCCATACCAGCCCCGGCTGAACAAGGCGAACCCACGTCGTTCAACGATGGTGAAGCCGTGCCGGTCAAGCAGTTCCGCGATCTCCACATGGTCGAGCTCGGCGAACCACGGCGACCCGGCATGCCGTTGATGGCGCAGATGCCGGACAGATTGCCGGTTGCCGTGGTTCTCGACCACCAGCAGCCCGGCGTCATAGTTGCGCAAAGCCTTGGCAGCAAAGGCAACCGCGCGTTCGCGGACGTTGTCCTCGACGTTGAGCAGCAGCCGGAAGATCGTCACCAGCGTTGGTGAGTCGGTGGCCACCGGCTCCGGTGTCTCCCCGGTCGCGGAGACCAGATGCAGCTCGGCGTAGGAGCCGAGCTCGGCGGCCTTGGCCAGCATCGCGGCGGAGGTGTCGTATCCGTGGGCGCCACGTACCAGGCCATGCAGGATGCGGATGGCACGTCCAGTGCCACAAGCGAAATCGTGCTGCACCGGACGCCGGTAAGCAAACGCCCGCTTGACCAGCCCGCGCAGGTAGAACCGCTGACGCTTGCTGATCGCCGACGCATAGCTGTCCGGGGCGAAGACAACGTGCTCGTATTTTTCGACCGTTGCCTCATCCTGGAAGATCTCGGTGTAGTCAGCGCGCACGAAGCCTCCTGGCAGCGAGGATGACGGCAAGCTCCAACCGGCCGGAGAAGAGGCGCAGCCCGGTCGCGTAAACGACGAGACCGCATATCGGGCCGGCCAGCAGGCCGAAACCGATCTGGCGGGTCAGCCAGGGCACGACGCCGAAGCTGAGCATGGCGAGCAACATTGCCGTGCGGGTGGCCGGGCCGAACGGATGCAACCGCATCGACCAGCCGAGCTGGGCCAAGGGCAGCAAGTTGTTGACGGTCACCGCGGCGGCAAGCCCGATCGCCGCGCCGAGCGCCCCCAGCCTGGGAATCAGATAGAGATCTATCGCCACCATGGTGGTCAGCGCGATCAGAACGTTCATCAGGTTCCAGGTGGTGCGCCCGGCCATCGACAGCACGATGTCAACCATGCCGCAGCCGGTCGCTATGAGCATCGCCACCGCGAGCACCCGCACCGCGGGCACAGCGGACACATAGGACGGCCCGAATACGCTCAGGTAGAAGTCGGCGTAGTCGAGCACCATCAGGTGCAGCGGCCAGCTGACCAGCACCAGCCATGCGGTGGCCAATTGGTACAGCCGATTGGCTCCGGCCCGGTCGTCGACCGAGAGCATCTCGGCCAAACGTGGTTGCACCGCTTGCGAAATCGCGCCGTTGGCCAACTGTCCTACCACGATGAACCGGCCCGCAACGGCATAGGCGGCGGCCGGAACGAGCCCGGCAAGTGAGGCCACCATCAGCACATCGACGCGTTGCAATGCCGTCTGAGCGCAGCTGGCCAACGCCCGCGGGGCGGTGAACCGCCAGAAAGCGCGGCCAAGGTTCTCCTCGGCGACCGGCTCACTCGGCACCTCGACCTTGCGCCACAACAGGATGGCAGAAAAGACAAACACCGGGATATAGGGGAGTACCCAGGCCACGGCCCAACCGGTGGCAGGAACGTGCACGCCCGCGGCGAGGGCGAAGGCGGCGAGGATGGCAACGCCGAGAAGTTGGCCCGCGGGCTTGACTATCTTGTCGAGCAGCACTGTGGGTCGCATCATGCGGTATCCACGCGTAGCGGCGAGGAGCGATTCGGCGAGCGCAGCGACCGGAAGCAGCAGCGCGAGCGTCCTAAGTGGAGCTTCGAATCGCGGAAACCAGTGTGGCGCCCCGAACCACAGCGTCACACCGAGCACGGTGGCCAGGATCGCCACCGGCACGAGGCCGATCCGCAAACAGGCGGCGATGAGCTCGGGCCTACCTTGAGCACGCAACCGCGCGGGCCAATAGACCAGCGCGGTCGACGTGCCCAGCCGCGCCACACTGCTGAACAACACGAAAGCCGAAGTGGCGGCGAAGAATGAGCCGGCCGAAGCCGGACCCAGCCCGCGTGCCACCAGCCAGGTGACCCCGAAACCCGCTGCGCCCGCGACGAAAGCGCCCGCGAGGTTGCCAAGGCCGCCACGCGCCGCACCCACGACTCCGGCATGGCGCTCCGCGCGTTGTGCCGGACTCTTGGGCGCGGCGCGAGCCGCATCGGTTGGCGGCGGGGTCAGGAGGTCTTCGCTCATGCGCGCCAGGAAGGGGTACCGGTGAGCCACATCTGGAGCGCCGCATCATGTGCCGCGAAGTGGGCCGTCAGGTCGGCTCGCACCTGCGGGTCGAGCTTGGTGCTGCGGGGCCGGGCGTTGTGCTGCTCGAATTCGGGATAGCCAAGATGAGGCAGGCCAAGGAAGTCGAGCACCGAGTCGTAGACCGGCTTCGGGTCGACAAAGAACTGCTCGCTCTGTACGACCAGAATCCGTTCCCGGCCAACATGTCCGGCCAGCTTTTCCAGATAGCTCGCATATTCACCTCGCGACCGGTAGCCGTGATGCTGATGCGAGAACGAATACGCGTGCGGGTCGGCGACAATGCGCTCGCGCTGACCAGCCAGCCGCACCGGCTCCAGATCCAGCGCCCGGCCGAAATCCGGCTCGGTTTCGAAGCCGCGAGCAAGCTCGTGCGCGTGCTGCGAGTAGGCGCGCTCCACCGGATCGCGGACCAGCACGATGAGTTTCACTCCGGGCAGGTCCCGGGCGATCCTGGCCCCCGCGTGCGGGTGGTAGAGGTAGTACGGGCTGGACTCGAAGGTGTGCGCGGGGAAGCCGTGCTCCCTTTCGACTCTGGCTGCGGTTCTGCGCAACGGGAAGTGGCCCTGGTACCAGGCCATCCCGCGATGATAGTTGGTGTCGAAGTAGTGCACACCCTTGTGCAGCACCGCTTTGAGCACCACGGGATGCGCGGTGAGCGCGCGATACAGCGAGGTCGTCCCGCAACGCTGACCGCCACAGATGAGGAACGACGGCAACATGCGGGCAGCCGCGGTGAGCCTGCCAATCGAACGGGAGCCGAAGTGCACCACCCGCTTCACCGAATCCGGAACGTGCTCGCCCCTCACAGCCGGCCCACCCTCTCCACCAGTACGGGCAACAGCCACGTGCCCAGAACACCAAGGCGCGCACCGGCTTCGGCCTGCCGATCGGCCAGGTACCGGGCCGCGAGATCGACCAGATAGAGCAGTGCGGTGACTTCGGCACTATCTGGTACCACAGCAAAAGGAGCCAGCAATCCGCCGGCATTGCGCACGGTCTGTTCTACGGCCTCCTTCGGGTCCATCCCGGACTGCAGCCGGCGTTGTAAGTCGTGGTGCAGCGCATCGAAGCCGAGCGGCACGCCCGGAGTGAACCTCTCCCAGTCCCACACGAGCAGAGCGTCCGGCGTGTTGGCCATGTTCCACGGCGCCCAGTCGCCATGCCATGCGCCGTAACGCATCCCGAGGTCGGAGCAGTGGTCGACCAGGAGCCGGGCCGCGTCCGACAGGGCGACACCGTCCTGCTGATCCGAGAGCTGGGTCAGCCGCGCTCGCAACTCCGCCCAGTACGGGCTCGTGGCCAGCCAGCCCTGAGTCATCCCGCAGGCGCCGGCAATCTCGAGCATGGCCTCGACCAGCCGGCTAGAGGTGAGCGGCTCGCGGGGAAGCCAGATCGGAAGCGGGGATTGGACCAATACCTGGTGTCCGCGCCACTCGCCCGAGTGCAGCACCTTGGGCACAGTGACCCGGTTCAGCTTCACGTGCGATAGCGCAGTCAGCGCGGCTGTTTCGGCCCGGACCAGTCGTCTCGTCAGCGGGCCTGTCCCGAGCTTGGCGAAGCCGATCGTGTCGCCACCTGAGCTGAGCAGTTGCAGCACCGGCTTCCGATTGGCTCGCGCTGGTCCAATGTGGACACTGAGCGAGAGCTCGATGTTCAACGTGCGCTTCAGATAGGCGTCGATGGTGTCGCCGCCGTCGGCCGCGGTCAACCGCACCCGATCGCGAAGCAGCGCGGGCCACGTGCCCGAGCGCAGAGCCAACACGACGGCGTCGCGCTTGAGGCGGGACATCCGGCTCTGCGGCTCGGTGAATCGCTTTACCGCCGCGACGGCGACCCGCCGCGAGCCCATCGGCACGAGCAGCTTTGGCCGGCGGGCGTCCGGAATGACCAGGTACTCGGCGATCTTGGGGGAGTCGCCATCCTCCGTGGAGCAGTGCGGATAGAGCAGCGCGAGGACTTCGCGAAGGTACTGCCCGCGCAGCTCCGCGTCCGCAGCCGTGAGCTGTGCGGGCGCGGTTTTTAAGCTCATGGGCAATTACCTCTCGTTGGTGGTCCAGGTGACGTGGGGTTCAACGGCCGCGGCAGGCATGTTGTTGCGCCAAAGCAGCACATAGGCCAGAAAGGTGAAGGCCAGCGGCGTGACCAGCGAGTTGTACCAGAGCGAGGCCACGAACGAGCCGACGATCGCGGTCGAGGCGGCCAGCCCGATCGGGCTTCGATCACGGCGGAAGCGCCATAGGCCGTAGCCGAAGAAGCCGAAGTAGGCGAGTGTCCCGGCCAACCCGTGGGCGAAGAGCAGTTGCCAGAGCTGGCCGTTGCCACCGATGGTGAAGTTGCCGCAGCGCTCGCAGGCTTCGCTCTCGCCGATGGTGATCGACTGCCGTCCGCCCATGGTGTTGCGGGTGCTGCCGAAGCCGAGCACGGGCGACTCGCGCATGCCGTCCATGGCTCGTTCGGTGAGAAACATTCGCACCCCGTTGGATTTGCCGTTGTCCAACCTGCGTTGCACGACATCGCCGAGCGGCGTGGTGACGGTGACCACCGCGATGGCCACGCCCGCCACTGCCGCGATGATCAGTGGTTTGGCCTTCCCGGCCAACGCCTGCCGGACACCCAGGTAGACCGCTGCCACGCCCAACCCGATCCAGAGCCCGCGATTGAGTGAGTGCACGACCGGGATCAGCGAGAGCACGATCAGCGCGACGGCCAGCAGCTTCACCCACAGCCTCGTGGTATAGCCGAAGATCGCGACCAGGAACCAGCCGATGAGCAGGCAGTAGTTGTTGCCCCAGGTGTTCGTGTAGCCCCAAGGCGCGGCCGGTCGCGGCTTTGGATCACCGACCAGATCCATAATCTGGGCGGCATAGGGATGCACCAGCGAGCGCACGAAGCCCTTGCCGGTAATGCTCTTTGGCAACAGCATCTCGACCGGCGAAGTGAGCTCGAGCCCTCCGGCGAAGGTGCCCAGCAACCCGCCCAGCACGGTCACCACGAACATCCAGCCGAGCAACCCGACGAGCAGGCGCTGGCTCATCGCACGGAAGGGGAGGTTCCCCGCGTAGATCAGCAGCACAGTCAACGACCCGTACTGGATCAGCCGATAGCCGACCCCGATGATGCGGTCATTGAAGCCACCGACCACCGCACCGACCGGCTCGGCGTTCAGCGCGGCCAGCCCCGCGACCAGGACTGCGCCGAAGGCGAGCCAGAGCACGAAGCCGGGCGGAAGACGGACCGGCTCTGCGCCGGTGACCTTCGATCTGGCGTGCCGTCGATGTAGCGACAGGGCCATCGGGACAGCCGCGATCGGAAAGATCAGCACGCCCAGACCCAGCACCCACCACAGTGGATAGAGCGCCAGCAGCGGCACTAAGATCATTTGCGGTGTGCTTCGTCCAGCGCGGCAATCGTTTCCGAATCCAGAGTGGACATAAGTACGGTCTGGTCCTGCGGCAGTTCCGGCTGATGTCCGTTGAGCATCGCAGGCTCCTCCAGCTCAGCTTTCTCCTCAACCGGGGCCGGTTCACTTTGCGGCTCCTGCTTGCCACCACTGTGTTTGAGCTTGGGCGTGAGGACCGCCCCGAGCAGCGGAGTGCCCACGCGCCGCAGCTGCTCGGCGGCGTCGCAGACCTCGGGCCGAACGGTGCGCCGGACCTCTACCGCCAGGATTGCGGCATCAGCGAGACTGGCCAAGCTCTGCGCATCCGCACCGGTTGCCGTCGACGGTGCCTCGATCACGAGATAGTCGGCGTTTCCGCGCAGCGTGGAAACCATGTCCCGCAAGGTTTGTGACTGCAAAAGGCCGGCTGCGCTACCGGTACCCCCCGCGGTGATCACGCGAAGGGTCGGGTTGCGCGCCGCGCGCTGCGTCGCCTCGCCCAGATTGGCGCGACCCGCCAACACATCGGACAGTCCGGGAGCGGTAGCCGTCACGCCGAGCAAGCGTGCCAACGGCGCAATGTCCATCATCGAATCTGGGCCATGTGCTCCCACGAGGACGACGTTCGTTCCAGTACGGGCCAGCGCGGCAGCCAGGTTTGCCGCCACCAGGGTGGCCGCGGGTCCACGGCTTGCGCCGGTCACCACGACCACCTTTTCGCCCGGCGTAAGCGCCGCGACGACCTCATTGCGCAGGCGATTGAAGGCGCGACCCCCCGGGCTGAAAGGTGCGAAGACGTCATCGAGCGGGACGGTTTTGTCGTTGACCTCGCCCAGCACGGGCACTCCGCAGCGGGCTAGGACGTCACCACGGCCCCGCACCCGTTGATCGAGCCGTTCCCGCAGCCCACCTCCGGCGATGCCGAAAAGCAGTCCCAGCAAGGCTCCGGCGGCGAGATTGATCGGCGTGTTCGGCTTGATCGGCCGTCCCGGCAACCGGGCGTCGCGGATGATCGTGCCACCGCTGACCGTCTCGGTGGTGAGCTGATTGATCTTGTTGGTGAGTTGGTTGATCTGGCTGACCGCGGTGTCGCGCTGACTGTCCAAAGTGGCGTATGCGGATGACGCCGGCCGGGCGTTCATCAGCTGGCCGTTGATCCGGTTCAGGTCGGCGGTCAGCTCGGCAAGTTTGGCCTGCAGCGACTCCGTCTGACTGGTGATCGAGGCCTTGGCGTTCTCATTCCGGTTGGCCAGATAGGACTCCGCGAAGGCGCGAGCCCCGGCCTGAGCCTCCCGCGGCTTCGGAGCGCTGAACTTGATCAGCAGCACGGAGGTGTTCGGCGGTACCTCCACCAGTACATTCCCGGCGAGACTCTCCGAGTCGGTGCGCTTGAGTGCGGCGGCCACTCGCTCGACCACAGCGGTGGAGCGCATCAGCTGTGCCTCGGTGTCGAGGTTGATCTCGTCGCGGGTCCGGCCACCCGAGACGTTGGCGTCCTGGCCCGCTGGCCGCACCAGGACCGAGGCGCTCGCGACAAATTCGCGCGGCAGCCGGCGGTTGTATTCCGCCCCGACCGCGAGCCCGGCCATCAACGCCAGCACCACGATCCACCAATGACGGCGAGCCATCGCCAGGTAGTCGTTCAAGTCATATGACGGTGTCGCGTCCACGCCGATCTCAACGGCCAGCAGGAGGTCTACGTAACTCGACTGCAGGCGCGCCGCCTAAGTGATCAAACGTTTGACCAGGTAGAGGCCTATTTAGCCACTTAATCACCCAGAATAGGTATGATGCCCGATATCGGCGTAAATGGGACGTTACGTTGACCCCGTTGGAAGGCGTGCCGGATGAGCGGGAAACGCGCAGCAGCCAAGAAACGTATCTATACCAGCTTCGGCGCCGCGGTCGCGGCACTGGGCGCTGCCATCCTCATCGGAGTGATTGGCGGAAAGGTAACGGCCCTACCCGAACGAGTCCCCACCGCGGGCGACAGCTTCGCGCTGACCGCGGCTCCGTCGACCTGGACCGGGCAGGAGCATTATCTTGCCGCCGGCGGATACCAGGGCGGCGCCGCCATCACCTATCTCAAGTTCGACGTGACCCTGCCGGATGACCGGCTCCCCAGACGCGCATGGCTCTGGCTCGGCGTCGATCGAGAGCCGTTGCCCGAGCTCGTTGAGCTGACTCGAGTACCGGATACAAGCTGGCAGGAAACCACGCTCACTGCCGCCACCGCGCCCAGGCTGGGTGACGTTGTCGCGGCAGTGTTCCCGCAGTCGGACGCCCAGGCCATCGCCTTCGACGTGAGCAAGGTGATCCGCGCTTCGGGCGTATATGCCTTCGCGGTGACCGCACCGACCAGCACCGAGTTCGCGCGATTCGTCGCTCGGGAGGCGATCGCCAGCCTGACTGGCGCACCCACGATCACGCTCGAATGGTCGACCTCGCCGTTGGAGGATCCAACCGCGACTGTGACTCCGACCGCGGTGCTGGATGCGCCCACCTTCACCCCGAGTCCTCGCGAAACCGTTGCGCCACCGGTGGTTTCCCCGTGGCCGAGTGCCCCGCCGAGCATCATCGCCTCAGCATCGGCTTCTGCCTCAGCCACCACTTCCGCCGTACCGTCCACTTCGGACACTCCGGTTCCCCCTACGGATTCCCCGTCACCTACCCCGCCAGCCCTGCCGCCCCCGCCCCCGCCGCCAGTCCTGCCGCCCTCACCCGAGCCGCCCTCGCCGACGGCGAGCCCACCTGCCGCGAGCCCGACGGCCGGTCCAACGGGCAGTCCTACGGCCAGTCCAACCCCGACCTCCGCTCCGCAACCGCCGTTGGACTGTGTCGCGGGCAAACTCCTCGTACCAAGCTGCGGGGCGCTGTGGGGAGTTGCGCCAGGTGCCCACACCTCCCAGGACCGGGTCGAGGCTTTAGCGGATTTCGAGAAGCTCGCGGACAAGCCGCAGCTGATCTATCACGCCTATCACCGTGGCGCGCAACTCTTCCCGACCAAGGCTCAGATCGAGCTCGCCCGGGATCCCGCCAATCCCCGTGTTCTGTTCCTGAACTGGAAGCCGCAGGGAGCGACCTGGCGCGCGATCGCCAATGGACATCGTGAGACCGACGCCTTCCTCGATCGGCTCAGCGAACACATCAAGGCCACGTTCCCGGAGCAGTTCTTCTTCACGGTGCACCATGAGCCGGAGAACGACGTGGACCCGAAGGCCGCCAGTGGGATGACGGCAAAGGACTATGCGGCGGCCTACCGGTACGTGGTCAAGCGGCTGCGCGCCAATGGAGTCACCAATTTCGTCTCCACGATGTGCTACATGGCTTACGTCCCATGGAATACGTCGTCATGGTTCGACGAGCTGTATCCGGGCGACGACGTGGTGGACTGGGTGGCTTGGGACATCTATGCCCACAGCGAGCCAGGCTACGGTTTCGGTGACTTCGCCGAAATGATGAACCGGCGCTCCGGGAACAAGCCGGGCTGGCCGGGCTTCTACAACTGGGCCGCTCGCACCTTCCCGGACAAGCCGCTGATGGTCGCGGAGTGGGGGGTCTGGTACTCGGATAGAAATCCTGCGCACCAGCAGGCCTTCTTCGAGTCAGCGCGGCTCCAATTGGAACTGTTTCCGCGGGTAAAGGCGTATGTCTACTTTGAAACGCCCGATGCGGAAGGCAAAGACTCACGCGTTCATCACACCAAGACCGGTCTGCGTTCCTTCCAGCAGTTCAGCGGACATCCTGCCTTCGATGTGAAGCTGCTGTCCAGGCGACAGGGGAACGGCCGCGAGGAGTCCCCGTGGAGCACTGCTCCCACTCCGAGACCGTCCCGCCTGTCGTAGACGGCGGTAACACGCGGCAGCGGGTGTGTCGGTTGCGAATTGCGACTAGAAACTTTCTGAATCAGTTTCGAGCGTTGATCCAGCCCTGGTCAGCGAGGTAGGTGAGAACTTCGCTGACAGCTTCGGCCACCGTTTGGTCCGAGGTGTCGATTCGCAGATGCGCATCAGTGGGCTCTTCGTAGGGATCGTCCACTCCAGTCATTCCAGTCAGCGTGCCGGCCCGGGCGCGGGCGTAGAGACCCTTGCGATCGCGTTGCTCGCACACCTCGATCGGGGTGGCGACATGCACCAGCACGAAGTCGGCCCCGGCCGCATTGGCCAAGGCCCGCGCGGTGGCCCTGGCCCTGGCGTAGGGCGCGATCGGACAGCACACCGCGAGACCGCCGTGGCGTGCCGCCTCGGCCGCAACCCAGCCGATCCGGCGGATGTTGCGATCACGATCCTCGCGGGAGAAACCGAGACCCGCACTCAGCTCACGCCGGACCACATCGCCGTCGAGCATCGTGATGGTGCGCTCGCCGGTCTCCAGCAGCGCGTCCGCAACGCCTCGTGCGACCGTCGACTTCCCGGAGCCGGAAAGGCCGGTGAAGAAGAGAACCAGGCCGCGATGACGACGCGGCGGGCGAGCCCTTGCCAGCTCGCGGGCGACGGCCGGAGGCGTGTGCCACTCGGGCAGCGCCAGGCCGTCATCGAGCAGGTCAGCCACATCGCGTGCCCTAAGTGGACGCCGCTCGAACCGCTCCGGCACCTCATCGCGATCACGCCACTGCCCGTCGCGGGCGTCGTAGGAGAGCTCGCGCGGGACAAGAATGCGCAGGCCCGCGCCGGTGACGCTGCCGGCCGTGGAGAGCAGGTGGGTCACCCCGTAAGCGGCGGCGACACGGGCGCGGAGCAGGGCATCGATGAGCTCGTTACCGCGCTCGACCAGCGGGACCGCGACGATGATCGGCGCCGCCGGCGAATCCTGCGGGGCGAGCCGGTCACGCGCGGCCAGCACGCACCTGAGCAGGGCTTCCGGGGTCAGGCCGTCGGGGCTGGGAGCTGAGACTGGTACCAGGATGAGGACTTGAGCAGCTAACTGACGCGCCGAGTGGACGATCTGCG
>DPJL01000193.1 GCA_003543035.1 Micromonosporaceae bacterium | reverse complement strand
CCCCGGTGGTGCTCAACACCTTTGACGTGGAGGAAGTGGTTCAGACCTGGCGCCGGCGGCGGGAATGACCTGCCACCGGCGCGAGGGGTGACGGCGGGGCTAACAGGTGGGAACTCCTGGGAGCACCGCGGACGGATGGTCGATGTAGATGTTGGTCATGAAGCCGGACGGAGACTCCAGCTTCGACCACCAGTTGTTGGTGTAGCCCTCGGCAGTGACCATGTCGCCTTGCTTCTGGCAGATCACCTTCACGTAGGTCGGCCCGGCCAAGGTGGCGACAACCGGTGCCGCGAGCCTCGCGTCGGTCCTGACCCGAACTCCACTCCCCCAGGTCCAGAAGTACGTTCCGCTGCCGCCGCAACCGTTGTCGCTCGTGATTGCCTTGACGCCGTATGAGCTCGGGTACGGTGCCAGCGAGACACCGTTGATCCGGATCGTCTGGCCGACACCGTTGTAGAGCTGTTCGTAGTGGATGTGCGGGCCGGTCACATTGCCGGTGGCGCCGGTCAGGCCGATCTGCTGGCCCTGCGAAACCCCCGCACCGTGGCCCACGGAGAAGGCCGAGAGATGGAAGTAGTACGTCTTCCAGCCGCCCCCGTGCTCGATCACGATGTAGTTGCCCGCGCCGCCCGCCTGGTAGTACCGGTAGGCCGTGCCCCCGGCCGAAGCAAGAACGGGGCTGCCATTGGTGGTTCCGCCATCGTTACGGATGAAATCGAGCGCCAGACGCACTTCGGCACTGTGATGGCTATAGGTCCATCGCTGGCCACATCTGAACGGGGCCTTGAAATTTGGCGCTGCCATAGCCGGTTGGGGACCTATCACGATCACCGCGACCGAAGCGGTCAACGCGACCAGAACAGCGACAATCGATCGCCAAACTCGCATGGATGTCCTTCCCTTAGCTGTCTTCGCGATCGGGTTGCCGACACGCTAAGGGTGCAGATGCATCAATGTTGGAACACTTCGGCCACAGCCGAAACACCCATGTCCCGCCTAGCGACGCTGCTTGCGGACAATTAGGACAGTCGAGTCGACCTGCGGTGGCGGCCGGAAGGCTCGGCGAGGCAGCGGCCGTCCCTGGGAGACCTGCCACCCGGACAAGCGGCGCTGCGCGAATTTGCGCACAAAGGCTTGCTGCAGTACCAAGTCAGCCGCCACCAGCCGCGAATCCCGTCAGCGCACCATGACCGGCGCCGATGTCGAGCACCAGCTCGCCCGGGCGCACCCCCGCGTCATGCACGATGCGGGCCGCCCAGAGATCATCGAGTGGATGCCAGCCCCAGGCCCGGCGCGAGCCCCCTGACGCGGGCACGACGCACCGTCAAGAAGTACCTACTCACGCGACGAATCCTAGGCAGACCGTGCCCGACCGGTCACCCGATATTCGCCGTGGAGACTCCGGCACGGTGCTCTTGCGGGCTGACTCCACGTACCCGTTTGAAGGCGGCACTGAGCGCGAATGCGCTGCCATAACCGACCTGCCGCGCCACCTTGCCCACCGTCGCATCGGGCTCGCGTAGCAGATCGGCGGCGAGGTCCAGCCGCCAACCGGCGAGGAAGGTCATCGGCGGCTCACCGACCAGATCGTGGAACCTGCGTGCCAAAGCCGCTCGTGAGATGCCCACACCTGAGGCCAATGAGCCCACCGTCCACGGGTGGGCCGGATTGTTCTGCAGCATTCGCAGTGCCCGGCCGACGACCGGGTCGGCTTGGGCGCGGTACCAAGCCGGAGCCTCCGCCTCCGGCCGAGCGAACCAGGCCCGCAGCACGGCGATGAGCAGCAGGTCCAGAATCCGGTCCAGCACCGCCTCCTGGCCCGGCTCATCCTTGGCGATCTCGTTGCCCAGCAACGGAATCAGCGGGGAGTCCCACGCGTCCTGAGGTAGCACAAGCATCGCGGGCAGCGCTGCCAGCAGCCGCTGACTGATCTCGCTATAGGTCTCGTAGGTGCCGACCAGCATCATGACTGTCCCGTTTGGACTGTTGCCCCACGTGCGCACGCCTAGGTCCATCGCCTGCGCCAGCGGCTCGCCCTCGGGGCTGGTGCAATGCTGGCCGGGATGAATGATCACCTGTGGTGCCGTTGCCGGGTCGTCCGCCACGACGTACGGATCCGGCCCCCGCACGATCAGCACGTCGCCAGGACCTAGGCGCAGCAGCTCCCCGCTATCAGGCAACACGCTCGCCGTTCCACGCACCATCGCTACCAGCGTCAGCGGCGCACGGTCCTGAATACGCACTGACCAAGGCGGATCCATCATGGCCCGGAGCAGAAATGCCCCGCGGGCTCTCGGCCCGTCCAGCAGCCCTACGAGTGCGTCCATGCGCTCCAGCCTAGACGCACAAACATGGTGTTGAGCTTTTCAACCATGGCTCGTCTCACTCCGGTCGGCTTGACTCGAGGCATGAGAGAGATATTCGTAGCGGGCGGCACCGGCAAGACCGGCCGCCGAGTGGCCGAGAGATTGACCGCCCGCGGCTGGCGAGTGCGAGCCGGATCGCGGTCGGGTCAGACACCGTTCGACTGGGACGACAGCGAGACCTGGGCGCCTGCATTACTCGGCGCGGATGCCGCTTACCTGGCCTATGCGCCGGATCTCGCCTTTCCCGGGGCAGCCGAAGCCATTGGCGGCGTGAGCGAAGTCGCGGTGCGTTACGGAGTGCGGCGACTGGTCCTGCTCTCCGGCCGGGGCGAGGAGGAGGTGCTTCCGGCAGAGGAAGCCGTTCGGGAATCCGGCGCCGAGTGGACCATCATGCGGGCGAGCTGGTTCAACCAGAATTTCAGCGAGCATTTTCTGCTGGATCCGGTTCTGCAAGGGGAGATTGCCTTCCCCGCCGGCGATGTGGCCGAGCCCTTCATCGATGCCGGGGACCTCGCGGATGTCGCGGTCGCCGCGCTGACCGAGGATCGGCACGTGGGCGAGCTCTATGAGCTGACCGGCCCCCGCCTGCTCACCTTCGCCGATGCGGCAGCCGAAATCAGCCGCGCGGCTGGGCGCCCGATCTGCTATCTGCCGACTTCGGGCGAGCAATACGAAGCGGCCCTTGCCCCGCACATCGGGGCCGACTATGCGACCCTACTGACCAAGCTGTTTACCAAGGTCCTCGACGGGCGCAACGCCCACGTCACCGACGGCGTGCAAAAGGCCCTGGGTCGGCAGCCACGCGACTTCGCCGACTTTGCCCGGGAAGCCGCGGCAACGGGAATCTGGGCACCAGAAAGGAATCTCCCATGACACTGGAGAACATTGTCCTGGTCATCGCGGGCACGTTGACCGCACTCACCGCCGGTCTGATGTTCGCCTTCGCGGTGGCGGTGAACCTGGGGCTCGGCAGGCTAAGGGATTCGGGCTACCTCACCGCGATGCAATCCATCAACAGGGCCATCCTGAACCCGGTCTTCCTCATCGCCTTTGTCGGACCGGTGTTGCTGTTGCCGTTGGCCGCGTTCCTGAGCGATGAGCAGCTGCTGCTGATGGTGATCGCCTCGGTCCTCTACATCGTCGGCGTCTTCGGGATCACCATGACCCGCAACGTTCCACTCAATGAACGTCTGGACAAGGTTGATCTGGCCACCGCGAGTACTGAAGAGCTGGCCGCGACCAGGCAATGGTTCGAGAAGCCGTGGAACCAATGGCACCTGATCCGCACGTTGGCCTCAATCGCTGCTGTTGCACTGATATTCGTGGCCTGCATAATGTCCCGGTGACGAATTGGGAATACGCACGGCTTGAATACAGATCAGCTGGGACCCTCGGCACAGACAGATACATGGACTGGGATGCCATCTTCCACCACCCGTACGGCGCCGAGCGCTGGGGCACGGATGAGCGCTTTGACGATCTGCAACATCTCAACCGCGCCGGCTCCGACGGGTGGCAGGCCTACAATCGCACGGCGGTGTACGTGCACAACGAGCCGCATCGGCTGCACGCGGTGACTTACTCGCTGCGACGCCCGGTCGAATAAGGACATGCGACCCCTCCTGATCGCCGCGCTCAGCCTGGCCATGGCCGGGCTGCCGGCCGTTGAGGCCCAGGCCGAGATTGGGGCGGCAGCCGAGCCGTTGGGAATGGTCGCAGCGCCGGTAACCAAGCGTGTGGCGATCGTGATGATCCAAAATGGATCGACCGACACCGCGCGGACTCAGTTGGCCGACACAGCTTTCATCCGGAACATCTTCTTCGGCTCGGCGAACTCCTTGGCGGCGTGGATGCCGGCGGTGACCCACGGATTGCTCAGCTATGTCCCGGCCGGGGACGGCATCTTCCTCACCGAGCCTAATGACGCCCTGCGCAACGGCTCACCAACCGGATGCCACAGTGTCGCCGCCAGGGACACGGCCGAGGATCACCTTGCCGCCCTTGGGGTGCAATGGGATTCCGTGGGAGTGGTCTTCGACATCGGTGGCTGCGAGTGGGGTGGCCTCGGTCAAATGCCGGGGCGGATTACCTGGTACCCACCGCGCCCCTCGCTATCCGCGATCGTGCACGAATTCGGCCACAATCAGGGCTATCCGCACGAGGCCAAGCGCGATTGTGCCTCCGCGCAGATGTCCGCCTGCACGGCAAAGGACTACAGCGGCAACACCCCGATGGGCTCGGGCGGTGCCGGCAAGGGCTACTCGTCGGTCGAGCTGCTGCACTCGGGATGGGTGGAGCCTGGATGGCTTACCCAGGCCAACAAGAGATCGGAAGAG
>DPJL01000391.1:8202-8992 GCA_003543035.1 Micromonosporaceae bacterium | reverse complement strand
ACTGATGGATCCCACGACGTTGAAGAGTGCGAAGAACGGTGGTACGGATCCCATCGATCTGGCTAACGCGAACCGAGAGGGCGAGTTGGCCTGTGGACGGTTCTGCACCCTGGAGGAGATGACGATCAAGTCGTACAACGTGCCGTTCTACAACATCGCCCGGACGATCGGGGCGAACAAGGTGATCGAGATGGCTCAGAAGGCCGGCGTCACCAAGATGTGGGGTGTGGACGGCAAGCTGCACGACCTGAACGGCAACCCGAATGCGAAGAACGCTTTCGACCCGTATGTGGGCTTCGGCAAGTACCCGATCACGGTCCTCGACCACGCCAGCGGGGCGGCCACGTTCGCCGCCCACGGCACCTACAACAAGCCGCACTTCGTGTTGAAGGTGGAGCGCAAGAACAAGAAGACCGGCAAGCTCGAAATCGTCCCGGGGGTGGGTGAGACCCTCAAGCCCGAGCCGGGCCGCGTCCGCCGCGAGATCGCCGACGAGGTGACCGGCGTGCTCAAGCAGATCTCCAAGGGACACGCGCTCGACAACGGTGCCCGGCAGACCGCCGGTAAGACCGGGACCTGGGAAAACGGCAACGACAAGAATGAGAACGCGCACGCGTGGTTCATCGGGTACACCGAGCAACTGGCAGCCGCGGTCTGGGTCGGCAACGTCAAGGAAGAGCTGCCGATCCGCACCAAACCACCGATCACCAAGAACGGCAAGCTCACCCAGCAGGGTGACAAGATCGGTGGGTCCGGGTTGCCGGGCGAGATCTTTGAGCAGTTCATGAAC
>DPJL01000391.1:3921-7921 GCA_003543035.1 Micromonosporaceae bacterium | reverse complement strand
GGCATCGGTGACGCGAACAAGGGCGACGGTAAGTCACCCACGCAAGGGCCCCCGGACTGTATGTTCCCGCCGCTCTGCCCGCCCACCCAGGGTCCGGGCGGTGGCGGAGGCGGCCGGCCACGGCCGAGCGCCAGCACCAAACCACCGAACGACTAGGCAATATCGGCATCACGGGGAGTCCGCAGCGCGGGCTCCCCGTTGCCCCTAACCGGGACGGTGTTTGAGATGACCGCATACGGGGATGACGAGCAATACGACGTAAGGCCCGGTTATACCGGCCGGGCCAGCGTTCCTGGGCCCACTGCGGTTGCGGCGGTGCCGGTCTCGGCGAGACCAGACTACGGCTCGCCAAGGAGCATCCAGGCCAGGCTCAAGAAGCAGCGCCGGCGCCGGTTGTTGATCGGCGGGTTGGCAATCGCGGTGTTGCTCAGTGGAGTCGGCCTGATCGCGGGCACCTACTTCTACGACAAGGTGATCACCCCGGATCAGCTGACCCTGGAGAACAGCACCGAGGTCTTCGCCGCGGACGGGACGACGCAGATTGCCCGGCTCGGTTCCAAGAACCGTTCCGAGGTCGCGATGGAGAAGCTTCCCGAGCCGGTACGCAATGCGCTGATCGCGGGCGAGGACAAGAACTTCTACACGCACAACGGGATCGATCTGTGGGGTATCGGCCGTGCGGCGTGGAATAACCTGACCGGCGGGGCGACCCAGGGTGCATCGACGATCACGCAGCAGTATGCGCGGCACGCGGCCAACGACATGGAAGTCTCCTACGGCCGCAAGCTACGCGAAGCGGTGATGGCTCGAAAGCTGGAAGCCGAATACTCCAAAATAGAGATCATGGGATTCTACCTCAACACTGTCTACTATGGACGGGGCGCCTACGGCATCGGTGCGGCCGCGGAGACGTATTTCGCGATCCCGCCGGACAAGATCGACACGATGTCGGTGGCGCAGGCGGCAGTGCTCGGCGCGGTGCTACGCCAGCCGGAGCCGGACGAGAACGCCAAGGGCTATGACCCGCAGAACGATCCGCAGGCGGCCAAGGATCGCTGGAACTACGTGCTCAACAACATGGTCGAGATGAATTGGCTCTCGGCCGCCGACAGGCAGGGCATGAAGTATCCGGAGCCGGCCGATCCGAAGGCGCCCAAGCCAGGCGAGCTGCAGAATTTCGATGCCGCTAAGAGTGCGGGCGCGTGGGGCTACACCGACCGGGGTACCGGATATGTCATCAACTACGTGGCAGATGAGCTCGCGAAGCGCGGTGTGGTCAAGTACCTCAACGAGGCGCGTCTGGGTAACTGGAAGAATGCCGGGCTGCGCATCACCACGACGATCGACGCTCGGGTCCAGGCGGCTATGGAGGCGCAGCTGAACCGTGATGTCGAGGGCTCCAGCCTGAAGACGCAGAAGGAGAACATCGTCGGCGCCGGCGTGGCCATCAACCCGTCCAACGGCCGGGTCCTCGCCTACTACGGCGGCACCAACAGCGGCGGCAACACGGACTGGGCGGGCAAGGAAGCGCCACATCCACCTGCATCGTCGTTCAAGGTCTACACCTTGGCAGCGGGTATAGCGAATGGCATTTCCATCAAGTCGCGCTGGGACTCCCGGGAGCTCAAGATTGCCAACGGTGATCCGGTGGATCTCACCAACTCCAACCGGGAAGGCGATCCCAGCTGTGAAGCCTCCTGCACTCTGGAGGCAATGACGATCGGCTCCTTCAACGTGCCGTTCTATGAGCTGACTCAAACGATCAGCCCGCAGAAGGTGATGGAGATGGCGGCCAAGGCCGGTGTCCGCACCGCTTGGAGCACCGGCGCCGAGCAGGCGGTTGATCTGACCAAGGGGGTACCGGGCGGACGTCAGCCATTCGACTACTACGCCGGCATCGGCCAGTACCCCATCACGGTCCTGGATCACGCAAGCGGCACCGCGACCATTGGCAACCATGGCATGTATCACGAGCCGCACTTCGTGCTGAAGGTCGAGCGGAAGAACCGGCAGAACGGCAAGTGGGAGAAGCTGTCTATCGGCGACGAGAAGCTGGCCGGTGAGCAGCGGATCGATCAGGCCGTGGCCGACGAGGTGACCGGCGTGCTCAAGCAGATCCCGAAGGGTGACTCGGTCGCCGGCAGTGGCAGGGAGTCCGCGGGCAAGACGGGCACTTGGGAGAACGGTCTCAAGAAGCCTGACGGCAAGACACCGGTCTTCCCGAACACCAACGCGCATGCCTGGTTCACCGGCTTTACCACGCAGATCTCGGCCACCTTCTGGATCGGAAGCCTCGATTACAACGCGACGCCGATCAAGGACCCCAAGGGCGTCAACATCGGGTCGTCCTATCCGCGTGGGTTGTGGAAGAAGTTCATGGACCGGGCTCATCAGGAGCTCAAGCTGCCGGCCACCAAGCTGCCAACAGCCAAGGGCATCGGCAAGGTCGACGTTGGCACAGGTCAGTCGCCTAGCCCGGAGCCGACTCAGCAGCCGCCGGCCACGCCGCCGCCCAATCCCACGCCTAAGCCGACTCCGACCAAGACGATCGTGCCGACGCTGCCGCCCCCGACCGGCACGAAGCCACCCAACGGCTAGATAACTGCGAGCCCTGCCGCGGAACTGGCCGTGATCCCCGTTCTGCGGCAGGATGTCCTGTCATGAGCGAAGTGCGGGATCGCGTGGTTTCTCCGGGCCAAGAGGACCCATTCGTGAAGGGGCTGGCCGAGGTGATCGGCGGCCCTCGCGGTGATCACGCGGTGCGCGAGACGCCCACGCGCGGTGGCAGGTTCTGGACTGCCGCTCGCATTGTGCTTGCTTTGACCTGTCTCACTTTGATCATGCATTGGGTGCAGAAGTCGCCGTGCCGCGACGGTGCGTGGACCGATCTGAAGCAGTACACCAATTTCTGTTACACCGATGTGCTCGCGCTCTATTACGCCGAGGGCCTGAGCCAGGGCAAGGTCCCCTACTTCCCGGAGTACCCCGTCCCGGATGAGCACCAGGTGGAGTATCCGGTGTTGACCGGGGCGTTCATGGGCCTGATCGGCCTGCCTGTGCACGCCCTCGGGACGAGGATCCCGGAGCTGAATCAGGGTCAGGCGTTCTACGACCTCAATGCGTTGGTGCTTTCCGCATTTGCGGTGGCTTCGGTGGCCATGATTCTGTCGCTGCGACGGCGAAGGCCATGGGACGCCGCACTTTTCGCCCTCTCCCCCGCGCTGCTCGTCACCGCGACGGTCAACTGGGATTTCCTCGCCATTGTGCTTGCCGTTGCCGGGCTCTGGTTCTGGGCGCGAAAACAGCCCTTGCTCGCGGGTGTCCTATTTGGACTCGGTACCTCGGCAAAACTTTGGCCCTTGTTCTTGTTGGGGCCGATCATCGTGCTCGCGATCCGCAAACGGGCCCTCGCCCCGATGTGGTGGGCGGTCGGGGCCACGGTCTTCACCTGGCTGGTGATCAATGTGCCGGTGATGCTGATCAGCTGGACGGACTGGTACAAGTTCATGGATCTCAATCAGACGCGTGCCATCGACTGGGGCACGCTCTGGTATGTGGGCCGCTACTTCGACGCGGAGGTTTTCCGTGGCGTGGCACCGGATTTCTGGAATGACATCTCACTGGTGACCAACCTCGCGCTCGTGCTCTTCCTAGCCGGGTGTGCCGGAGTCCTCGCGTTGGGACTGCTGGCCAGGACTCCGCCAAGGCTCGCGCAGCTCGCCTTCATCGTGGTCGCGCTGTTCCTGGTCACCAGCAAGGTGTGGTCGCAGCAGTTCACGCTCTGGCTGCTGCCACTGCTGGTGCTGGCCCGGCCCAAGTGGGGTGCGTTCCTGTTCTGGCAGGTGACCGAGGTCGCCTATTTCCTTGCCTTCTATGGCGAGCTGCTGGGTGCGTCGGGCCGCTCGGTGATCCCGGAAGGGACCTTCGTCTTCGCCTCGATCCTGCGGCTCGCCGCGGTGATCACCCTGATCGTGTTGGTGGTGCGGGAGATCCTGCATCC
>DPJL01000391.1:0-3664 GCA_003543035.1 Micromonosporaceae bacterium | reverse complement strand
GGCGAGTCGACTACAGGGAGAAGATAACGGCGTCAGGCTTTTCTTCGCGCTTGATGCCGAATTCCTCCCAGGAGGCGGTCAAGGCGCGTTCGTAGGGAGTGCCCCGCACCTGGTCCTTGAGCACGACGACACTCTTAACCCCCATCTGGCGCAGCAGATCGATGCTGGCCGAGTCGGGGAAGGACTTTGTCAGCTCGCGCACTTCCTGGGTCCGCCTAGGAGTGAAGCCGCTGCCGCCGTTGACGATCGGCTGAAAGTCCTTGGTGAGCCACAGCATCACGTGCTCATCCCGCAGCTGATCGCTGGGCAGCACCAACATCGGGGCGGTCACGGTCGCAAGCGACGGGGGTGGCTGTGGCACGGGCGGGTGTGGAGTGGTGTTGAGGCCTTCGAAGAGCACCAGCACCACCGGGATGATGGTGGCCATTCGCAGCAGTGGATGGGGTCGTGACGTGACCCTGTCCGCCGACACCTCTTTGGCCTGCTCCACGAAAGCGCTCACCGCTCCGGCGGCCAGAATTCCCAGCAGCAGCGTGGTCCAGATGACGAGTCGTCCCGAGGTGCGCAGCGCATCCCAGCCGGGAAGGACGTCGTAGAACGTCATATATCCCAGGCGGCCATCGGCGAACGACCGCGACCCCATCGCGAGGAAGATGCTGAAGGCGACGCCTGCCAGCAGAATCAGCCGTTGACGCAGCGTCCAGATGGAGAAGATCAGCCCGGCGCAGGCCAGTCCATAAAGGACAAAGCCCGGCAGCATCGTCATCTCCGGATGCCAGGGCAATGATTCGCGAGCGTTTGTGTGCGCGTCGCCCCAGATCAGCGAGGTATTCGGGCTGATGAAGAAGCCGAGCAACGGCGGAGAGTAGAGAGCCACCTCGGCTTCGCTGCGCACCGCATATGGATGCAGCTCAGCCACCCGCAGGTAGGGCAGCGCCAGCATGATCGTGGTGGCGGCGAAGAGCACCCCGCCCACCGCGTCGGCCGCAAAGAGCTTCCAGCCGAAGGCGAACGGGCCGTGCCGGAATCGCCGCACCAGCAGGAAAATCAGGGTCACCACGGAGATCCCGGCGAGCACATAGCCGAACGGCAGCCCGATGCCGAAACCCAGACTGATCTGCCACGCGGCGACCAGCCAGCCCGCCAATGCCCAGCCAGGCTTGGCTTTCTCCGGCCTGTACCCGTGGCGCAGGGAGAATCCGTGGCCTCGAGCCAGCATCGCCAACGCGAGCGCAATGCCACCCGTGGACAGCACATGCATGTGCCCCGACTGGGCCAGACGCCATGGTGCATAAGCGAATGCCGCCCCTGCTACCGCGGCACCGGTCTTGCCCGCACCGAGTTGCCGCACCAGCACGTAAGCGCCGAAGAAGGCGAGGGCATGCAGCAGAACATAGATGATGTTGTACCGGATAAGCGCCGCCGTGAACCCGGACCCGATCATTCCCAACGGAAAGTAGCCGAGCAACGTGTCCGTGAAGGCATAGCTGTACTGCTCGGGGAAGAAGGCATTCGAGTGCCACAGGCTCGACGGGTCGGTGAGCATCGCATGCCCGCCCCACGAGATCATCCAGGCCTCAAGCGTCGGATCCCAGATGTCCTGCGGGATGGTGTAAGCCGGGTACCTCAGGGTGGGCCAGGTCATGATCGCGGCGAGCAGCAGCGACGCGAGAGCGGCCAAGGTCCACTCGTGCTTGAGCACCTTGACTATTCGTTGCCTCGCAAGAGGTACCCCCGAAAGAGGCTCTTCTGGAGCTGGACCGAAGCTGGCAAAGGCGTCATCGTCCGCCGGCACCGGCTCATCCGGCGTGGCGTGCCGTGGCGCTTTGACCTTTTCCGGTGTCTCCATCAGCCCTCACAGGTGTGCGCGCAGGTAGGTGATATCCGCCCCTTGACCATCGGCGCCGCCCGGGGTTTCCACCACCACTGGAGCTCCGGCAGCCTTCACCACCGCAGCCACCAGCTTCGCGTCCAGAGTCCCGGCCGAGCCACCGCCGAAAAGATTGTCATGCCGATCGCGGCCGGAGTCGAATCCATCTTTTGAACCATTTGCATGTACCAGGTCAATCCGCCCCGTGATCGCCAAGACCCGGTCGACGATGCCGATGAGATCCTCCCCGCCCGCGTGAGCGTGGCAGGTGTCGAGGACGAAGCCGACGCCGAGATCGCCCACCGCGTCCCAGAGCCGCGCGAGCGCATCGAAGCGCCTGGCGCAGGCATTGTCCCCGCCGGCCGTGTTCTCGATCAGGATCTGGACGCCGGAATCCTTGTGCTGCGCCAGCGCCTTGCGCCAGTTGGCGATGCCCTCGGCCAGATCATCGCCCTTATTCACATGTCCACCATGGACGATCAGACCGCTCGCTCCCACCGTCGCTGCCGCGTCGGCGTGCACCTGCATCAGCTTGCGACTCGGGATGCGGATCCGGTTGTTCGTGGCCGCCACGTTGACTATGTAGGGGGCGTGAATGAATACCTGAACGTCACTTTCCCGCAATGCCTGTGCGTCTTCGCGTGGTACGGGAGACTTCCATCCTTGTGGATCTGCGAGGAAGAACTGCACGACCTCAGCCTTACGTGCCGCGGCCTCGGCCAATGGGTCCGCCGGGTCGACGTGAGCTCCGATGCGCATCTCGCCAGCCTAGTACTCCGTTAAACCCTGTGCCCGCTTCACCGTCCCCCCGGGAGTTGAGAGATGTACAAACGATTGGCAACCTTCGCTATCGTCGGCGCCCTTGCCGGCCTTCCGCTGGCCGGCCAAGCTTCCGCGGATCCAGCGCCCGGGGCGAGCGTGACGTTTACCGGCGGCGGGCTGGGCCTGCTGCTGTGCGGCTCCAAGCCGGCGACCTCGCGGATCACCGTGGGTGCCGAGTCGAAGGTGCGGCTCACCAACTCGCTCGGGATGGGCGCCCAGCTGAACATCGATGGCGCCGCCAGCGCCACGGTTGCCTCCGGCGAGACGGTGGAGGTGCAGTTTCACCGCGGGCCGGTGGGGATCACGATGGTGCCGGATTGCGCGCTGAACCTGAACCCCAAGTTCGAGCAGCTCACGGTCGATGTCACCGCCGCTCCGGCAGCTGTCCCGGCCAAGCCGGCCACGCCGCCGAAGCCGAGCACGAAGCCCTCGACTGGGGCGCCTGCGACTGGGGCGCCTGGCGCTCTGCCCGCGCTGCCGACCGATCCGCTCTTCCCCGATGAACTTGCCAACGTGCCTGGTGGCAGTCCTGCCCCTGGGAGCGGTACCCTCGAGTCACCGGCTACTGTGGTCAACCCTGACGGCAGTCCGGCGAGAAAACTGGCAGGGGAATCCGGTCCAGTTGATAAGGGTCCAATCGGACTTTTAGCTATTATTGCGACAGTGTGTGTCGTAGGTGTATCAGCGGGAGCAATTCGCGCTATCATCACACAGCGGGCAACTCGGGCTGAGTTCGCCTAGTAAACAAAACCATAGTCTCCGCGGAGTGTTTTTCTCCAACCTCGTCGGTGTGGTCGTTCCTCCCCAGGTCCCACCCAGCAGTAGGAGAGGCACTCCGCGGTCCTTTTTGCCCTTCGTGCGCGTTGCGCCCGTGCTCACTGCGCGTTGATCATGAACTTAAGGTCTTGCTCGACGGCGTGTCGACGTTCCCAGCATCTTGGTCAACTAGTGGCCCGAGGGCGTCCTGTAGCA
>DPJL01000399.1 GCA_003543035.1 Micromonosporaceae bacterium | reverse complement strand
CATGATCGAGGTTGGCCTGAAGGGCGTGGAGTTCATCGCGATCAACACCGACGCGCAGGCGCTCCTGATGAGCGACGCCGACGTGAAGCTCGACGTTGGACGCGAATTGACACGCGGGCTCGGCGCGGGGGCGAACCCGGATGTCGGCAAGAACGCCGCCGAGGACCACCGCGATGAGATCGAAGAAGTGCTACGCGGCGCCGACATGGTCTTCGTGACGTGTGGCGAGGGAGGTGGCACTGGTACCGGTGGTGCCCCGGTCGTGGCCAACATCGCCCGCAAGCTGGGAGCCCTCACCATCGGTGTGGTCACCCGGCCGTTCTCCTTTGAGGGCAAGCGTCGTCAGGTACAGGCCGAGACGGGGATCGAGGAGCTGCGCAACCAGTGCGACACCCTCATCGTGATCCCGAACGACCGGCTGCTGGCCCTCGGCGACCGCGGCATCACGATGATGGATGCCTTCCGCCAGGCCGACCAGGTGCTGCTCTCCGGTGTCCAGGGCATCACCGACCTGATCACCACACCGGGTCTGATCAATTTGGACTTCGCCGACGTCAAGAGCGTGATGAGCGGTGCCGGCAGTGCCCTGATGGGCATCGGCAGCGCCCGCGGTGACAATCGTGCGGTTGAGGCGGCCGAGCGAGCCATCTCCAGCCCACTGCTCGAGCAGAGCATGGACGGTGCCCGTGGGGTGCTGCTGTCCATCGCGGGTGGATCCGACCTGGGTCTGTTCGAAATCAACGATGCGGCTCAACTTGTCACGGACGCGGCCCACGCCGACGCCAACATCATCTTCGGTGCGGTCATCGACGATGCCCTCGGTGACGAGGTTAGGGTGACGGTGATCGCGGCGGGTTTTGACGGTGGGGCACCGGCTTACAAGCCGGCCGAGATTCGCCGGGTGGCCCCGCCGGTGGAGGCACCAACCCTGCGCAACCCCACCCCGATCAGCGCGCCGCCGGCGCAGAGCCAGCGCAAGGTGCTCTTTGACGACGTCGACGTGCCGGACTTCCTCAAGAATGGATCGTAGAGAAGAAATCGCGTCCAATTTGGCCGCAGTGCGCTCGCGCATTGCGGCCGCTTGCGCTGCGGCTGGGCGTAAGCCTGAGGAGATCACGCTGATCGCGGTCACCAAGACGTACCCGGCCGAGGATGTGCTGCACCTGGTCTCGCTGGGCGTGCACGACATCGGCGAGAACCGGGACCAGGAAGCGGCTCCCAAGGCCGCTGCGGTGGCACAAGCCGGAGCTGAGGTCCGCTGGCACTTCGTCGGGCAGTTGCAGCGCAACAAGGCCAAGTCCGTGGTGACCTATGCAGACATGGTGCACTCGGTGGACAGCGTCGAACTCGTTCGGGCGCTTGACGATCAGGCGCAGCGTCGTCGTGGTACCCCCCTGAATGTTTTGGTGCAAGTGAGTTTGGACGACGACCCGCAGCGTGGGGGAGCCGTGATGGAAGAGCTCTCCGCGGTGGCCGAGGCGGTGACGGGGGCTGACTCGTTGCGATTGCGAGGACTGATGGCGGTCGCCCCCTTGGGGGAGGCACCGGAGTCGGCATTTGCGAGAATGAAGCAGTACATCAGAATGTTCCAAGCAGACTATCCGGATGCGACGGTGGTCTCGGCGGGGATGAGTGACGACCTCGACGAGGCGATCGCGTGTGGCGCGACACATGTGCGCATCGGCAGCGCCTTGCTCGGAAAGCGCCCGACGCTGCGGTAGCCTGGCGGCGGGCACCGAATTACATGGGTGTGGTTTACAAAAGGTGTGGTAACACCAGAAGCACGCTGAGGTGTCCACGCGCGACAGAGCGGCACATGGCACGGGGGTCATGCCGCACGGCGGACGGAGGGGCGCGGCGATGGGCGCACTGCGGAAGGCGGGGGTCTGGCTCGGGCTGGTCGAAGATGAAGACGACCTCGAGTACGACGACGCCACAGGCGATGCCTACGACAAGCCTTATTCACGCTACCGGTCCGGCTCGGAGAGCCCGGCGGCCCGTGGCGCGCTGCGCCGTGCCGATGAGCGTTCCCGTGATCGCTACGAGGACGAGTTCGAGGACGACGACGATCTCGAAGTAGCCCCGGTGACCCGCGCACGCGCGGAGCGCACGAATCGCCTTGGCCTCGAGGATGAACGTGAAGTTACGGTGCCGCGTGGCCCGGTGGCAAGCCAGACCCGGCTGGGCGGGGTCGAGGCACGGCTTGAGCAGGCGCGCTCTGAGCGGGCCACGGTTCGCCCGATCACCACACGTCCGGTAACCGCGTCGACTACGTCATCGCCCACCACATCTACCCGGGACAACCTCGCGCTTGCCCCGCAGCCTTTGCAGCGGACGTCGCCGGCGCTCGATGACGACCGCCGGACACAGATCACCACCCTGCACCCCACGACTTACAACGAGGCACGCCAGATCGGGGAGCGGTTCCGGGACGGCTCGCCGGTGATAATGAACCTCACTGAAATGGACGAGGCGGACGCGAAGCGTTTGGTTGACTTCGCGGCGGGACTTGCGTTCGGGTTGCGCGGTACGATCGAGCGCGTTACGAACAGGGTGTTCCTACTCTCTCCGGCCAACGTCCAGGTCACCGCGGAGGACAAGGCGAAGATCGCTGAGGGTGGTTTTTTCAGGAGCACTGACTGAACCGGAAGTTAGCCCGAGCGAGGGACCGTCACTGTCGTGTACTCGATCCTGCTACAAGTTCTTTACATAGTGCTTGACGTCTTCCTCCTGACCCTTATCACCCGCTTCATCCTGAGCTTTGTGCTCACTACTGGGCGTCGCTGGCGCCCGGGGCGAGGGTCTGCCGCAGCGCTGGAAGTCGTGTGGAGCGTCACTGATCCGCCCCTCAAAGCGTTGAGGCGTGTGATCCCACCGTTGCGTCTTGGTACCGTGAGCATCGACCTGCCCTCCATACTGTTGCTGTTTATCCTGTTCCTTCTGATGATTCTCGTAGGGGCGTTGATCCCCAGGTGACCCCCACCTGAGGCGCAATCCCCAACGCGGCCGCGACTGACCCGAGGAGTTTCGATGCCGCTCACCCCGGCCGACGTGCATAACGTGGCCTTTAAGAAGCCCCCGATCGGCAAGCGGGGTTATGACGAGGAGGAGGTCGACGCCTTCCTCGATGAGGTCGAGCGCGAACTCGCCCGTTTGATCGAAGAGAACACCGAGCTGCGCATGCAGGCCGAGCGCGGCGGCGGCCGCGTTGCCACGGCCGGCCCCGGTGGGCCCGACCCGCGGCTCGCGGCCGAGCTTGGCGAGATGAAGCAGCAGCTCGACCGGGTCCAGCGGGACAAGGTCGCTACCGA
The DNA here is from genome assembly GCA_003543035.1 of Micromonosporaceae bacterium. Lineage (GTDB taxonomy): Bacteria > Actinomycetota > Actinomycetes > Mycobacteriales > Micromonosporaceae > Rhizocola. Next base: position 7,600 of record DPJL01000399.1, on the reverse strand, counting down.
GCAGGCTGCCCGCGCGATGCAGGCGGAGCTCGAGCAGCTGCGCGGCGGAGCCGGTGCCATCGCCGGGCCGGACGGCGAGCAGCAGGCACTGCGGGTGCTGATGATGGCCCAGCGAACGGCGGACGATCACGTGTCCGACGCTCGCCGCGAGGCTGACAAGGTGCTCACCGAGGCCCGCACCAAGGCGGAGGAGGTCACCCGGGACGCCCGGGCGAAGGCCGACGCGCTTGAGCGCGACGCTCGCCAGCGCCACCAGGAAGCGATCAGTGGCCTGGATGCCAAGCGGACCGCGCTGCAGCAGCACATCGACACGCTCAAGCAGTTCGAGCGGGAGTACCGGACCCGCCTCAAGGCCTACCTGGAGAGCCAGCTGCGCGACCTGGAAGGACGCGGCCAGACTCTCGAGGCTGAAATTGGGCGCGAAGGCTCGGGCAGCGGTGGTCTGGCCACCGCCGGTACCGGTGCTTTCAACGGCCGCTAAGACAGGGCCGCTGTAGTACTGCCGTTCGACCCCCCTCGATTTATCCCGGACGGCAGCGCACCATCTTCATAGGTAGTCGAGGGGTGAGCTGTGATTGTCGCAAGTCTCGTGCTCATCCTCGGCGCTGTCGTCCTGCTCGTGCTGGGCCTGATGAACGGATCAAGCGGTTTGCTGGTCGGTTCCATTGGGACCAGCCTGCTGGCCGCGGTCGCCCTCGTGGTGGGGGTTCGTCAGGCCGGTGCCGCGCGTTCCAGCGCGGACCTCGAAGACGAGGATGAGCAGTTCGGCAATGCCGAGGGTGACGATTGGACCCACCGGTCCGAGCAGCGTTCTTATCAGGACGATGAGCTGCTCGACCGGAGAACTCCCGGCCGCGCAGTGGTGCCGCCGAGAGAACCGGAGCGGTTGGGCGGCAGGTGGTCGGACGAGCCTTTGGATCGGGCCATGGATCGGCCGCGCGAACCTGTCGGCCGGCTCTCCGATGGGGGCCAGAGTGCCCAGGCCGTCCAGGTCGAGGTGAGCGTGCCCGCGCAGTCGCTGCATGACGACGCGGAGGACGAAGATCCGCCGGACGAGCCGGTGGCCCAGCGGGTCACGGCGGCCGAGGCGGCCCGGGTGGCCCGGATGTCGACCGATGTCCTGGTGATCGACGGGCGGCCGCGCTATCACGTGGCCGGCTGTGTGCATCTGCTCGGCCGGCCGTTTGAGCCGTTGCCGGTGTCGGAGGCGGTCGATCTTGGGTTCAGCCCATGTGGTTTGTGCGAGCCGGACAGCGCCCTGCTGGCGGACGCGCGCCGGGTTTAGCCACCAGTGCCGGGTGACTGAGCGTCACCAGGCACAATGAGGAATGCCAAACCGCCCACCCGAGTTTGTGGTCATCGCGGTCCGGGTAAAGCCCGGTGCCTCGCGGACCCGGGTGGGCGGTCGCTATGAGGGGCCTAATGGCGTGGCGGTGATCGCCGCGGTGCAGGCCCCGGCCGTGGATGGGCGGGCGACCGAGGCGGCAAGGCGCGCCCTGGCCGATGCTCTTGGCCTCGCTCAGGCCTCGGTTCGGCTGCGCACCGGAGCCGCGGCGCGGGACAAACTATTTACGGTCGAGAATCCGCCTGCTGATCTGGCTGCCAGGCTGGCCCGACTGCAGGGCGAATAGCGTGACCGCCTTCGGTGATCTCACGCTGCTCGTGGCGGCGGCGGTGCTGCTGGCTTCGGTGGCCGCGGTGCGATGGTCGACCCGGATCGGGGTCCCCACCCTGTTGGTATATCTCGCCTTCGGCATCCTGCTGGGCGAGTCGTTCCTGGGCATCCAGTTCAGCGATGCGGAGTTGGCGCGCCGGCTGGGGACCCTGGCCCTGGTGCTGATCATCGCCGAGGGCGGGCTCACCGAGCGGTGGAGCCGGATGCGCCCGGTACTGGGCACCTCGATCTCGCTGGCGACGGTCGGTGTCGGGATCAGCGTCGGCGTGGTCGCGGTCTTCACCCACTACCTGCTCGGCCAGGACTGGCGGACCTCCCTGCTGGTAGGAGCGGTGATCTCGTCTACGGACGCCGCCGCGGTCTTCTCGGTCTTCCGCCGGCTGCCGATCAGGCCCCGGCTGAAGTCGACGCTGGAAGCCGAATCCGGCATGAACGATCCGACCGCCGTGCTGCTGGTCATCCTGCTGTCCAGCCTGCCGAGTGAGCCCAGTCAACCGTGGTGGTGGCTCGTCCTGGTACTGATCTACGAGCTCGCGATCGGTGCGGTCGTCGGTGCGGTCGCCGGGTACCTGGGCACAATGCTCTTGAAGCGCGCAGCCCTTCCTTCGGCCGGTCTCTATCCGCTCGCCGCGGTCGGGTTGACCCTGCTCGCCTACGCTGGTGGTGCGGTCATCCACGCATCCGGATTTATGGCGGTGTATGTCGCCGCGGTGATCCTCGGCAACGCCAAACTGCCCCACCGGCAGGCGATCATCGGCTTCGCCGACGGGGTGGCCTGGCTGGCCCAGATCGGGCTCTTTGTGATGCTCGGGCTATTGGTCTCACCGCCCGGATTGCCGGGGGTGCTCGTGCCCGCGCTGATCATCGGTTGTGTGCTGACCTTCATCGCGCGGCCGTTGTCGGTCTTCCTGAGTACGGCACCTTTCGGCTGGACCTGGCGGGAAAACATGTTCCTGTCCTGGGCAGGGCTACGCGGAGCGGTGCCTATTGTCTTCGCCACGATTCCTCTCGCGGAGGCGTTTCCGAACGCGCACTGGCTCTTCAACGTGGTCTTCGTCCTCGTGGTGATCTTCACCCTGGTCCAGGCCAGTACCTTGCCGGCCGCCGCCCGCACGCTCGGGGTGACCGCTCCGGATGAGACGACCGAGCTTCGCGTGGAGACCGCTCCGCTCGAGCGGATGCGAGCCGACCTGTTGCAGCTGGATATTCCGGAGGGCTCCAACCTGGCCGGGGTACATATCGACGAGCTGCGACTGCCCGTGGGAGCGTCAGTGACCCTGGTTTTGCGGAACGGCGCCGGGTTCGTCCCGGAACGGGACACGCGTCTGCAGACCAATGACAGCCTTCTGATCGTCGCCACCGACGAGGTACGGGACGAGACCGAGCGCAGGCTGCGCGCGGTGAGCCGGCGTGGGCGGTTGGCCCGCTGGTTCGGGGAAGAGGGTGTCGAACGAAACGATTAGGTGATATCTTCCTTTTTGCCTGATTTCAGCGTGATACTGGTGGCAAATAAGCAGGCGAAGCGTGGCATGTTTGTGGAGCGTTCATACGTTCCGTATTCTTGCCACCCTACTTACGTGTGCGCGGCGCGAGCCGCGCACGGCGTTTTAGATGTGGGGGAGCCATGGCAGAGCGGACAGCTGGCAGGAGAGGCGCCACCAGGAGCGCTACCACCGACGGTGCCACCGCAAAGACGCGTGCCCACAAGTCGGCGACTGCCCACAAGTCGGCGACGGCTGAGCAAGCCGTCAACCCGAAAGAGAAGAAGCCTGTCGCGGCGAAGAAGTCCGCCGCGTCCAGTGAGAAGTCCCCTGTAGAGGCACCGCCGAGGGCAGCCCGGTCGAGTAAGGCCGGCCCTGCCGAGGGAGCGACGATGGTCAAATCAGCCGAATCGAAGACCGTGAAGCCGGCGGCGAAGAAGGGGACCCGCAGCGCGGCGGAGACCGAGAAGATCCGGGTCGCGCTCACGGCACGCCGAGACGAGCTGCAGGAGGAGCACGAGCACACCCTGGCGGAGCTCGCCGAGCTGCAGCGGGACAGGCTCACCGACTCGGCCGGCGATGACCAGGCCGACACCGGGACCAAGACGTTCGAGCGTGAGCAGGAGATCACCCTGGCCAACGCCATCCTTGAGCGCATGTCCCAGGTCGAGCGGGCATTGGAGCGCCTCGATGAGGGAAGCTATGGCTGGTGCGAGCGGTGTGGCAATCCCATCCCGGTCGAGCGACTGGCCGCATTCCCGTCTGCCACACTGTGTGTTTCGTGCAAGCAGCTCGAGGAGCGTCGCTGACGACGCGCAGAGGAAGCGTGATGGTGCAGTCCGAGGTGGAATCCAGCCCCTCTGCGGAAACGGTGGTGCGGCCCAGTCGTCGTGCCCTCGGTTTCCTGGCCGGCGTCAGTGCGCTTGCCCTTGCCCTCGATCTGGCCAGCAAGCAGCTGGCCACGAGCATGCTCGACCCGGATGAGCCGGTGAAGTTGCTGGGTGGGGCGCTTTACCTGTCGCTGACCCGCAACGCGGGTGCGGCGTTCAGCCTCTTTCGTGACTTCACCATGATCTTCCCGATAATCGCGTTGGGCGTGGTCATCTGGATCGGCTGGATGGCCCGCACGTTGCGATCGACTCCGTGGGCCGTTGCGCTTGGCCTGGTGCTCGGTGGGGCGCTCGGCAATCTGCTGGACCGGATCTTCCGTGCCCCCGGTCCCTTCGAAGGTCACGTGGTGGACTTCTTCAGCCTCTTCGACCCGCACGGGCAGGTATTTCCCATCTTCAATGTCGCCGACATGGCGCTGACCTTCGGTGTCGTCCTGGCTGTGCTGCTGGAATTGCTTGGCAGGCAACGGGATGGGACGAGGCTGGCCAAGCGGGAATCCACGGGATGACGATGCCGGACAGGCGTTCGTTGCCGGTACCGGATGGACTGGACGGGATGCGCCTGGACCAGGCGGTTTCGCGTCTCTTCGGGCTCTCCCGGACAGCCGCCGCCACCCTGGTCGAGGCGGGCGACGCAATGATCGACGGAGTGGTCCGCTCCAAATCGGACAAGGTCTCCGGCGGCAGCTGGCTGGACGTGACCCTGCCCGCACCGCCTGTGCTACCGCAGATCGTGGTGGAGCCGGTGGAGGGGCTGCACGTCATCTACAGCGATGACGACATCGTGGTGGTGGACAAGCCGGTCGGCGTGGCAGCTCATCCGAGCCCGGGGTGGACCGGGCCGACCGTCATCGGCGGCCTCGCCGCGATGGGTCACACGATCGCCACGAGTGGTGCGGCCGAACGGCAGGGCATCGTGCACCGGCTCGACGTCGGGACGACGGGTCTGATGGTGGTGGCGAAGAGCGAATACGCCTACAGCGTGCTCAAGCGAGCCTTCAAGGAACGCCAGGTCGACAAGCGGTACCACGCCGTGGTGCAAGGCCAGCTCGATCCGCTCCGCGGAACCGTGGACGCGCCGATCCATCGCCATCCCACGCACGACTACAAGTTCGCCGTGATGTCGGGCGGCAAGCCGAGCGTCACGCACTACGACACGCTCGAGGCTTTCCCGTCGGCCAGCCTGGTCGATGTGAACCTGGAAACCGGCCGGACGCACCAGATCCGTGTCCATTTTGCCGCCATGCGACATCCGTGTGTGGGCGATTTGACGTATGGCGCAGATCCGACGCTGGCCACCAAGCTCGGCCTTACCCGACAATGGTTGCATGCCCGGGCACTGTCCTTTGTGCACCCAGCGACAGGAGATGAAGTGACGTTCGTCAGTGAATATCCTGCCGACCTGGCGCACGCGCTTGAGGTGCTGCAGCGGTCATGAGACCCCAGCGGATTCTGAGTCATCTTGACCAGGTGATCGTGCCTCGCCTGGCGCGAGGCTTCGCGCGGCTGCGGGGCAGCGGACGCCAAGGCAAGATTCTCACTGCTGCGGGGTTGGCCGCGACCGCCGCCGTGCTGGTCGTGGCGGTGCTGGCGACGCACAATCCGGGGCCGCAAAAGGGAGCTGAGGCGCCCGGTGGGACTGTCCACGTTGGAGTGGCGCAGGGGCAGTCCATCCCGGGCTACGTGAACAGCAGCCGGCAGGAGCTCAAAGCGTTGGTGGGCAAGGAAAACGGGACGCCCACCGAGGTCTACGCGCTGATCAGCCTGCGCGCCTACCTCGCGCCCGACCGGCTTACCCCGGTGCTGGGTGGAGTGGCAGTGGCCGAGGTCTATGCCCGTGTGCCGTTGCCGCAAGTCCAGACCCAGATCGTGCGGATCCCGGCCTACAAGATCCCCGACGATGTGGCGTCGGGCATGCGTCAGGTCGCGGCTCGCAAGGAGGCCGAGGCCGACGAGATGCGGCAGCTGGCCGCCAAACTCAGCGAGGTCAATGCGGCCGAGGGCAAGCTGCGCAGCACCTACCTGGATGAGGCGACGGTTGCCCTGTCCGAGGCGATGGCCTACCGGTCGGCGTGCACCTGTGTCTACGCCGCAGTTGTCCGGGCGACACCGGCCGTGCTGGAGCAGATGGCGGCCCGGCCTGAGGTCCGAGCCGTTGATCCGGCTCCGGAGGTGCTCCGGCTCGATCAAGCCGTGTTCCTGGCTCCGTTGCCCGAGCAGCAGGACACTGTTCTGCCCACGCCGACTGCTGTCCCAAGTCCGACAGCAACTCCGCTGCCGACAGTGACTTCACCCACTCCAGGCCCAACGGCTGACCCGCCAGGTGGTAGCCCATCAGCGGTACCGGTGCCAACGCCGTCCCCATCAGCGACACGCAGCATCGAACCGCTTCGTTGAGCATAGGAACAGGGGTTTGCCCAGGCGCTCGTTACACATAGGGTGGGGCCTCAGTGACTGGATTCCTTTCAGCGGGGCCCTAAGGCGAGGCTCTTCTCCAGGCAGCAGGCGCACAGACCTGTGGCCCGCACGGAATACGGAGTGGGAGGCACAGGGGTGGAGCGTGGCTGGCAGGACGAGCCGACGCCACGTTGGCGGGTGCTGCTGGATCGTGCCCGCACGTCCCCGACCGCTGTGCCGGGCCAGATTCCCGGCCAGATCGAGTGGCGCACAGCGCATTCCGAGACCGAAGCCGATCGTGAGTTCGCGGTGCTCCGGCGCCAGCTGCACCGTCCGAAGATCATCGCCTTCGCCAACCCCAAGGGCGGCGTGCACAAGACCACGGCGACTGTCCTGGCGGCGGCGACCATCGGCAGTGCGCGTGGTCGCGGTGTTCTGGCCTGGGACGACAACGAGTTGCGCGGCACGCTGGGCCTACGGGCTGGGAGTGCGCGGCATGCCCGGACCATCCGGCACCTGCTCAAAGACCTGATGGAGATCGAAAACACCTCCGGTCACGAGTTGGCCGAGCGGGTCGACGACTATCTGCGGCACGCCTCCGACGGCACCTATGACGTGCTGGCAGGCGAGGAAAATCCGCGCTTTGCGCAGAAGCTTGATCAGCACACCGTGCGCCGCGTGCTCGAGTTGCTTTGCCGCACCCACGATGTCGTCTGTGTAGACACAGGTAACAATGTCGAGAGCCCCAACTGGCAGACCGTGCTGCGAGCCTGTGATCAACTCGTGATCACGACGGTGCCCAGGGAAGATGCGGCCTTCACCGCCGACTGGATGATCGATCTGCTGCACGAGATCGGGCTCGGTGAGCTCGCCAACAACGCGGTGACCCTGCTGTCGTGCGCCACCCCTGGGCAATCGTCCATGTTGGAGGATCTGCGCAAGCACTTCGCCAGCCGGACCCGGGCTGTCGTCACGGTTCCCTTTGATCCCTCGCTGGAGACCGGATCCTCGATCGAATACAGCGCCTTGCAGCCGGCTACCAAGCGAGCCTGGATCACTGCGGCCGCAACGATGATGTCAGCTTTCTGACAACCACAAACGCTCAAACCTCTGTCGGAGGTCCGCCGTGGTTGCGGCCGCGCCTCCCGCGACGCCGC
>DPJL01000170.1 GCA_003543035.1 Micromonosporaceae bacterium | reverse complement strand
TCGACACCGGCGGCATCCTCGCCCCCGAGTCGGTGCGCCGCCTGGCCTGCGACGCCGCACTGCTCCCCGCCGTCCTCGGCGGACAAGGACAAGTCTTGGACATCGGCCGAGAACGACGCCTATTCACCGGACCCCTCAGGCGGGCACTCGTCCTCCGCGACGGCGGATGCGCCTTCCCCGGCTGCGACCGCCCACCCCGCTGGACCGACGGACACCACATCAAACACTGGGCCGACGGCGGACCAACCTCTCTGGACAATGCGGTGCTGTTGTGCGGGTATCACCACCGGCTCATCCACCGCAACCAATGGACCGTCCACATCGCAGGAGACGGACTCCCCGAATTCCTCCCACCCCACTACCTGGGCCAACAAACACCCCGCCGAAACACCTACCACCGACGACCGTGAGGTTCTAGCAGGTTGAGTGCAACAACGCTCCTACGGCTTGCGTCTCGGCGAGTTCGTTGTAGAGACGCACAGCCTCACGCGTTTCGAGCACGTGCGTGGTGATTCCCTTGGCATGCAACAACTCAAGTGTCTGCGCCATCACCTCGAGCCGAAGCTCCATGCCGCGCGACAGCACCACTGCCGTCGCGCCATTGGCAATGAGCTCCTCCGCGTCCGCGGGTTGAATGCCTGGTGAGTGCCGCGTGCCGGTCTCCGACCAATTCCACGCCCGAGCCCCGCCTGGGAAAAGCTTTGCATCCTTGAGCGTGCCGACGCCCTCGATCTCGATCTCGCCCCACGAGATTGCCAACACCTTTGGCGATGCCTGCACCAACATGAGGCGAATTGTAAATTGGTGGCGTTCGTTGGACGCATCCTGGTTAGGTCCTCGGCATGAGCAGATTCGGTGACCCAGAATTCTTCGGCGATCGTTATGCGCACGAATACGACGGGCCGAAGCTCCCCGATCCCACACCGGCCGTTGCGTTTCTAGCCGAGCTCGTTCCGGACGGCGAGCGGGTCCTGGAGCTCGCCATCGGCACCGGGCGAGTGGCGATTCCCCTTGCGCAGCAAGGCATCGCTGTTGAGGGTATCGAGGGTTCGGCAGCGATGATCGAGCAGATGCGCGGCAAGCCGGGCGGCGCATCAATCCCGGCCGTCGTCGGCGACATGGCCGACGTGGCGGTCACAGGCCCGTTTCGATTGGCCTATCTGGTGTTCAACACCCTGTTCAACCTGCCAAGCCAGGAGCGTCAGATTGACTGCTTCCGCAACGTCGCCAAAGTCCTCGCACCGGGCGGCCTGTTCGTCATCGAGTGCTAACTCCAGGATGTGAGCATGTTCGACCGAGGCCAGCGGGTCGCGACCCGTTCCCTGACCGAAGATGTGGTGAGCATGGAGTTCCTGCTGCACGACCCGGTCGAGCAGGTCGTCACCTACCAACGTGTCACTTTCGATCAGAAGGGCACCAAGCTGCGCCCCCTGCGGATGCGGTATTGCTGGCCAAGTGAACTTGACCTGATGGCTCAGCTGGCCGGCCTGCGGCTGCGGGAACGCTACAACGATTGGGACCGCAGCCCTTTCACCGCAAGCAGCGGCCAGCACATCTCGGTATACGAACGGGTCTGACGCCCTACGCCGACTCGGCCGCGTCGAGCAGGATCTGCGCCAGCTCGCTCGGCTCAGAGAACATCGGCCAATGGCCGGTGTTCATCTCGACCAGCCGCCAGCGCTCGCTGGTCAGCCGCTCGGCCACGGTGTCATTCGGCTCGGGGCCGTCGAGCAGGCACTTGATGTATGTCGCCGGAAGCTCGCCGAGCGGACGGGTCAGCACGGCCGGCTCGGTCAGCGAGGCGCCCGGGTGTGGCGTCGAACCGCCCACGATCCGTGCGACCTGCTCGTCGGTAAGACCCTGTCCTTCGCAATCGTCCGCGGTCATTGGCGCCCAAAAGCCACCGTTCTCGGCGATCGAGGCCTCCAGCGTCGCCGAGGCGAACGACTCGCCGTCCACCGGGACCTCGGAGTCGACGAGAACCACGCGGGCGAGCCGGTCACCGATCCGCTCCGCGGCCTGACCGACCGGGATGCCCGAGTAGCTGTGCCCGACCAGAACGATGTCGCGCAGATCCTTGCCTTCGATCTCGTCGACGATGTCCTGGACGTGAGTCTGCTGCCCAGCTGGCACACCCTGCTTCTCAGCGAGCCCGGACAGCGTTAGCGGGTGGGCACCGTGGCCGGCCTTGTGCAGCTCCGGAACCACCTCATCCCACGCCCACGCTCCGAGCCATGCGCCTGGTACCAGTAAAAATTCAGCCATGGCGGCAACTTAGCGCAGCAGTCCGACAACATTCGCACTTGACAGCAGTACTACGCGCGGCGATGCTACGTGGAACGTAGCAAGGAGCGCGATCATCATGAGTGGACTACCCGAGCTCGGCAGGTTTTCCGAACCGGCGCTGTTCATCCTGATCAGCCTCGCGTCGGCGCCGAAGCATGGCTATGCGATGCAGGACGACATCGCGGAGCTGACCGGGGAACGGCCGGGCCCGGGCACTCTCTACGGCGCGATCCGGCGGCTGGAGGAAGCCGGATTCATCGAACCGCTTGCCGAGCAGGATCGGCGAAAGCCCTATCAGCTCACCAAACGGGGGCGAGCGGCATTGAAGGCAGAGCTCGAGCGGATGCGATCAGTCGCTCGCACCGGCCTGACAAGGCTGGCGGTGGCGTGATGTCGTTGCTAACGCGTGTCCTGCTCGCCTGCTATCCGCGTGAAGTGCGCGACCGGTACGGCGAAGAAATCGCCGATCTGTTGAAGAACTCGACGACCCCGTGGCGGGACTCAGTCGACGTGCTCAGGTCCGGGCTCACCGAACGAGTCACCAATGCCGGCCTGGCCAAAGTGCTTGCGCCACTTGCCTTTGTTGGCATCGTGGTGCTCTGGTTCAAATTTCCCGAGGCCTACCCGCAAACCGTGATGCTGGTTCTGATTTCGATCGCAGTGCTGGCCGGCCTTTGGCTGGGTGAGCGACCGCGTAAGAGCTGGCACCAGCACCCGTTGGCAGCACTGGCCTGCTTCGGGCTCATATGGTTTCTTCCGGTGAGTGGAGACCTCGTCGCCCGCGTCCTCGGCTACACCATCTGGCTGGCTGGGGCGTGGATGTTGGTGCGCCTTGTCTATCTGAGGCGAAGGCGAAGTCGGCTGACTCTCGCGCTGGCGATGGCGGCCGGATTGGCGATGCTGGAGCTGGCGACAGTGGCCTGGATCGCCTATCAGCAAAGGGATCTGGCCTTGACCGCGGACGCCTGGGCCTGGCTGCCAAAGATGTTCTTTGGCTATGACATCTCGCTTGGCGGCATTGACATGGACCCGGCCGCACGCCTTGCCCTGACTCCCTTTCATGTGCCTCTATTGGCACCCACGCTCGCCTTCGCCGTTGCCTATGCGCATCGTGCTGGCGCCCTCACGGCCCGAAGGACTTTGTGATGATCCAGGTCCCCAGGGAGCTCGCCGCCTTTCACGACAACTTCTACCCAGGGACTGGCCGAGAGTGGATCGCCAAGCTGCCGAAGCTGGCGGCCTCCTATCTGGAGCGCTGGCAGCTCACGTTGGACGGCAAACCGATGCACGGAATGGTGGGCCTCGTGCTACCGGTGCGAAGGGCTGACGGCACTCCCGCTGCGTTGAAGTTGCAGCCAATCGACGAGGAGCACCTTGGCGAAGGGACCGCGCTTCGCGTGTGGGATGGGCAAGGCGCGGCTCGGCTGTTAGACGAGGCCGAGGAAGCCAACAGCTCTATGCTGCTGTTGGAGCGCTTGGACGAGGACCGTCCACTCTCCTGTATGCCGGACATCACGCAAGCGGTACAGGTCATCAGTGAACTCCTGATGCGGCTCAACGCCCACCAGGCGCCGCCAGAGATCCGGCGCCTCAGCGATGTCATAGCGAAGATGCTCGAGTACCTACCCGAGGCGCTCACCGTCCTGACCGACCAGGAGGAGCGGCGCATGATGCAAACCTGGGCTGACATCGTGAGCGAGGTGGCCCAGGAGCCCGGCGATCGCCTACTGCACTGGGACCTGCACTACGACAATGTGCTCGCCGCCGAACGCGAGCCGTGGCTGGCCATCGATCCCAAGCCGCTGGCCGGTGACCCCGGTTTCGAGCTGCTCCCGGCGTTGGACAATCGCTGGGAAGAACTCGTGGCGACCGGTGACGTGGCGCGGGGCGTACGCCGTCGCTTTGATCAGATGACCGAGGTCCTTGAGCTGGACCGGCAGCGAGCGGCCGGCTGGTCGATCGCGAGAGTTCTGCAGAACTCGCTCTGGGACACCGAGGACGGTAGACCGCTGAACGACGTTCAGATTGCGATCGCAAAGTCACTGCTGTGGCCCACCTCGCGGGACTAGCCTGATCAAGTGAAGTGGCTTGACCTCATCGGCTGGGTAGGGTCGGCGATCCTGGTGTGGTCGCTGCTGCAGACCCGGATCCTGCGTCTGCGCGCGCTCAACCTGGTCGGCTGTCTTGTGCTGATCTTCTTCAACGGCGTGCTCAGGGTCTGGCCGATGGTCGGGCTCAATATCGTGCTCGCCGTGATCAACCTCTATTACCTGCGCAAACTGATCCGCACGCGGCATGACGACGAGACATACACAGTGGTCGAGGTGGGCCAGAACGACGCCTTCCTGGCTCACGTGATGGACGTCCATGCCGAGGACATCAAGGCGTTCAACCCGTCATTCCATTGGCGCCGAGACGTATTCGCGTTCCTCGTGATGCGCGGTGACGACGTCGCGGGAGTCGTGCTGAGCAGGGATGCCGGAAGCGGGGTCGCCCAGGTCGAGTTGGACTATGTGACGCAACGATTCCGGGACTTCACGCCGGGCGAATTCGTCTACAAACGCAGCGGGCTCTTCAGCGAACGAGGCTTCCACAAGGTGCTCACGCCGCCCGGCATGGTCGCGCCGTATTACGCCCGGCTCGGTTTCCGCAAAGAAGGCGACTCCTACGCTCTCGAGCTCAACGGGCAAGGACGTTGACGATGCCGCGGAAGAGAGCGGGCGCGCGTGAACTCAGTGGCACGATCGCACGACGGATCGGACGGTGCCTGGTCGCAAGCACCAAAGCGCGGGTCAGCAGCCGGTAATCGCGAGTGATCCGCTTCCACGAACGTTCGTAGGACTCAGGTTCTCCCGCCAGGATGGCTGCGACGGCCGCCGAACCCTGTTTGACGGCGAGGCTGATTCCTTCTCCGGTAAGCGCATCTTCGTATCCGGCAGAGTCGCCCACTAGGAGCACTCGCCCCTGCACCCGACGCGCTACAACTTGCCGAAGCGGACCAGCACCGAGCGGCGGGCCACTACCACGCAAACGGCTTTGCAGAGCCGGAAACCAAGCCAGGTCGGGCTTTTGCGCGCTCAGAATCGCCACGCCGACAAGGTCGGGCGCCACCGGCGTGACATAGGCCTCGCCGAACTCCGACCACCAAACTTCCACGAAATCCGACCACGGCTCGACCGGGAAGTGCCAGCGAAGCCCGAATCGTCGCGGCGACCCCGGTTTGGAGCCGATGCCGAGCTGGCGGCGTACCGGGGAATGCAGCCCATCGGCAGCCACGAGCCACCTCGCCCGTAGACCGCCCGCAGTCACCCCATGCGCGTCTTGCGTGACATCCCCGATTTTGGCGTGCGTCCACTTGGTACCCAGAAAGCCGGCTCTTGAATGAAGGGCGGCGTGAAGCGTCGTGCGGCGCACACCACGACCGGGCCCGTGCCGAAAGCGCGCCTCGGCTCGGTGTGAGCCGGAAATGTAGGCGATCCCTTGGAACGGCATGCCTTCCGGATCCACCCCGAGCGAGGCAAGTGCCGCAAGCCCACCGGGCATCAAGCCTTCCCCACACGCTTTGTCGATGGGCATGGGTCTGGGTTCTGCCACGATCACGGACAGTCCACTTTGGAGCGCGTGCAGCGCTGTGGCGAGCCCAGCCGGGCCTCCCCCGGCGATCAGCAAATCGGCGTCATACATGCGCCGCGGCCGTCTGAAGGGCCGCATTCTCCACTCTGATCCGGACGGTGAGCACGAGTGCGTTGGCCACAAAGAAAAGGAGCGCGGTGAGCCATGCGGAGTGGATCAGAGGCAGCGCTATCCCTTCGGCCACAACCGCCACGTAATTCGGATGGCGTAGCCAGCGATAGGGGCCGCGATTCACCAACGGCAGTCCCGGGATCACGATGACCAGCGTGTTCCAGCGTCTGCCCAAAGTCGCGACGCACCACCAACGCAGTCCTTGGCTCAGCAGCACCACGGCGAGCATCGGCCAGCCAAGCCACGGCAGGAAGGGCCGATCCAGCAACCACACCTCGAGCACGCATCCGATCAGGAGCGCGGTGTGGATCGCGACCATGTAGGGGTAATGGCTTCGGCCGAATTCGCGGCCGCCGTTGGCGAGTGCCCAGCTCGCATGGCGCTTGGAGACCACGAGCTCGACGAGGCGTTCCAGCCCGACAGCGAGAATCAAAAGGTAATACACAGTCACCATCGCAGCAGCACGAGTTCGGAACAAAAACCCGGGCCCATCGCGATCATCAGACCTGGCGAGCCGGCGGGGGGTGGCTTCAACATCGTCTCACGCATCACGTCCAGCACCGACACCGAGGAGAGATTGCCGTTGTCCCGCAAGGAGTTGCGGGTGTGGGCGAGCGCCTCGGGACCGAGACCGAAGACCCGCTCGATGGCATCGATCACCTTTGGGCCACCGGGATGGCACACCCAGGTGGCAATGTCCTGACTGGACAATCCGTGCTCGCCGAGGAACTCCCCAACGTCACCCGGCAAATGCCGCTCGGCGATCGGTGCCACGTCGGCGGAAAGGATGATCCTGAATCCGTCGCTGCCGATGTCCCAGCCCATCACGTCTTCGGTGTCCGGGTACAGGCGGCTGCGGCTCGCCATGACTTGGGGTCCGGTGCCCGCCCGCTGAGCTCCGGTCGCGACCACCGCCGCGGCGCCATCGCCGAAAAGGCAAGTGGCGACAAGGTTTGCCGCAGACGTGTCGCCGCGCTGGATGGTCAGTGTGCACAGCTCCACCGCGAGCAGCACGGCCACGTGATTCGGATAGGCACGCAGATAGTCGTGCAGACGCGCGATCCCCGCCGCGCCTGCGACACAACCCAACCCGAACAGGGGCAGCCGTTTGACATCCGAACGGAACCCGACCCGCGCGGCAAGCCTGGCCTCCAGCGACGGCACGGTGAGGCCGGTGACCGTGGTGGAGACGATCAGATCGACTTCCTCGGGCCGGATCCGGGCACTTTCCAACGCGGACTTGAGTGCCTGCTCGCCCAACTCCAGCGCGACCTCGAGGTAGGCGTTATTGGCGTCGGTGAAGCCATTGAGCTGCGCATACTGCTCAATGGGCAATGCCAGCCGACGTGTCTGCACGCCCGCTGTCCTGGCGAAACGGGAGAACACCGGCCCGGCGAGCCGGGAGAGCTCCGAGATGATTTCTTCCTGGCTGTGCAAATGCGACGGTAGAGACACCTCGACCGCGGCTATCCGGGGCGCACCCGCCCCATGCTCGCTCACACAACAGACACTAGCCGTGCGGCTTGCCTCGCCCCCCAGGGCCGAGTTGCTTGCGGGGCTTTACCGCGATTTCGATCGGTGTGCCCTCAAATCCGAACTCTTCCCGCACCTTGCGCTCGATGAAGCGGACATAGCCCGCGTCGAGCGGAGCCGTCGTGAACAGCACAAACTTGGGCGGCATGGAACCCGGCTGGGTGGCGAACATCACCCGAGGGGCACGGCCGCCCCGGATCGGGTGAGGTGTCGCCTGGACCAGAGCCGTCAGCCATTGGTTGAGCCGGCCGGTCGAGATCCGCTTCTCCCAGCTGGCCAGTGCGGTCCGCAATGACGGCGCGAGCTTGTCGACCGCCCGCCCGGTCAGCGCGGAGATGTTGACCCGCAACGCCCAAGGGATGCGCTTGAGCTCACGGTCGATCTCCTTCTCCAGGTAGTGGCGGCGATCGTCGTTGACCAGGTCCCACTTGTTGAAGGCCAGCACGACCCCGCGGCCGGCTTCGGACACCATGGAAAGCAGTCGCTGATCCTGCTCGCTGATGACCTCGCTGGCGTCAAGAAGCACCACGGTCACCTCGGAGGCCTCGATCGCGGCGGAGGTCCGCAGCGACGCGTAGTACTCGGTACCGCTGGCCTGACCGACCCGCTTGCGCAGGCCGGCCGTGTCCACGAACTGCCACGTCTCTCCGCCGACCTCGACCATCGAGTCCACCGGATCGACGGTGGTCCCGGCGGCGGAGTCCACAACGGACCGTTCCTCTTTGGCCAGCCGGTTGAGCAGGCTCGACTTGCCGACGTTGGGCCTGCCTACGAGCGCGACGCGGCGCGGGCCGCGCGGACGGTTCTCCTTGATGACCGGCGCGTCCTTGGGGAAAGCCTCCAGCACCGCATCGAGCAGCTCGCCTGATCCCCGGCCGTGCAGAGCCGAGATCGGGAATGGCTGGCCGAGGCCGAGCGACCACAGCGAATGCGCTTCGGCTTCGCGAGCCTGGTTGTCCACCTTGTTGGCGACGAGGAGTACCGGTTTTTTGCTGCGCCGCAACATCTTCACGGCCTTCTCGTCGTCGTCGGTCGCGCCGATCATGGCGTCCACGACGAAGAGCACCACGTCGGCCATGCCGATCGCGGTCTCAGCCTGCCGCGCGATCGCGGCCGCGCGATCCTTGGCGTCGGGCTCCCAGCCGCCGGTGTCGACGACGGTGAACTCGCGGCCCACCCAGTTGGCGTCGTAGGCGACGCGGTCGCGGGTCACGCCGGGTACATCCTCGACGACCGCCTGACGGCGGCCGATGATGCGATTGACCAAAGTGGACTTACCGACGTTCGGCCGGCCCACCACCGCCACGACAGGGGTCGCTACTGGGGCGTTCTCGTCTCCCACGGGCGCGTCGTCGGGCAGGTCGGCGAGCTCGAGCTCGGTGTCTTTCATGCGTTGTTCAACAGCTCTCTAAGTTTCTCGACTACCTCGTCGATATCCATCCGGGTGGAGTCGATGACCAGCGCATCGGGCGCCTGGCGTAGTGGATCGGTGGCGCGGGTGGAGTCCAGGTGGTCGCGTCGCGCGAGGTTTTCCGCGGTGGAGGCGTGGTCGGCCTCGATCTCGGAGCTGCGTCTGCGCGCACGCTCGGACACCGAGGCGGTCAGATAGACCTTCAGATCCGCGCTCGGGGCGACCACCATGCCGATGTCGCGGCCCTCGACCACGATCCGTTCGGCCTGCTCGATGATCTCGCGCTGCCGGGCGACCAGCAGCTGGCGCACCATCGGCACAGCGGAGACGGCGGAAACCGCGGCGGTCACCTCCGGCCCGCGGATCTCCTGCTCCACGCTCACCCCGTTGACCTTCATGGAGGGGCGGAGAGGATCGACGCCTATCGTGATCTCGGTATCGATCACGACCTTGACGATGGCCTCGTGATCGGCCAGATCCACGCCCGCGTGCAGCACAGCCCATGTCGCAGCCCGGTACATGGCGCCGGTGTCGAGATAGCGAGCGTCCAAGGCTTTGGCCAGCCGCCGGGACACCGTCGACTTGCCGGAACCGGACGGCCCGTCCACCGCCACCACACAACGCGCCAAACTCATGCCCCTATTCTGCCCGGACGACCCGCGATCCGATCAGCGGACCCCTCAGGGAACAAGGAGAGCTTCAGCACCCACCGGGACAAATCCGGCGGCGAGGAAGGCGCGAACGCTGCTCGCGTTGCCCGGCGCGATCTGTGCCCAGATGGGTCTCTCCGCCGGAATGAGGTGCCTTGCCGCCAATGCAAGCGCCCTGCCCAAGCCCTTTCCGCGAGCCTGCTCGTCCACCTCGACCGCGGCCTCCCAACGCCCACCCACGCCTCTTCCGATGATCAAGATGCCGCCTTCTGCTTGATAGACGGTCACCTCTTGGCGGTAGCGCTTCGCACGCAGTACTCGCGGATGATTCAGATCTTCACGCTTTGGGCCGGGTGCTGACCGAGCAGCGACCGACAAAACGACCTCTGGCGATCCAGTGAGCCGCTGGCCGAGCATGACGATGTCGACGTTGTTCACGCGCAGACACTTTTCAAGCTCAACAGCGCGCAGGAAGGGCGGGTTGAGCGGCGCGGACAGATCCTCCTCCGGCAGCAACCGAGCCACCCACTCCGGCGCCAGGTCCGTGACAATCACGCTGTGACCCGGAAAAGCCAATATCGCGTGGGTACCGGGTGAAGCCACCACCTGATACCAAGGTTCGGAGGGCAATCGCCCGCCCGCTTCCACGAATCGAATCAGTTCACCCAGCACGCCAACGATTATGCTCATTGTCATGACGACACGGTTCGCCAATCGCGGCCGAGCCCGGCACGAGGCTCGCCCTGGTCGCCGTGCCCTCGTCGCCCCGGACCTCACTGAGCTGCACGGCCCGACATCCGGCATAGTCGAACTCCCCCACCGCCTCTTCTGGTACCCAGATCGGCACTTCAACCTTGACGATCCGGCGTATCTGCAGTGGATGTATCAGATCGTTCTCCGCGAGGCAGTCACCATTGAGGAATTGCGCGCCTGGATCAATGGCGACTTGCTGACCCGGCTCTGGCCAAATCTCCATCTTCCCCGCGCGGTGCGGCGTGCCTGGGAAGAACGCCATCAGATCCTTCGCTCGACGCGGCCCCATGCCGTCTCCTGACCCGTTTCAGTCCCAGGTAGCGCATATTGCCCTCGAGGTCGCCGCTGCTCACGGCTTCGCACTGGGCGGCGGTCAGGCACTCATTGCCCACGGGATCGTAAAGCGGCCGACGGAAGACATAGACCTGTTCACTGACTCAGATGACGGTGTTCGCAACGCGATGGCGCTGGTGGAAGCGAGCCTGAGCAGCGCCGGACTTGAGGTCGAGATCATTCCGGAGACCTCTGAGCTGGGCGACATCTTCTATGGCTTCGAAAACGACATGGCGGAGTTCGAGGTCCGACGAGGCGCCGAGCAAGTGCGGCTGACCCTCGCCCGATTCGATCGGACAAAACAACCGGTCACTTTGGACATCGGCGCTGTTCTGCACATCGACGACGTCATCGGATCCAAAGTCGCGGCTATGGCCACGCGCGCTGAACCCCGGGACTTCGTGGACGTTGCCGCGGCGATGAGTCACTACGACAGGGTCGACCTTCTTGCTCTGGCAATGCGATCCGACCCGGCGCTTACCAACGATGAGATAGCTGAAGCCATGCGGACCTTGGACAGGATCCCGGATCCCATTTTCGGTCAGTGGATCGCTGTCGAATCCGTTGGTGAACTTCGGACAGCCTTTGCGGATTGGCCGCGTTCCTGAGGGACCGACCCGGGTCGGGTGTATGTCGCAAAGTCGGGCACCGTTTTCGGTGTCTTCTCATCGTTTTCGGTGAGGCGTTCGGCGGGCAACCCTCCCCAGCCTACGATGGCGCGATGACGACTCTCGGCGTGATATTCCTGCCGCAACTTCCGCCGGAACGACTAAGGAGCGTCGCGAA
>DPJL01000092.1 GCA_003543035.1 Micromonosporaceae bacterium | reverse complement strand
CTCTTCCGATCTGGCCGTGGACAGCAGCCCCGTTCCACGACGGCAAGGCGATAAACCTGAGCGAGCGCAGGCGCGACTATCTGCTGCGCGATGAGCACGCGCTGGGCAGTGTGCTGGCCAGGATGGCCAAGACCGGCGACTTGGTGATGCAGAAGGCGCTCGACGAGGCCGGCACGGATCTCGGGTCGGTGCAGTACCTCGTGCACACCAGCTTCTCGGAACCCATTGCGCAGCTTGGCATTTACGGCCGGTTGGGCTTTGACCGTTCGCGGACGAGCTTTGACTGGGCGTTGACGGTCGGGCAATGCGGTGCAGCGGACGAGTTGCTGGGCATGACCTATCTGGCCGAGTCGGGGCGGCCGAAACCGGGGGATCTGCTGGTGGCAACGGGGAGCGGGGCTGGTTACGTCTGGACCGTAGCGGTATTCGAGTTTCTCGAAACCCCGCACTGGTAGGAAGGATCTTCCACTATGGATGCTCAGATTGCGGTGACGACTGTGTTCCGCGAGGTGCTCAACCTTCCGACCATCGACCCGTCGGCCGGCTTCCTTGACCTGGGCGGGCACTCACTGCTTGCCGTGCAAGTGATAGCACTGCTGCGCGAGCGCTACGGCTTACGTGTGTCCACCCTTCAGTTCCTTGAGAACGCGAGCGCATCTGCGGTAGCCGCATCCAGCCAACCCTTGGAAGGAAACTGATCGGCCATGCCTGACCTCTTTACCCTCCCCGGACCTCCGCTCTTCTCAGTGCCGCAACTCGTTGAGACACAAGCACAACGCCAGCCGATGGCGATCGCCGCGAGTTCGGAGGACGTTCAGCTCACCTACGGCGGGCTGTATGAGCTGGCGCGGCAGATCGCGTCGGAGCTGGCGCGGCGCGGTGTGCCCAGTGGCAGCGTGGTGGCTGCGTATCTGCCAAGAGGGCCACATGTGCTCGCGACCCAACTGGGCATCTGGTTGCACAGTTGCGTGGCGCTCGTCATCGATCCGGGTCTGCCGCCAAATCGGGTGGCGGCCCTCATCGGCGACGCACAGCCCAAGGCAATCGTGCTCGACGGCAACGGGACAGGCCTCCCGCCCGGCCCCGGAACCATTGCGCTGGGCGAGCTTAAGGACGATGCGTGGCACGCTCCCCGTACGCCGGAAGCGGATCCGACGCCGGCCTATCTCGTCTACACCTCCGGCTCGACCGGAGTGCCGAAGGGTGTGCTTGTTGGGCATCGCTCCTTCGCCCACTTGGCGCGTTGGCACAGCGTCGAATACGCGGTCGGGCGCCACGACAGGGCCTCGAGTTTGGCGGCTACCTCGTTTGACGCGTTCATCTGGGAGACGTGGCCCTACCTGTGTTCGGGTGCCTCGGTGTACTTCGCTCCGGAAGAGGTTCGCGTCTCGCCGTGGGAGCTCAGCGACTGGCTGGTCGCCAAGGACATCTCGATCGCTTTCGCACCAACGCCTTTGGCGGAGGCGTATATCCGGCACGGGTCCAAATTCGAGCAGCTACGCACTTTGCTCACCGGCGGCGACCAACTTCGGCTCCCCGGCGGGCACCCCTTCCGCGAACTCGTCAACCACTATGGCCCGACTGAAGCCACAGTGGTTGCTACCCGTACGCCGGTCGACCCGGCGGCATCGGGGGCGATCGGCATCGGCTGGCCGATCCCTTCTGTCCACACGCTTATCCTCGACGACGACCTCGCTCATGTGCCGGTTGGCCAGACCGGTCAGTTGTACCTCGGCGGCGAATGCCTAGCGCTTGGCTACCTTCAGGATCCGCAGCGCACGGAAAGCTCGTTCATCCACCTCTCCGGGCATCCGGGGCGCTGGTACAACACCGGCGATCTGGTGGCCATAGAGAACTCCGGCCTGTCGTTCAAGGGCCGGGCTGACCGTCAGGTCAAGGTGCGCGGTGTCCGGGTGGAGCCGGCCGAGGTAGAAGTCGTCCTGGCCGGGCACCCGTCGGTCGAGGATGTGGCGGTCGAGCTCGACCCCACCCACAGTGAGCTGGTTGCCTTCGTGGTGCCTTCGCAAGGCACCACTCCGGCTGAGGGCGAGCTGCGTGAGCATGCGGCCAAAGAACTCCCAGCGGCAATGGTGCCAAGGCTTTATCGCTTCCTGGATAAGCTTCCCCTCACCGTCAACGGGAAAGTCGATCGAGCTGTCCTAACGCGACTCGACCAGCGCTGAAGTGTCTTTTGGCGCAATGGGTCGGTGAAGTTCGATGTGGTGGTGATAGGCAGCGGCTCCGCCGGTGGCGTCCTCGCGGCACGGCTCAGTGAGGATTCGCGCCGGCGGGTGCTGCTGCTGGAGGCCGGACCGGACACGCTGACCTTCGCCGGGCCCAGCACACTCTGGGGATTCACCTCGGTGGACGGTGGCTTTCTGCCGCGCGGCAAGATAATCGGCGGCTGCTCGGCCACCAATGCCGCGATTGCGTTGCGCGGCACCATCGCTGACTATGGCGCGTGGGGCCCGGGCTGGACGTTCCAAGAGGTGCTTCCATACTTTTTGAAAACCGAGAAGGACTTGGATTTTGGTACCGAATCCAGCCACTCGAACACTGGCCCTGTCACCATTCGGCGCACCGCATCGGCGAACCTGACCGAGCTGTCCCGCGCGTTCATCGAAACCGTAGTGTCCTTGGGACACAAGCAGATCGATGACCACAACCGCCCGGGAGCTGTCGGCGTCGGCCCCGCACCCATGAACGAGCTCGGCGGCATTCACCAGAGCACTGCGGTCACCTATCTCGCCGAAGCCCGCACCAGGCGCAATCTCACCATCCGCTGCCACGCGTTGGTGGAGAACCTTCTCATCGCCAGGGGTCAGATCGCCGGCGTACGACTCGCCGATGAGGTGATCGAGGCCGATGCGGTGATTCTTTGCGCGGGAGCCTACGGAAGCCCGTCGATCCTCTTGCGCTCCGGCATCGGGCCAGCCGAAGATCTTGCCGCGCTTGGCATCGTCAGCGTGGCAGACCTCCCGGTCGGCCGAGGTCTTCAGGATCACGCGCTCGTGCCGATCAACCTCTCGGTGCTGGACGGCCTGATGCAGGCCCGCTTCGAGACCATCCTGAGCTTCGCCAGCTCGGCCTCCGAGCTACCCGATCTGCAGCTCTTCGTGGGCGGGCCGCCGAATGCCGGTCCGGTAGCTCCGCCCCCGGGGACGTTCATTGTCGGGGCGGCGCTGATGAAGCCGCAATCGCGTGGCCGGCTTTGGCTGCGCTCGGCGGATCCGGCAGAGAGTCCAAATATCGATCTCGGATTGCTCTCCGATCCGGCAGATCCGCCCCGGCTCCTAGAGGCAGTGCTTGAGCTGTACCGAATTATCGAGACTGAGCCCTTCGCCTCACTGATTGTGAGGCCGCCACCCGCGGCGGATCTGCTTGCCTCGGTGGGGACGTACCATCACCCGACCGGCACTTGTGCCATGGGTGAGGTGGTCGATTCGCGTTGTGCGGTAAAGGGAATCGACGGGCTGTGGGTGGTCGACGCGTCGGTGATGCCTGAGATTCCGGCGGCCAACACCAACATTCCCACCATGATGATGGCCGAACGAGTGCTGCCCTGGTTGCTCGAGACGCTGTGATGCGAGCGCCCCGAGCAACCGAGCTCAGAGTTCGTTGACCGCGATGACGCGAGCGAGCTGGACCAGCCGCTTGGCCTGAGCGCGGGCCGCTTGCAGGGTGGTCTCATCCACCGGGTTGCCGGTCAGGCCGAGCACATGCGAAGTGCCGTAAGGGTTGCCGTCCACCATCTTGATGGGGTCGGCGTAACCGGGTGGAACCACGATGCCGCCAAAGTGGTACACCATGTTGTAGATCGCGACGAGGGTGGTCTCCATGCCGCCGTGGGTGGTGGTGCCCGACGTGAACGCGGTATAGGCCTTATCTGCCAACCGTCCCTGCACCCAGAGTGGGCCGAGGGTGTCGATGAACTGCTTAAGCTGCGCGGCGACGTTGCCGAAACGGCTGGGAGTGCCGAAGGCTATGCCGTCTGCCCACGTGACGTCCTCGGCCGAAACGACGGGGATGTCCTGGGTCTCGGCCAGGTGCGCGGCCCACGCCGGCTTGGTGTCGATCGCACTGCGAGGCGCGATCTCAGCGGCCTTGCGTAACCGCACCCGCGCCCCTGCCTTCTCACAGGTTTCCGCAATCTCATTGGCGATGCGGTAGATGGTGCCGGTCGAGGAGTAGTAGATAACCGCGATGTTCACATCGGTGTTCTCGTCCATGACAACCTCTCATCAAGCGTGGCAGTCGGGGAGACGGCCATGATGGGCGACCATTTCCTGGAACGCGGCCAGCACATCGATCTGCGCGCCGAGCGGCTGGCCGGCCAACTCCGCATACGCCCGGTGCAGGTTGCCGACCAGTCGCTCCGAATCGAGCAGGCCGGCGAAATCCCCGAGGTCGGTCTTGCTCGCAACCTCGGCGGTGGAGAGCCCGGCCTGGAAGCCGTCGCGGGCAATCTCCTGAATCCAGCGCAGGTAGGATTCGTTGGCGTCAAAGAGCTCCGGGCCACCGACCGGGCCGTGGCCGGGCACGATGATCTCAGGCTCGAGTGCGCGCAGTTGGTCGAAGACCCGCAGCGAACCTTCGATCGAGCCCATCAGGCAGAAGGGGGTGACTCCGGACCACAACACATCTCCGGCGAAGAGCACTTTGTGGTCTGGTACCCAGATGAAAATGTCATTGGTGGTGTGAGCCGGTCCCAGGTGTGTCAGCTCAAGGCGGAGCTCACCCGCGTGGATGGTGATCGCGTCGCGAAACGTCAGCGTCGGCGGGGTAATCGGCGTCTCGCCCCATTCAACATCGGGCCACAGGTGCCGAAGGCCAAGGCCCGCTTCGATAATCTGATCACGGGCCGTCTCGTGGGCCACGATCGTTGCGGGCGGCGAGAACTGAGCGTTGCCGAAGTGGTGGTCCCCGTGAAAGTGGGTGTTGATAAGAAGATTCGGCGGGCGATCCGAGATCTTGTCGATTTCGGCGTGAAGCAGGCGAGCCCGTCGCTCGGTGGCTGCCGTGTCGATCACCACGGTGGTGTCGGGACCGACGACGACTCCGGCGTTGTTGACACACCAGCCGCCGTCGGGCTGCACAAAGGCGTAGACGCCTTGAGCGAGCTGCTGCATAAAGGGTGTCGTCACCGGCACATGGTCGCCGCAGCGACTCGAGAGGCGGTCGAGCAGTCCGCCGTCATTCCAGGGCAATTCGAGGTGCCTGGCAAAGCCTCTCGAGAGTGAAGAGCTGATGTACGGCCATCTCCCACCCCGTCAGGTGAGCTGCGCCGGCGCCCCCCGGCCGGCAATTCCGGCAGACGCCTGACAATCCGGGGCCCAGCCTCGCGGGGCTGGGCCCCAACAAATCCTATGAGGAGAGTGTTCATATGACGCACCGATATCCGCTCTGGGAGTTGCTCGCCCCGCCGAGCCGGTTCGGCAATCCGGCGCGAACCGCGGTGCGGGCTGAAGGAACGCGAGTGCTTTACGGCGACGGCAAGTGGAAGCTTTGTGCCACCAGTGGCCTGTGGAACGTGAACATCGGCTACGGCAACGTCGCAGTGGCCGACGCCATCCACAAGAGCCTGCTGGACGCCTCGTATCTGCCGCTCTTCCGCTCGGGACACGAGTATGCGGTGGCTGCGTCGCAGGCCTTGGTCGATGTCGCCGGGCCGGACCACTTCGGCCGCGTGATCTTCTCTACCTCGGGCAGTGCCGCCAACGACATGATGATGAAGTTGGTGCGGCAGCACTTCGCCATCCAGGATCAGCCGCAGCGGCGGCTCGTGGTGGGCCTCAAAGGTAGCTATCACGGGCTCACCTATGGCAGCCATGCGCTGACGGGTGAGCAACTGAGGCAGGACTACTACAGCGTGGACACCAGCTTGGTGCGTCACGTAAACCACACCGACGATGGCGAGTTGCGGGCTTTGCTTGCCGCCGAAGGGGATCGGGTGGCGGCACTGGTGATGGAGCCGGTGTTGGGTACCGGTGCGTATCCTGTTTCGCAGGGTTTACTTGGCTCGCTTGAAGAACTCCGCCGCGAGTACGGATTCCTCATCGTCGCGGACGAGGTGGCCACCGGATTCGGCCGCACCGGCAGCTTCTTCGCGTCGGAGAACTGGCCGGTACAACCGGATCTGCTCATCGCGTCGAAGGGCCTCACAAACGGCACGTGTGCTGCCGCAGTGGTGTTGGCCTCCCACGCCGTATGCGAAGCGTTCGAGCGAGCCGACGCGATGCTCCTGCACGGCGAGACCCAGGCCGGGGCGCCTTCAACGTGTGCCGCGATCCTGGCCACCATCTCCGAGATGGATCGACTCGATGCCATCAAGCGAGCCGGAATCGTGACGTCCAAACTGGACGCGGTGCTGGCCGAGTTGTCGGATCACCCACTCGTCGTGGGCGACGACGGCATCGGCCTGTTCCGTGCGGTGCGACTCGAGCTGCCTAACGGCGGTGGCGCGCTGCCCTTCCCCGCGCTCATCACGGTGCTCAACGAGATCCGTGAAGCGGGTGCGGTGGTCCAGCCCGGGCCGAGCTGCGCCCAACTGGTCCCAGCGCTCGTCTACGAGCAGGAGGACATCGATGAACTGGCGGGCGCCCTGCGCCAAGGGCTCGACCGAGCTTTGGAGAAGCTATGACCGCGGTGTTAGAGCGACCCGTTGAGGTTGCCGATAAGTTCGTTCCGTCCCATGGCCGCGCGAAGCGTGAGCTCGCCGCCGCCAGTATCGGCGGGGTGGTCGAGGGTTACGACTGGATGGTCTATGCCGTGATGGCGCCCTACTTCGCCATCCAGATGTTCCCCGGCGACGATCCAGTGGCCAAACTGCTTGCCGCATACGTTGGATTCGCGGTGGGATTCATCGCACGGCCCCTTGGCAGTGTCCTCATTGGACGATGGGCGGACAAACACGGCCGGCGATCGGCGCTCGTGCTGAGCATGGTGACGATCGCGGCGGCCAACCTCGCTATCGCGTTGACGCCGACCGCCGGAGTCATCGGGGTAGGGGCAGCAGTGGTGCTTGTGCTCTCCCGCATCGTCATGGGGATCTCCTTCGGCGGGGAGCTGCCCAGCGCTTCGGCGTACATCACCGAAACCGCACCGCCACGACGCCGATTCACATACAGCGCCATAGCATCGCTCGGCGGGGTCATCGGCCCGATTCTGGCTTTCGTCACTCTCGCCATCCTGCTCGGCGTCTACGGCGAAGCCGGGGTCACCGACGGCGGATGGCGGATTGCCTTCGTGGTGGCGGCGGTTGCGGGTCTGGTCGCGCTGTGGATTCGATCCGGCGTTCAGGAGAGCCACGAATTCCAAGCGCAAGCAGCGCGGCCCCCCGCGTGGCCGTTGCTGCGGCAGAACATGCGCCTGATCACCGCGGTTTTCATCGGATGTGCGGGCGGCACCATCGCCTTCTATCTGGGCACGGTCTACCTCCCGGTCTACGCCGATCTGAGCGGCGTGATCGAGCGCTCCGCGGCGGAGAAGATGATGCCCGCGGCACTACTGGTCATGATGCTCGCGATGCTGATCGCGGGCAGACTGGCTGACCGCTTCGGCGCCTTCGCGGTCTTCCGGACCGGATACCTCTTGCTCGCCATAGGGACCGGGCCGCTGCTGCTGCTGCTGGCGGCCGGGAAGATCCCCTTCATCGGGGTGGCTGTCATTTACCTTGCGTGCTTCGGACTGGTACTCGCGCAGGCAAATGTCATCTTCTCCCAGCTCTTCCCGACCGCCATACGCGTCATCGGCTACGGCATTCCCTACACCATCTCGGCCGCCGTCTTCGGCGGCACCACACCGTTGGTGGCGCAATCCTTTGCGGCGTCGGGGAACCAGTCGGGGCTGTTGTGGTATGCGGCCGGGGCAGCCATCATCTCTGCGCTCGCGACCCTGCTGGTCCGGCCATCCGACATCAAGGTGCAGTCCTAAGAAGATAGGGGTTAGAAACATGTCAGAGAAGCCTTTTGCGGGCCAGACCATTGTCGTCACAGGCGGGGGTACCGGTATCGGCCGCGCCACCGCACTGGCCTTCGCGGATGCCGGTGCGGCGCATGTCATCGTGACCGGCCGCCGGCAGAGTCGCCTCGATCAGGTTGCCGCGTTGAGCCCGGTCATCGTGAAGGTCAACGCCGACGTCACCACGGAGGCCGGTGCCGAGGCTGTTGCAGAGGCGGCCCGGACGCACGGCGGCAAGATCGATGTGTTGGTACACAACGCGGGCATCTACCGCCAGACTCCCGTCGACAGCGCGGACATCACGCTCGCACGCGAGATGGTGGAAACAAACATCATCGGGCCGGTGCTGTTGACGAAGACCGTGCTGCCACTGATCACCGCGCCGGGTGGGAGCATCATCTTCGTTTCGAGCGTGGCCGGGCACAACCCGGAGCCGTATGCGGCCATGTACGCGGTGACGAAGGCGGGCGCGCACAGCCTTACGCTCACCTGGGCCAAGGAGCTCGCCAATCGCGGGATCCGGGTCAACGCGGTGGCACCTTCCGCGGTGCGGACCGAGGTCTACGACGCGAACGGCCTTACACCCGACCAGATCGACGGCATCTTCAAGATGTTCGCCTCGGCCAACCCGCTCGGCCGTACCGGGGTGGTCGAAGACGTCGCCCCGTGGATCCTGCAATTCGCGGACCCCCGCAACTCGTGGGTGACGGGGCAGATCCTCACCATCGACGGCGGATTCGACCTGACGTCCTCCTCGGACAGTCCCTACTCGCCTTACACCGGCCCCTCAGAGGCCGCCTGGTAGCTCGGCGCGCGGGCAGGCTGCAGCTCCCTGATCACCGTGATCAGGGAGCTGTGACATCGACGCGCCGGAGACACGCCGAAACAACTCCCTGATCACGCGGATCTTGGGACCTTGACCACAGCGGAGATCCGACATTTGCCTCTTAACGCACTAGGAGATTTCCGGTGAGGCTCTAGTACGGGTGGGAAGGGTGAGTTCATGACGCTTACCGTGCTGCGCCCCAGGGAAGATGTGGATCTTCCGACTCGCCTTGCTGAATCCGCCGAGGCTCGCGACGGTGTGCAGCTGACCGTCAAAGAGTTCGATGCCTGGTTTGCCAATCGGCAGAAGGCCAACAACTTTGAGGTGACCCGAATCCCGTTCACGGAACTCGACGGGTGGAGTTTCAGTGAGGACACCGGAAATCTGGGCCACAAGAGTGGCCGGTTCTTCTCGGTGGAGGGGTTGCGGGTGCTGTCGTGGACCGGCCCGATCCGGGAGTGGCATCAGCCGATCATCAACCAGCCTGAGGTCGGCATCCTCGGCATCCTCATCAAAGAGTTCGACGGGGTGCTGCATTGCCTGATGCAGGCCAAGATGGAACCGGGCAACCCGAATCTGTTGCAGCTTTCGCCGACCGTGCAAGCGACTCGGAGCAACTACACCCGCGTGCACAAGGGATCGCCGGTGCGGTATCTGGAGTATTTCGTCGGCCCGAGTCGCGGGGACATCATCGCGGATGTGCTCCAATCCGAGCACGGCTCATGGTTCTTCCGGAAGCAGAACCGCAACATGGTGGTCGAGGTGACCGATGATGTGCCGTTGCACGAGGACTTCTGCTGGCTGACCTTCGGCCAGATCAACGAGCTGATGCAGCGCGACAACGTCATCAACATGGACTCGCGGACAGTGCTGTCGTGTGTCCCGCCGCCCAAGGTGCACGTGTCGGACGACGCGACGCCATTCCAGATTTCCCTTGCGGCGTCTCGCGATCGGCATGCGGGCGCGCTGCACACCACCGCCGAGGTGATGAGCTGGTTCACCACTCAGCGCAGCCTTTACGAGCTCGACATCTCAAGGATGCCGCTCAAGGACGTGCCTGGCTGGCACAAGACCGACAAGGAGATCGCCCGCGCGGACGGCAAATACTTCAGCGTTGTCGCGGTGGCGGTGAGCGCGGGCAATCGTGAGGTCACCAGCTGGACCCAGCCGCTCTTCGAGCCGCGCGGTCACGGCCTGGTTGCCTTCGTACTGAAGAACTTCGGCGGGGTGCTGCACGTGTTGGTGAGCGCGCGCATGGAAGGCGGCTTCCTGGACTCGGTGGAGCTGGGGCCGACCGTGCAGTGCATCCCCTGGAACTACGACGATTACGAGGGCGCTGACCGGCCGTACCTGCTGGACTACCTCCAGACCATCGACCCGAGCCGGATCAGGTATGAGGCTGTCCACTCCGAAGAAGGTGGCCGCTTCCTCAATGCCGAAAGCCGTTATCTGATCGTCGAAGCGGACCACAAGCTGCCCTATGACATCCCGGACGACTACACCTGGATCACGATCGGCCAGCTGACCGACCTGTTGCGGCACGGGCACTACGTCAACGTGCAGGCCCGAACTCTGGTGGCGTGCTTAAACGCCATATCATGAAAACGCTCCGGGTCGGCGTGCTGGGGTGCGCCGACATCGCCATCCGCCGGGTGCTGCCCGCATTCGCGGCAGTGCCCGGGGTGGAGGTGGTCGCGGTGGCGAGCCGCGACTCCACGAAAGCCGCTCTGACCGCCGCTCGCTTCAACTGTGAGGCCATAGCCGGATACGAGAACCTATTGGCGCGTCACGACATTGACGCGGTCTACATCCCGGTGCCGGCGGCGCTGCACGGATCGTGGACCTTGGCCGCGCTCGAAGCGGGTCTGCACGTGCTTTGCGAGAAACCGCTGACGACTTCGCTCGAGGAGACCACGAAGCTCGTGACGCTCGCGGACGAAAAGGGCTTGGTGCTGATGGAGAACTTCATGTTCCTCCATCACCACCAAAATGAGACGGTGCGACAACTGGTGGCAGAAGGTGCGATTGGTGAGCTGCGTTCGTTTACGTCTGCGTTCACGATTCCATCACTGTCCAAAGACGACATCCGGTATCAACCCGAGTTGGGCGGGGGATCCCTGCTCGACGTTGGGGTCTATCCGCTTCGAGCGGCTCAACTCTTCCTCGGGGCCGAGCTTGAGGTGCGTGGCGCTTCACTTCGGTACGTGGCGGGGGTGGACGTGGCGGGGGAGGCGTTGCTGCGCAATCTTGACGGGCTCACCGCCCAGATCACCTTTGGTATGGAGCACGTCTATCGCTCCTCGTATGAGCTATGGGGCAGCGAGGGCCACATCCGCGTTGGTCGCGCTTTCTCCCCGCCAATCGATCATCATCCGCGAGTACTGATCGAGCGCCCCGACGGTCAGAAGGAGCTCGTGCTCGAGCCGGACGACCAGTACGCCAATGCGGTGGAGCACTTCGTACTCGCGGTGGGCTCACACGCGCACGGCGATGGTGGCGAGCAGACCATCGCACTGGCCCACCTTGTGGATCGCGTCCAGCGGTGCTCGAGCGGCTGAGACGAGAGTTGCCTGGACTAGGGAGGTTGTGACATGACCGACGACGCCAAGGAGCAGCTGCTCGAGCAGGTGCGCAAGTACCACCAGCAGCAGTCCGTGCAGCGGGTCTTCGAACCGGGCGTCTCCGAGATCTGGCCCTCAGGCGCGGTGCTCGACGAGGACGACCGGGTGGCGCTCGTGGAAGCGGCGCTGGATTTACGCATCGCCGCAAACGTCAGCTCGCGCAAATTCGAGTCGGCCTTCGCCCGTTTTCTCGGGCGGCGCAAGGCTCATCTGACCAACTCGGGATCGTCGGCCAATCTGCTCGCGATCTCTGCATTGACCTCCCCGTTGCTCGAAGAGAGGGCACTCAAGCCGGGCGACGAGGTCATCACCGTCGCGGCCGGCTTCCCCACCACAGTCAACCCGATCCTGCAGAACGGGCTCATCCCGGTCTTCATTGACGTGGAGCTTGGGACGTACAACGCGACGGCCGCATCCGTGGAAACCGCGTTAGGGCCAAAGACAAAGGCCATCATCATCGCGCACGCGTTGGGCAATCCCTTTGAAGTGGCAGAGGTTGCCGCGCTGGCGAAGGAGCACGAGCTGTTCCTCATAGAGGACAACTGCGATGCGGTCGGGTCCACCTATGACGGCAAGCTCACCGGCAGCTTCGGCGACATGATGACGGTCAGTTTCTATCCGGCGCACCACCTCACCATGGGCGAGGGCGGCTGCGTGCTGACGTCGAACCTGACGCTGGCTCGCATCGTGGAGTCAATGCGGGACTGGGGACGGGACTGCTGGTGCGAGCCGGGCCAGGACAACAAGTGCCTCAAGCGCTTCCAGTATCAGCTCGGCACGTTGCCCTACGGCTACGACCACAAGTACATCTTCTCCCACGTCGGGTACAACCTGAAGGCGACCGATCTGCAAGCGGCGCTTGGGCTCACGCAACTGGCGAAGATCGACGACTTCTGTGCGGCACGCCGGGCGAACTGGAAGCGCCTTCGCGACGGGCTCGAAGGCGTGCCCGGCTTACTCTTGCCGCGAGCGACACCCCGCAGTGACCCGAGTTGGTTCGGCTTTGCCATCACGGTGGAGCCGGATGCCCGGTACACGCGAAAAGGTTTGATGGACTTCCTTGAGGACCGCAAAATCGGGACTCGCCGCCTGTTCGCTGGGAACCTCACGCGGCACCCGGCCTACTTCGACAAGCCGCACCGGGTAGTGGGCGACCTGCGCAACAGCGACATCATCACCGATCAGACCTTCTGGATCGGCGTCTATCCGGGCTTGACCAACGAGATGCTTGACTACGTCATCGCATCGATCAAGGAGTATGTCGATGACTACAGTTGAGCAAGCCCCGAGTTTCGCGGCGGCGTCAAGCGCCGTCTACCGATGGCGATGGATCGCCTTCGGTGTCGTCATCTTCGCCGGCATCCTGGATCTGCTCGACTCGCTCATCACCACCATTGCGGCACCAGCGATCCGGGCCGGGCTCGGTGGCGGCAACAGCATGATGCAGTGGCTGACGGCTGGATACACGCTGGCTCTGTCCAGTGGACTGATCGTTGGAGGGCGGCTCGGAGACATATACGGCCGCAAGAAGATTTTCCTCATCGGCCTGGGTGGGTTCACCGTGATGTCCTTGCTTTGCGGCATCGCTCCGGACCCGGCCTTGCTCGTGCTTTTCCGTGTGCTGCAAGGACTTTTCGGAGCGGTGATGCTCCCGCAGGGCCTCGGCTTCTTCAAGGAGATGTTCCCGCCTCGCGAGCTCGGCACGGTCTTCGGTTTCATCGGCCCGGTGATGGGAATGGCTTCGGTGGGCGGCCCGATTTTGGGCGGGTGGCTGCTTTCGGCGAACCTCTTCGGTCTGGGCTGGCGAATGATCTTCTTGATCAACCTGCCGCTTGGGCTCATCGCGCTTGCCTTGGCGATCAAGTATCTGCCGGAGTCGCGAAAACCAACGGCCGCACGATTGGACTGGACCGGTGCGACGATTGTGTCGGTGGCCGCGCTGCTTCTCATCTTCCCGGTGGTGCAGGGCCACGAAATCGGGTGGCCACTGTGGACGTTCGCCGTGCTGCTCCTCGGAGTCGCGCTCTTCGGCGTGTTCGGCTGGTACGAGATTCGGCACGTTCGCCGGGGTGGCGAGCCACTCGTCATCCCGTCGCTGTTCCGAAAGCGGGCTTTCACCGGCGGACTTGTCGGCGGACTCTCCCTATTCGGGGCGCTGATGGGCTTCTCACTCGTGCTCACCATCTACGTCCAGGTGGGCCTTGGCTTCAGCCCGCTAGCGGCAGCAATGACAGTGCTGCCGGTGGCCGGCGGTGAAGCCGTAGGTCTCGTCATCGCCCGGATGTGGCTGGCCGATCGCTTGGGCCGCAAGCTCATCCATATTGGAGTGATCGTCACGGGCATCGGTGTGCTACTGCTTGCCCTGACTCTTACTCCGGCCATGACACCTTGGCGCTTTGTTCCGGCACTGCTCGTGATCGGCGTCGGGATCGGGTTTGCATTGTCGTCCCTGTTCAACATCGTGCTTGCCGCGGTGGAGCCGCACGAGACCGGGTCGGCCTCGGGCACGTTCACCGCTGTGCAGCAGTTTGCCGGAGCCCTTGGCGTCGCCATACTCGGCACCGTCTACTTCGGCCTACTTGGTGACTATACGGTGGCATTTCGGCAAACCCTGTGGGCAGTAGGCGTTTTGCTGGTTCTCGCGTTCGCCGCCGCGTATCTGCTGCCCAAGGCCCGCACATCATGGGAGGCACCCTCTACGCATTGACGATCACATAACGTGCTCCTTCGGTTACAAAAGTGGCTCTTGCCTGAGAGGTAGCTGATCGCTGACACTGCGTACCTATTGTCGGCAGAGTGATCTTCACGGGGGAGGCGCTGTGCGGAACAGCATCACGTCATGGGTTCGTCGTAGCTGCATTGCACTCGCCGCGATCGTCGCGCTGTCCATAGCAATGCCACCAGGCCAGCAGAAGCCCATCGGGCCGAATGAGTTCCCGCTCGTCGGTCTCTGGGAGCTCATGACCACGAGACCGAGTTGGGCATCGGACCCGCGTCCGACGACCCCGCGAGATGTTCGCGGCGGCCCAACGGACGTGCGAGGCCAAGTCGCGACGGAGAAGACGAGAGCCGACGGCGGCAATGGCCGTGCGCCGGGTAAGGGAGCAGGCGAGCTCGGCGAATACAAGCGGCCAGAGGCGCCAAAGCCAAAGACCTCCACGACCAGTCCGCTGGTCGGCGTCTTCGATGAGAAGACAAGCCAACGAATCGCCTCCGGCGCAACTAAAACCTCTGATCTGTACCGGAACGCCGATGGCTCGATCACCAGACGGGTAGCCACCCAGCCAACCAACTACAAGGCACCAGATGGATCCTGGCGGCCCATCGACACCAGCTTGATCCCGGATGGCAAGGGCCGGTACAGGGTGGCTGCCTCTGGTGTCCAGGTTTCCGTCGCCGCCAATTCCGCCAAGGCTTGGGCTGGTGGCGCTTTGGCCGCGGCTGAACCGGGGCCGAGTCAGGGCGGGCCTTCCGAGCTCGTGACCATGACGTTGCCAACCGGTCAGGTCTTTGGCTACAGCTTGCAGGATGCCAATCAGGTCGCGCCGGTCATCACCACCTCGACCGCCATCTACCGCGGTATCCTTCCGCGCACCGACGTTGAGGTGACTGCCTTTGGCGGCGGTGGCAAGGAAACCATTGTGCTGCACTCCAAGGACGCCGCGTCATCGTGGCTGTTTCCGCTACGGCTGCAAGGTTTGACAGCTCGGCTGCTGGACGACGGATCGATCGCCCTCTTCGATTCCGGGAACAAGCAGGTGGCGTCGATCCCGCACGGATACATGCAGGATTCGAAGTTCGTTGAGAACGAAGGCGACTTCGTCAAATCCGATGCTGTCGGTTACGAGCTCGTCGAAACGGAGCAGGGCACCGCTCTCAGGGTGACGGCCGATCGCAAGTGGCTTGATGATCCGGGTCGGGTGTATCCGGTGCGGATCGATCCGACCACGACGGTCTCCACAGATGGTGATGTCCACGTCGACCCGGATCCGAACACGGGCCCCTCGGACCAGAATGGCACCTCGATCGCCGTTGGCTGGGATGGCGGTCGCGTTGGCAGCCCTCTGAAGAATGACATCAAGGTGGCTTACCTGAGCTTCGGCGACTTTGCCAGCGCAACCGGCGAGCACCCGAGTCTGGCAGGGATGCGGATCCAATCCGCCTGGCTGAACCTCTATCACACGTGGACCCCGTCCGGCGCGTGCAACACGTATCGCCCGGTCTACGTGCATCCCGTACTAGGCCCCTGGACGGTGTCGGGGTTGCAGAACGCCGCAGCGGGTCCAGGATTGGCCGGCGCCATCGGCGAGCTGATGATTACCAACAACACTCCAGCTTGTACCAACACCGGCGGCAACCGGAGCACCGGCAGGTGGGTATCCACATCGATCCAGGACCTAAGACTCTTCAACGCGTGGGCGCACGGCGTCGGGCCCAACTACGGCCTTGGCCTTAGCGCCTCGGGCTCGGACAACGCGGCATTCAAACGCTTCACGTCCGAGAATTACGGCGGCCTTTGTGGTGGCCGGAACTGTCAGCCGTACATCGACTTCACCTACACCCCTGACACCAAACCGCAGCTCGATGCGATGTATCCCGCCAACAGCTCCACGACGCCGACGCTCACGCCGGAGCTGTTGGCCGCCGCAACAGACGCCGAAGGCGACCCGCTTACCTACCAATTCAGCCTTTATGACCTGGCGGGCGGGCCGTCCCTTGCTGATTCCCCCGTGTCCTCGTCTCGGTCGTGGACTGTTCCCGCCGGCAAGATGAAGTGGGGTCAGAGCTACGCGTGGTCCGTAGTGGTCAGTGATGGGGTCGTGCAGTCGACACCGAAGGTGCACGTGCTGACCGCCACTCCACCCCAGCCACTGATCACCTCAAATATGTCGCAGAACAGCGGGCGCGGGATCGAGCCGAGTATCGGTAACTTCACCACCCAGGCCGTGGACGCTCAGATCGCCAGTGTTGGACCGGCCCTTTCGATTCAGCGGTCCTACAACAGCCGTGATTCGCGTCAAGGATCGGCATTCGGGCTGGGCTGGTCTTCGATCTTTGATGCCAAGGTGACCGTTGGACCCTACTGGGCGATGGTGACCTACCCGGACGGCCAAGAGGTTGTCTTCGGGCGTAACGACGACGGCACGTATGCCTCCCCGCCCGGCCGGTTCGCGAGCTTGCGCGAAACGGCACCGGGCAGGTTTGAACTCACCGACAAGCTGGGCGTGAAGTACAGATTCTCAGATCGGCCGAGCATCTGGTGGACGCTTCCGCATCCCAAGCTGATGTCGATCGAAGACACTCAGGGGCGCGAAGTCGAGCTGAAGTACTACAAGGGCATACATCATATTGACCCGATTATTGTCACTGCCCTGCAAAGCAAGTTCTACCAATACGATTCGAACGGCACGCGCACTGCCGAGTGGCTCGGCCGCAAACTCGACATCGGGTGGACCGGCACCCGCGTGGCAAGCGTGTCAACGGAAAGAGCAGATGCGGCAGACGCGAATTCGGTGAGCACGTGGACCTATACCTACGTCGGCGGCCATCTGACGAAGGTGTGCTCGCCAACCTCCACGACTGCGTGCACTCAGTATCAATACGGCGCTAACGGTCAATATCCGGGCGCTGTTCTGGACGAGAGTCCGCACACCTATCTTCGTCTCAACGAGGCGAGCGGATCGACCGCCAACAGTGTGGCCACAAACGGGGACACGGCAAACGGTACCTACCACGAGGTCGAACTCAGCCGGCCCGGGCACCCTGGCTCAGCGTCGACAGCAGTTGGCTTCAACGGCTCCTCGTCCTGGGTGCAACTTCCCAACAAGGCCGCCTTCAGCTCGGCCGACCAAACCATTGCGATGTGGTTCAAGGCACCCTCCGGCTACAACGGTGTGCTCTTTTCGGCGTCCACCGAAGCGATGCCGGCACAGGCCGGCGCCGGTTGGAATCCCATTCTGTACATCGGGGACGACGGAAAGCTCAGGGGTGAGAAGTGGATCGGACACATCGATCCAATCACGACTGTGGACTCTGTCACCGACGGCCAATGGCATCACGTCGTCCTCACGGTCGCGGGCAACACTCAGACGATGTACCTCGATGGCACATCCGTGGGGACTTTGACCGGGACAGTGCAGTCGCAAGGCGAGGACAACTTCCACGTCGGTGCCGGCCAGTGGGACTGGTGGAATGGCAGCGGCGGCAGCACCTTTGGCTACTTCACGGGTACCATCGCCGACTTCTCCTTCTACACCAAAGCGCTCACGCCAACCCAGGTCGCGACCCTTCGCAGTGCTGGAGCGATGACCGCTAACTGGCTATATCCCACCGCAGCTCTCGATGCCGGCCCGCACACGTACCTTCGTCTCGGTGATACGGCAGGCCCCGCTACGATCGGCGAGCCCACCGACGTTGACGATGCGATAACGGGCGCATACCACGATGTCGCGCTGGCGCAGGCCGGTCCCACCGGCTCGCTGAGCACGGCGGCCGCGTTTAACGGCAGTTCCTCGTGGGTTGAGTTGCCCGATACCCCCGCCCTCAAGTCGGCTCACCAGACGGTGGCGATGTGGTTCAAGACGGCGCCAGGTGGGTCCGGCGTCCTCTACTCAGCCTCGACGCAAGCCTTGCCGCAACAGGCGGGTTCGGGGTGGAACCCTGTGCTCTACATAGGCACAGACGGCAAGTTGCGGGGTGAGATGTGGAATGGTGGCGTAAATCCCATCACGACCGAGGGAACCGTCAACGACGGCAACTGGCATCATGTGGCCCTTAGCGTGGCAGGCAGCACCCAGACTCTTTACCTTGACGGGGTACAGGTGGGCGAGCCGCTACAGGGAACTGTGCAGTCACAGGGAGAGAACCACTTCTACCTGGGTGCCGGGCAGTGGGACTGGTGGCACGGCAATGGCGGAAGCACCTTCGGCTACTTCAACGGCTCGATAGCCGATTTCTCCTTCTACACCAAGCCTTTGACCGGGGTGCAGATCAAAGGGATGCGGGACGCGGGAACAGGCCCGTCGGCTCCGCTGGCGCGAGTCGTGCTTCCCTCGGGGCATACACAGGCACAGGTTGTCTATGACAACTCCGGGATTGTCACCGAGGTCATCGATGAGAACAGTGCGAAGTGGATAGTCAGCCCGGCCGTGGTAACCGGCTCTGACGCTGTCTACACAGCTTCTGTCCTGGCTGGAGCCCCGAAGAACTATTGGAGGCTGGGCGACACTGGCACTCCCAGCACGGCCAAGAATGAGATCAACGGTGGAACGGCAAGTTTCAGCTCGGTGACATTGGGCGAACCCGGTCCGTTCCAAGGGATGACCAATCCGCCCACGGCAGCGAAGTTCAACGGCACTTCGTCCTATCTCAAGTTGCCGCCGGACGACTATCCGCATCACGGCACGAATTCGGTGAGTATGTGGTTCAAAACCGAGCCCGACTCGACCGCCGGCGGGGTGCTCTACTCGTATCAGGGAACGGCTTTGCCGGACACCTCGGCGCCCAACTACATGCCTGGGCTGTATGTGGGGACCGATGGGAAGCTGCGTGGCGAGTTCTGGCACGGATCGTTCAACCCAATCACCTCCGCGAAAAAGGTCAACGACGGCAACTGGCACCACGTCGTGCTGTCCGCGTCGACGACGTCGCAGAGCATGTACCTCGACGGTGAGCTCGTCAGTAACGCTGGGGGCAACGTCGGTGGTGAAGGCACTATGCACATCTATATAGGCGCGGGGAAGTGGGCTGGATACCCGTCCACGGCAGGCGAGGCCGGCTATTTCAAGGGTTGGATCGCCGAATTCGCCTTCTATCAGCGTGAGCTGACCGCAGGCGATGCCTCGGCGCAGTTCGGCGCGTATCGAAAGACCACCGGGGCTCCGATGAGATCGGTGACCGTCAAGGATCCCGGGCTCTTCAATACGACCTACCGCTACGACGCACTCAACGGGCGCCGGTTGATCGAGAAGATCGATGCGGCGCAGGGCAAGACTGTCTACGGCTACGACAGCGGCGGATTCCTGCGCTCCACCACCGATCCGAACGGGAACATGACCGTCAATGGACATGATGTGCGGGGCAATGTTGTGTCGCAGATGTCATGTCAGGACCAGTCTGCGATTCGGTGCACCACGATCTACTACACCTACTTCCCGGACGCGACGACCAAGGTGTTGACACCGGATCCTCGAAACGATCTGGTGTTGACGGTTCGCGACGGCCGCTCAGCGTCCAAGGACGACAACAACTACTTGACCACCTTTGTGTATGACACGAAGGGCAATCGGACCGAGGTGGTCGATCCCTACGGACGCCGGGTCCGAACGGTTTACACGGACGGCTCCGGTGGGATCCCGGCGGGCCTGCCCAAGCAGGTGATAAGTCCTAGTGGTGGCGAGAGTTTCGCCGGCTACTTCCCGGACGGCGACCTCAAGGAGACGCTGGACTCGGCTGGTCAGAAGGTCGAGTACACCTACGACGGACATGGCCGGATCGCTTCGCAAAAGGTCACCGCTTCCGAAATCCTGACCACGACCTATGCGTACGACAAGCTGGGCCGCAGAACGGTGCAGACCGATCCGCCGGTGGTCAACCGAATCACGAGCGCAACTCACACCAAGGTGACAGAGACTACCTACGATCTGGACGGCAACACGATCAAGGAAGAGATCCGGGACAGCACCGGAGGTGATGCCAACCGGATTACGTCATACGTCTATACCGGTACCCATCTGACAAAGGTCATTGACCCGCTGCTCAAGCAGACTCAGCTCGAGTACGACAGGTTCGGGCGCCTCAGCAAGCAGATCGATCCCAACGGTGTCGCCGTTCAGACCGAGTACACCAAGCTTGGCAGCCTTGAGGCCACAACGATTCTGGGCTACACCGGCGACCCCAACAATCCGCAGGCGCCGATAGATTTGCCGCTTGAGACGCGCCAGTATGACGCGGCGGGGCGGTTGGCGGCGGTCACTGACGCGAAGGGTTACCGGACCGAGTACGACTACACGGACAACGGCTTACTCTCGACCGCAGTCAGGCATGATCCGACGCCGGGAGCCGAGAAGACGTTCACCCTCGAGGCCAACACGTACGACGACGGTGGAAATCTTAAGAAGCAGGTCACGAGGAACGGGGCAACGATCACCGAAGTCACCACTGATCGGGCCGGCCGCACCTCGGAGACGCTGCTTGACCCTGCGGGCGTGAAGCGCAAGACGACGTACACCTACACGCCTGAGAGCGACGTCAGGTCGATCACGATCACAGATGGCTCTACGGGTTCACAGACCACGGATTTGGTCTATGACCTTGCAGGTCGCCAAGTGTCGCAGACGATTCGCGGATCTGGTGCCGGGGCAACCGGGCCGGCCGGATGGTGGAAGCTCGACAACTTCACCGGTCTCACCACTTTGGACTCCACCACGGCCGACCGGCATGCAACGGTGAGTGGCAACGTTTCATGGCCCGGCGAGGGAGAGGGACGGTTCGACGGGGGCTGGGTCGCCACCAGTGGACCAGTTTTGGACACCAACCAATCGTTCACTATTTCGGCGTGGGCCAAGGTTGCCGACACCGGAGTCGGCGGAACGATTGTCGGGCAGGACGCCAACTGGCGATCCGGGTTCGAGCTCTACTACGCCGGTGGCGACAACTGGGGCTTCGTCAAGCCCTATGGTGACGGCAACTGGGGCGGTGCGTGGGTGGGCGGAGCCACTCCCACAAACATCGACTCATGGATGCATTTGGTAGCTGTCTATGATCGCGCCGCGGGTGTGGCAAAGCTCTACGTGAACGGGACCCTTCTCGATACCCAGACCGCCTATGATCAGTTCGCGGCGACTGGAGCGTTGACCATCGGCCGAGGCAAGTATGGCGGAGCGGCCAGTGCGGGCTATGACGGTCTGATCGACAACGTTCAGGTCTACCAGCACGCCGTCTCGACGGCGGAGATCTCGGCCTTGCTAGGAAAGGGCCGTACCGGCGGATCACTGAGCACCGACGTCTCCACGAGTTGGGCATATGACAAGGGCGGCCTGCCCGTGTCAGAGACCAACGGCAACGGTCAAATCACCGAGTTCGAATACGACGCCGCCGGTCGACGGACGCTGATCAAGTCGCCTGGAATCACCGCGGAGGAGTTTGGAACGCCTGCCGTGCCAGGGGTCATCCCCATGAGCTGGGTCGGGTATGACACGTTCGGTGACACGGACAGGACTAAGGATCCCAAGGGCCGCATCGTGACCTACGTCCGTGACGCCAATGGCCGGGTTACCGAAACCCGGCTGCCGACCGACAACGGGCTGACTCCGATCTACAAGACGGCTTACGACAACATCGGCCGTGTTCTCGAAACTGAGGATCCACGGCAGAAGAAGACCACCTACGTCTACGACCAACTCGGCCGGCAGGCTAAGGTCACCACCCGCGATGGGGGACAGTCCAAGTACACCTATGACCTCCTCGGGCATCCCTTGTCTGTCAAGGATGCCTTCGGGGCAGAGGTGCGGGCTACCTACGACTACCTCGGGCGGATGGCTGACAGGACCGAAGTCGTTCGACAGCCAACCTATGCCGAACACCAGACCACCTATACGTACCATTCGTCGGGCCAGCTCAAGGACGCGCTGTCGCCCGGCGGTGTGCAGGCGCAGTACGGATACAACGGCGCGGGCGAGTTGTCGACCGTCTTGGATCAGATCGGGACGACAACCCACTACGGCTACGACTTCGCCGGCCGCCGAATCTCCGCGACGCCTAAGGTTGGGTCTGCTCAGGTTGGCGTCAAGAAGACCGTAGAGTTCGACGTGGCAGGACGTGCCGTGGCTCAGCGGGAGTACGCGATCGGTGCCACAAACCCCACCGCGTCGCGCTCGGCTACCTACGACAGCGTTGGCAACATGTTGACTGCCACGGACTTCCGGAACTTCACCACCCAATTCTCCTACGATGCCACCGGATTGCTGACGCAGCAGGTGGAGCCGGTGTCCGCGACTGATTCCATCACCACAATGTATGGCTACGATATCGGCGGCGCCCCAACGAGATTCACTGATGGTCGCAACAATCAGTTCTGGACCACCTATAACAACTGGGGCTTGCTGGACAAGACATTCGAGCCTGCCACAGCGGCGTTCCCAAGCCTCGCCGACAGAACCTTCTTCACCACTTACGACATCGCGGGCCGGGCCGTTACCCAAGCGGCGCCAGGGGGAGTGAGTACCTCTTACACCTACGACGATATGGATCGCGTTACTCGGATCACCGGAGCGGGTGCCGAGGCTACGACAGCCGATCGGACTTTTGGCTACGACGCCGCGGGCCGTGTGACGTCCTTGTCGGGCTCAGGAGGAACCAACACCCTTGCGTATGACGACCGCGGGCTATTGCTCTCGGCAACAGGCCCATCCGGCGACTCCTCGTTTGAATACGATCCGGACGGCCGGATGAAGAAGCGAGTGGATGCCGTCGGCACCACTCAATATGAGTACCTCGCGGGCCGCCTTACCAGCATGTCCAATACGGACACCGGCATTCAGAATGTTTACACCTACAACCAGTTGGGCCAGCTCAAGACGATCAACTATGGCTCCAACGAGCGGACACTCGGCTACGACGAGCTCGATCGGCTCATCACCGATGTGCTGAAGACCGCAGGCGGAGCGGAAGTCGGGAAGATCACCTACGGCTGGGATGCGAACAGCAACCTCACCTCGAAGAACACCACGGGTATTGGTGGTGGTGGCACAACAAACACCTACACATACGATCGCGCCAACAGACTGAAGTCCTGGTACAACGGATACGACAACACGCTCTACGCATATGACAAGTCCGGCAACCGGGTGCAGGCGGGCGGCCGCACGTTCACCTATGACGAGCGCAACCAGCTGCTTGCCTCGCCATCGCAGGGAACCACCTACCAATACACGGCCCGCGGGACATTGCGGTCGTCAACGACGGGAACCGTCACGCTGAACACCCTGTCCGACGCGTTCGGCCAGGTTTCCCGGCAGTACTCCTCAGCAACGGCCTACTCGGAGTACACCTATGACGGGCTGGGCCGGGCAATCAAGCCTGGATTCTCTTACACCGGCGTCGGCAACGACCTAGCCTCTGACGGCGTTGCCACCTATACCCGTGATCCGATGGGTGGAGTGGTCGGCGTCAAGCAAGGAACCGCCAAGAGCAACGCGTGGACCGATCTGCACTCGGATATCGTCGGCCAGTTCACGGCCACCAGTACAACACTCACCGGGTCGGCGACCTACGATCCGCTCGGCAAGGTCGTCCAGACGTCCGGAATGATCGGCAACCTTGGGTACCAATCGGAGTGGACCGAGCTGTCGACCGGCCGCGTCAACATGCATGCGCGTTGGTACAACCCGGAAACCGGGCAGTTCGACTCGCGTGACAGCTGGTCGCTCTCGCCGTCGCCGGCGTCGGCCAATGCCAACAGGTTTGCGTATGCCAACCAGAACCCGCTAACCGGCACCGACCCAACCGGCCACGAAAACCTCTGCGACAACGACGGAAGTCCCGACTGCGCGCCTCCCCCGATCGATGACAACGACCCGCTTTTCGTCACCGAGACGGAGGTTCCAGTAACTCCGCCCGGTGGCGTGAAAAAGCAGGTTGACGACGGGCAATGTAGCGGAGTGTTTGATTGCTTCTGGGAAGGCTTGAAGAGCACCTTCAGTATCTCGATGGATGACATCTTTGCGATCTGGAATGCCATCAAGAATCTTGGCGAATCCTTCAAAGGCTTGGAACGCGAGGCAGAGGGCTGGGGTCAAAAGATCAGAAAGATGATCAATGATCCACTCTGGCTACCACAATGGGCGACAACCACCGCCGGTTGGATCTGTGTAGTCACTGGCGCATGCGAGATCATCAACGACTGCGCCAGTCTGTCTGCCAAGTGCATGTACCACGTCGGGGCCGCGGTGGGCGAAGCCATCCTGGGCTTACTTACTGCCGGAGCCGCTGCAGCGGGATTGAAGATCATTGATCGTGTGCGAGATCTCGCGAAGAAGCTGCTCAACAAGCGCGATGGCAAGGACGAGAACGGGAACCCTATCGGGTCTTCTAGTCCCTCGACAATGGACTCGACAACGAACTGGGATATCAAGAAAGCCAACATTGAGGACCGGCTGGACAACGACCCCAAGAAACCTGACCCTAAGAAGCCAGAGCCAAACAAGCCGCCCAAGGACAACAAACCCAAGAAGAACGAGCCGCCAAAGAAGGATGAGAACAGCGGTTGTTCAGGTCACAGCTTCGATGCGGCCACGCCGGTCCTCATGGCCGACGGCAGCGCGAAACCGATCGAGGATATTCAGGTTGGCGACGAGGTGCTTTCGACTGACCCGGAGACTGGGGAGTCAACATCCCAGCCGGTAACGCAACTGCACCTCAATCTCGATGAGGATCTCATCGACGTCGTGGTGAGCCCACAGCCCGTCGCCGTTGTTCAGACGGCTGGTGAAGGCAACGGGGACCGGAGCACCCGTGGACCAACTGCCACGCTTCACACGACACAGCACCACCCCTTCTGGGACGCGACAAGCAAGTCGTGGGTGAATGCGGCGGACCTCGAGCCAGGCGAGTCCACATTGGTTGGCCCGGATGGGCAGATCCAATACGTGGCCGCGATCCAAATCGTCCACGGCTTCAAGTTCATGCACGACCTCACCGTCGGCACGATCCACACCTACTACGTCGTCGTCGGCCCCAAGCCAGTCCTCGTTCATAACAATGACTGCAAGAAGACAGCAGTATTCGGAGTCCACGATGTCAGTGAAAAGCTCGCCTCTGACTTGCGGCTCGCAAATCCAGGGAGGACTTTCGAGACGTACAACGACCCGAAGCTCCGAGCGGTGGCTCCAGGGGAGTTCCGCCCGGCGTGGATGAATCGCGTGACAGACGCAGTGAATGACCCAGATGCGTACGACATCGCGATCTCGCTGGATGGTCTTGGACGATATGGAGACAATCTGTCCGACATCTTCCGCAACGCCGTAGCCGAGGGTGGGAAGCTGGATAAACGCGGGTGGCCGCAGAATTGTGCGACATGCTGGGAGCTAAGAAGGGTAGCTCAAGCTGTCATGGGCGGAGAACGTCAAGCGAATAGCGTGACATTCTTCAGCGGAGGGGCAAAGATCGATTTCAACCCGTTCGATTGATGGCGGCTAGCGGCCATCAGTGACCCGACACAAAGCGCACCATCCGGCGCGACCAGCATATGAGGAGAACAGAGTGGGTGTGAGGTACGAGGTTGAGCCTGCGAAGGAGGCGGACCTTGACCATGATTCGCTTTCGGCCAGCTACGGGTGGGCGCACTATCATGCCTTTGTGGTTCTGCTAGCGGCAGAAGAAGGCATAGTCTTAGACGCGAAGATGGGTTATGGCGGTACGGATCCATGGACGGATTCGGAGACCTCGCTTCGGCCGCTCTTCGACATAGATTTCGTCGTAG
Source organism: Micromonosporaceae bacterium (assembly GCA_003543035.1). Lineage (GTDB taxonomy): Bacteria > Actinomycetota > Actinomycetes > Mycobacteriales > Micromonosporaceae > Rhizocola. The sequence continues at coordinate 4,839 of DPJL01000092.1, read as the reverse complement.
ATGGGCGCTTGCCAGCAGCAGAGTGTCAGAAGATGCAGCCGCGTCTTCGCGAAATATCTGAACGATGGTCCCGCGGATTGTTCGCGGGGGAGTCGGAGGAGCAAATGAAGCTCGATCAGAATGACACGCTATGCCGCCTGGTTTCAGTTGTCGATGCTTGTGTGAGAACGGGACGGGCTCTAACGATTCACTAGTCTCACAATCTGATCCGGAAGCGAGCGCGGCTCGCGTGAGGCTCTAGTGGAAGTGGCCATCCTCTCCTGGGACACCAGGAGAGGACTGAGCGATGGTCAGCGAAGAACCGAGGAAGTATCCGTTCAGCGAGCCGGATCGGCTCAACCTCGACCCTGCCTACGGCGAGGTCCGCCAGGGCGACGGCCTCGTGCGGGTCAAGCTGCCCTTCGGGCGGCCCGCTTGGCTGGCGACCCGTTACGAGGACGTCAGGATGGTGCTGGGCGACCCGCGCTTCAGCCGGGCTCAGGCGGTCGGCAAGGGTGACGAGCCGAGCCTGATTCCCTTCGGGCCAGGGCCGGACACCATCGTGGCAATGGATCCGCCCGAACACACCAGGCTGCGCCGGGTGGTGGCCAAGGCTTTCACGATGCGCCGCATCGACTCGCTGCGGCCGTGGGTGCAGAAGATCGTGGACGATCTCCTCGACGACATTGAGAAGAACGGCTCGCCGATCGATCTGGTCGAGTCGTTTGCGCGGCCGCAGCCTGGCATGACCATCTTCGAGCTGATGGGCATCCCGTATGAGGATCGGCCCAAGGTGCAGAAGTGGACGGACATCGCGCTGTCGACACTTTCTGCCGGGTACACACGAGAAGAGGTTTTGGAAGCCAGCACCAACATTCGCACCTACCTGGCTCACCAGATCGACATCCGCCGCAACGATCCCAAGGACGATCTGTTGGGAGTGTTGGTAAGCGCGCGCGATGAGGAGGACCGGCTCACCGAACAGGAGATGGTCAACCTCGGCGTAGCCGTTGTGGTGACTGGGAATGAGACCACCGCCGACCAGATCACCAACTTCACTTATCTCTTACTCACGCATCCGCAACACCTGCAGGAGTTGCGGGACAACCCGGGCCTTGTGCCGCAAGCCGTTGAGGAGATGCTGCGCTACACCCCGCTGCTCGCCGGCACGTCGTTCCCGCGCGTGGCCACCGAGGATGTCGTGCTCGGGAACGTGTTGGTCAAAGCCGGAGACGCGGTGCTGCCGTCGATGATGTCGGCCAATCGCGATGAGTCGGTGTTCCCCAACCCGGACTCGCTTGACTTCCACCGGGAAGACAATCCCCATCTGGGTACCGGGCACGGCGTGCACAGGTGCCTGGGAGCCCAACTGGCCAAAATGGAGTTGGAGATAGCGATTTCGTCGCTGCTCAAGCGTTTCCCGAAGTTGCGGCTCGCCACATCGGAAGAAGAAGTCGTGTTCCGCAAGGGAACGCTCCAGCGTGCCCCGCAAGAGCTCCTGATTGCGTGGTGAGGGCGATGCTCTGGAAAATCGAAGCCGATCGGCATGTCTGCCTCGGCACCGGAATGTGCGCCGGCTCGGCCCCGGAGTACTTCGAGCTCGACGAAACCGGCCGGGTTCAGGTGCTGCATTCGAACATCGAGCCCAACGAGGCGGTCACCGACGCGGCCTCGCTGTGCCCGGTGGAAGCGATCCGAGTGCGGGAAGCGGCCAGCGGGAAGACCCTGGCGCCGCTCTAGTACGGCTCGAGCAGCCTGCACAAAAGTGGACATTGACACGTTGACGGACAGAAAGGGTCCTACCATGTCTACCTCCCTAAAGCCGCTGAGCGCGACCGGCTTGGATCTGCTCTTCCGTGAAGCACGGACGGCGAACACCTTCACCGACGAAGAGGTCACGGACAAGCAGTTGCAGCAGATCTACGATCTGGTCAAGTTCGGGCCGACCTCGTTCAACGGCCAGCACCTGCGTGTGGTGTTCGTGCGTTCGAAGGAAGCGCGTGAGCGTCTGGTCCAGCACATGATTGAGACCAACCAGCCGAAGACCGCGGCGGCCCCGCTCGTCGCGATCCTGGCCGCGGATCTGGAGTTCCACGAGTATCTGCCCAAGCTCTACCCGCCGTTCCCGATGGCCAAGGACTTCTTCTTCTCGGAGGCCCCGGTGCGGGAGGAGGAGGCGGTCTTCAACGCCTCCATCCAAATTGGATACTTCATCCTCGCGGTGCGTGCGGTCGGCCTGGCCGCCGGGCCGATGGGCGGCTTCGACGCCGAAGGTGTGGCAAAGGAATTCTTCAGCGACGGCAGACTCAAGCCACTGCTCGTGGTGAACCTCGGCAAGCCCGGCAAGGACTCGCACTTCCCGGACCGGCTGCCCCGGCTCGACTACGACGAAGCCGTGTCAACCCTCTAGATAGGACCGATCACGATGACTCTCGCTGGGATGTGGGTGGCCAAATCCACCATCAACGGGGAGACCTCGCCCTACACGACGACCTTCATCTTCCACCCCGATCACACGGTGGAAGCGCTGGGCCCGTCCGGGCCGGACGGCAAACCGTTCTTCACGGGGACAGGTCACTGGATCACGCGTGACGATGGGACTTTCATCTACCACGTGACGCATCCGTTGCCCGATCACACCGGTGGCCCGGATATCGGCACGATCTACAGCATCCAGCAGGTGACGGTCAGCGGCGACAGTCACGAGTCGTCGGGATGCGCGATCATGCACAAGGCCGATGGCACAATCCAGGAGCCGATCGCCGTCACACTTTCGGCCACACGCTGAAGGGAAGCCACGAGTTGATCAAGCGGCCCGCCCGGCCAGGAGTTTCCTGGTGCGGGCGGGCTGTCTGCGTGCCGGTTTGCCGAGGTGAATTATGCTCGCTCGCATGCGTGTGAGCTGGGCTCTGATTCGGGTGGCGCTGGCCGTAATTCTTGTGGCGTCGCTGTCCGCGTGCGCCAATCCGCCAGGTACCGACGACAACCTTGTGAACCAGTGGCCCGCCATGGCCGCTCCGACCGCTTGGAAGCCCGACGCCGGCGTCTGCCTCGACGAGTTCCAGGAGACCGCTCGCCGCGCCTCATACAAGCCGATTGATTGCCGGCAGCGGCACCGTTACGAGACCGTCCATATTGGAGAGTTCACCGGCGTGGCCGCGAACGCGGATGCCACACCGGCCAAGAACTCCGAGGCGTATCGCACCGCTTGGGCGGAGTGCGACGCAAAGGCTTCCGATTACCTCGGCGGTCCCTGGCAGGAGCGGAAGATCTGGATCGGTGTCAGCCTGCCGGCTGCCGCATCGTGGCAGGGCGGCTCCAGATGGTATCTGTGCCAGATGGCCATGGTGGAGCAGGTAAAGGGCAACGTCAATGCTGGCAACACGAGCCTGAAGGGGCAGTTTGACCTGCCCGCGATTCAATTCGGCTGCTACCAGGTCGACGCTGAAGGCAAGTATGAGGTGAAGAGCTGTACCGAGGCGCACAACACCGAATTCGTCGGTGTGGTCAAGTGGAACAGCAGTTACGAGTCAATGCGCGCTGAGGCCACCCGCGAAGGCGACAAGATTCACGTCGAGTGCCAGAAGTCCGTTGCCACCTTCGCCGGAGCGCAGGTGCGCACCGGGACGTGGAACTGGTCGCCGAGTCAGGCCGACTGGGAGGCGGGGGACCAGATCCTGCGGTGCTACCTTTACCTCGGCACCACGAGCGTTTCCAAGTCTCTCAAGGGCGTCGGCGCCGCGGGCTGGCCACTCAAATAGCTTGTGCCACCCGCGGGTGGTAGCTGGCGGCAGCCGCGCACACGACTACCCAACCGCAGACAAGCCAGGTGAAAGCTGACGATGACAGCACGCCGGCCAGGTGTCCAAGTTGGAACGTGCCGACGACCAGAACCAGCCGTAGCAGGCGATTACCTGTTGTCGTCGCGCCGGTGACCACCCGGGTGCCGACGAGGTAGGCGCCGATGCCCGCCGCGACGAGCCAGTATGCGGCGGTCGGTGGATGGCCCTGCAGCAGGAGCCGTAGCCCTGCCGCCACGACTATCAGGGCGAAGGCGGGAATCATGTGCCCCGCGGCGAAGACGGCTCGCGCGACCTCTGGCGAGCCACTGGAGAGCTCCAGATAGCGGCGGCTGACATCGGCGGTCGAGTCGAAGTAGATCCACCACAGGGCACCGGCGAGCGCGATGCCGCCGGCCAACGTGGCCCATGCCTGCGCCCCGTGACCATCTCCAGCAAGCATTCCCTGGCCGGCCGAAGCGACGACTTCGCCCAACATGATGATGACGAAGAGCCCGAAGCGTTCCGAGAGGTGGTGCGCATCGACGGCGAAGGCCGGATCCGTTGGGGCGAACGCCTTGAGACCGGAGGCGCCCTCCCGTTCAAGGAGCTTTCGTCGCTCGCCGGTCGTCAATCTTCCGATCTCGCCGCGGAATAGATTGAGGGATTCGCCGACTACCATGAGGGTCCACAGAATCCACCACCAGGGCGCCCCAACGAACGCCGAAACCGCAAAGCCGACAGCGGAAAGGCAATAGCCCAAAGCGATTCGGCGAGGTAGCTTGCCGCCGACCACAAAGTGCGCCACCGCAAGCAGCACCCTGACCCCGGCAAGGCTGAGCGCGAAGGCCATGCGATGGCCGTGAGCGGCATCATGCACGGCGACCGCGGCGAGCCCACACGGCACGGTCGCGCCGACAATGAGCAGGCGATGCCCAATCAAGCTGTCATCGCCGTACCTGTTGTACAGCGTGGTAAACCCGATCCAGGTCCACCACAGCACCACGAACAGGCCGAGCGCCATCCAAACGCTGCCCCAGCGCGGCTCTGCCACGATGGTGTGTGCAACCTGAGCCACTGC
>DPJL01000091.1:45775-85721 GCA_003543035.1 Micromonosporaceae bacterium | reverse complement strand
TGTGAGTCGGGTTGGCCTCGGTCGAGGTCTGCCCGTCGCCGAACGCCCAGGAGAAGGTGATCGCCTGGCCATCCGGGTCGCGTGAACCCTCACTGGAGAAGGCCACGGTCAACGGAGCCGGGCCGGAGACCGGGTTGGCCGTTGCCACCGCTATGGGTGCTCTTTCGCCTGCGATGTAGTCGATCCGGTACACCCCGGAATCGTCGTTGTTGCCACCGAATCCGCTGCCCCACTCGATGATGTAGAGCGCCCCATCGGGCCCGAACTCAAAGTCCATCGGGCGGATGAAAGTCATGCCGCTCAACAGGTTGTTGATGTCCACCAACGACCTGACATCGTTGCTGACCTGCATCGTGTACATCTTGTTCTGGTTCCACTCACCGAACATCGCCTTGCCGTCGAAATAGGCGGGCCACTTTCTGTCCGATGTGGACGCTGCGTTGTAGCGGTAGACCGGTCCGCCCATGGGCGCGCCACCGCCCCCGATTTCGGGGAAACGCGGGTTGCCGCTGTAGTCGTAGTCCACAGTCGCAGCGATCGCGGGCGGCAGGTTGGTGAGGCCGGTGTTGTTGGGGGAGTTGTTCACCGGCGCGGCACAGTCAAACTTCGCCCCGCTAGGCCCTGACGGGAACTGGTAATCGTTGAAGGCGTAATTGCCACCATGGCAGTAGGGCCAGCCATAGTTGCCGGGCGTCACGATGTTCCACTCCACCGTGCCCTCCGGACCCCTGTTCGGGTCCGCAGCCTGAGCGTCGGGTCCATAATCGGCCACCAGCAAAGTGTTGGTCTGCTTGTCGATACCGATGCGGAACGGGTTGCGGAAGCCCATCGCATAGATCTCAGGCCGTGTCATCGCGGTGCCCTGCGCGAAGAGATTGCCCGCCGGGACGGTATATCCGCCGCCATCCGAAGGGTCGATCCGCAGCACCTTGCCGCGCAGATCGTTGGTGTTGGCCGAGGTGCGCTGCGCGTCATAATCCTGGCGGCCTGCCCGCTCGTCCAGGGGCGCGAAGCCGCTGGATTCAAACGGGTTCGTGTTGTCGCCTGTGGAGAGGAAAAGGTTTCCGGCGCTGTCGAATACCATGCTGCCACCCGCGTGACAGCAGGTGTTGCGCTGCGTGTCCACTTGCAGCACCAGGCTTTCACCGGCCAGGTTGATGGTGTCGCCGGTAACTGTGAAGCGCGACAACAGATTGCGCGGCGCGCCACCGTTGGGGGAGTAGTACAGGTACACCCAGCCGTTGCTCGCGAAATTCGGGTCGAGCCTGATCCCGAGCAGGCCGTCCTCATTCCCAGTGGTGACGTTGAGGTCAGCTGCCGTGACGGTCTGACCGGTGTCCGGCTTGACGATCTGCACCCGGCCGTCGCGTTCGACATAAAACACCCGGCCGTCCGGAGCAATGTCGAGCTCCATCGGGTTGTTGGTGTTGCTGTCCAGCGTGACCTTCTCGAAGCTTGCCGTCTGCGAAGCCGTGCAGTCGGCGTCGACCGCCCCGGACGAGGTCTGGATGCCGCCCAGGATGTGGGCCAGGAATTGGGGCTCCGCATAGGATTCACGGGTATGCCCGATTCCGGTGTACCAGGCCCGGCCACCGTCGAAGTCGTGGCACCACGCCGTCGGGTGATCGGCGCCCATCGCGCCCGTGCCCGGCGCATAGCTGGTCTCATCCAGGCTCGCCAGCACGTGCACCTGGCCGCGCGGGTTGGCCCGGAAGTTGTACCACTCATCGAACCGTGACCACTGCGCCGGCAGATTCGCCGTCGACGGGTGGGCCGGGTCCTCAACCTTGATCGTGGCCTGCTGGTTGGCCGGGTGCGCGGCGAAATACGCGCCCACCAGCTGCCCATACCAGGCCCAGTCATACTCGGTGTCGGAGGCGGCGTGAATTCCCACGTAGCCGCCGCCGGCCCGGATATAGCGCTCGAAAGCCGCCTGCTGCGTGGCGTCGAGCACGTCTCCGGTGGTGGAAAGCCAGATGACCGCGGCGAATTGGGCGAGGTTCGCGTCGTTGAAGTTGGCCGCGTCCTCGGTAGCCACCACGGTGAACCCGTTGGCCGTGCCGAGCTGCTGGATCGCGGCTATCCCGTCGGGAATGGAATCGTGCCTGAACCCTGCGGTTTTGGAGAAGACCAGCACGGAGTAGGCCTGGGCTCGGGGGTCGGCCGCGGGAACCACCGCGGTGGCGGCCGGAGCTGCGACCAGAATCGCAGCGAGCATGGTGAGAATAGTCAGAAAGCTTTTGATATTAAGCTTTCTGGCACCGCGCAGAACGCGGCGTCGGCGATTTTCAGACACAAGGTCTCCCTCGTCTGTCGTGGACAGTCACGGGCCCCGGACCGGCTCGCCGAATGGCCGGCCCGGACGATCAGAATCGATTAACCCTGATCTCGACGCTTCTGCGCAATAGCGTGAACGTGAGACTCGGGTAACGTTTCAGCAACACGACGTCATTGGCAACCTCAAGGAAGGTTTGGCAATGGCTGGTGAGTATGGACCGGGTGGGACGAATGGCTTATCGTCTCTGGCAGTGTTTGTGGCAGATCGGCGCTGCCTGAGTCGGGAGGCGTCATGTCACGAAAAACGGGTAGGCCTTCGCGTCCAGTGGCCCGCGTTGTCACGCGAGGACTTGATCGGTGGCAGTTGTTGCGGTTGTTTTCCGGTCTGGTGGTGGCAATGGTCATCGGGATCGGAGTGGGCCTGGAGATTGCCGGGCCGAGCAGCTCTGAAGCATCAGTGGCGAGCATCCGGCAGGCTGAGGCTCAGCGCGATGTGGCGCAGATCGGCGAGTTGACCACGATGGCCCGCAATACCAAACAGCTGTTGACAGCGGTGGTTTCAGGGTTGGCCGCCACGCAGCCCGCCACCGATGCGCAGTTGGCAGGCTGGCAGCAGATTGTGCGCCAGGAAACCCAGCGTTACGCGGTGACGGTTTCCGGTGCCACTGCCACCAACGTCGCGCGAGGCGCCTTCCGCGGCGCGGTCGACATGCTTTCGGTGGCAGTGGACGCCTACGCGTTGGCTCGCACAATGGCGCCCGGGCAACAACAGGCGCTGCTGGACGTGGCGGCACGCCAGCGAACGCTGGCCGTGACCACGTGGTCGGTCGCGGCGACCCAGCTCGATCAGCTTAACGTCGACGCCGGCAACGGCCATCAGCATGTGTACCTCACGGACCGTCCCGACGGCGGCGCGATGACATCTGATGGCACACCGGAGGGAACCAAGCCCTAGGCGGGCCTCACCACCAGATTTATCGGAGTACCAAGGCCGGCCGCGTTAAAGCCGAAGTCCTCCTCCTGACCCGGGTTGATGTCGCCGTTGAACGAGACGTTGACGAACCGGTAGTGCTGGCCGGTCTGCGTCTTGGTGGCCGACCAGTGGCTGGAAACGCTTGTCCCGGTTGGCAGATCGAACTCGACGGTCCACGTGAGAGTCTTGACCGAGCAGTTGTTCTTGATGAACACGTCGGCTCCGTAGCCGTTGCTCCAGACGCCGGTCTGGACGTACCTCGCACTCAGGCAGCCCGATCCGGTGGGACTCACACTCGGGCTTGTGCTTGGGCTCGGGCTGGGGCTCGGACTGCTGCTGGTGGGCGGCGGTGACGTCGGTGTCCCGGTCACGCTCTTGAGAAAGATGGACGGGACGGTCTGCGCCACCGTATGCACGCCCTGACCCGACGTGTAGTCACGGGTCTCATTGGATGCCCAGTCGGTGATCGGAGTGCTCGCTATGGAAAGGTGTTTGAACGCCGTGCCCGACCATCCGAATTGGTAGACCGTGCCGGTCGCCGAATAGTAGCTCGTATACGGTCCGCCGGAGGTGGCCTGCTTCGTCATGGTGTTGCGGTAGAAGACATTGCGCGGGCCGCTCGAGCCTGACCATTTGACCGCCTTCTGCCCGGCACCCCACCAGATCGGGTACCAGGTGGAAGCATCCGGTCCGCCACCGCCCTCTTCACCGCAGTTGGCCGTGCAGCTGCCTGATCGGTGGTCATAGGGCACGGTCACGGTGTTGAGCTCGAAGAGGTTGTTCCGCTCCCATCCGCCATGCAGGTTGAGGTCGGAGTCGAAGTCGTTGCCGATGACCACGTTTCCGCTCGCCGACCATTGGAACGTGAAGTGCCGCAGGTTTCGTGAGGTGTTGCCCGCGTAGAGCGAGTCCCACACGCGTGAGCCGCGGAAGTATCCGTTGCCGCCCTTGCCCTTGTTCCACGAACCATCGAGCTGGTTGCCGACGATCTGCAGGCGGTAGGCCTCTTCGGTGACGATCGGATGCGAGCCGGTCATCTCGGCCCGGATGCCACGGACCCAGGAGTTGGCCGCCCACTTGAAGACGATGCCGTGCATCTCGTCAGCGGGAGACATGTTGCCGTAGTTGTGCACCGCGTTGGCCGGGTTCAGGCCGGGCATGTCCTGGGTGATCGTGAGGTCCTCGAATCCCACTCCCAGTACCGGATCCACGAGCGGCGAGGCCTTCGACAGGTAGACGGTCCCGTCGATGGGAGCCGAACCGTCCGATGTGGAATTGACCGGGACGTCATACTCAAGCGGCTTGTCCACGGTCACCGTGCGGTTGGTGGAGTCGAGCGCGGTGATGGTGAAGATCTGCTGGCGCATGTGCTGATTCAGCAGCGGATGCGAGGTCGGCAGAGCCTGCTGCTGCGCGTAGAAGTTCATGCTGTTCGCCGCGCGGATGTTCACCAATCCGCCGACCGCGAAGTTGGCCAGTGTGCCGCTGGTGGCCAGATGGACCACGGTGTCCCCGGCCCGCGCGGCGTAAGCGGTGTCGCCGGCCTTGCCGCGCAACGCAAGCCCGGCCTTCCAGTGCACGTTCACGGTGCCCTCGAACAGATCCTTGCGGTTGGCCGGAGCCGCCGCGTATTCGCTTGCGTAGCTGGTGTGCACGCCGCGCGACTGCACCCGGAAGAGCCCCCGGCCGGGCCAGATCCAGCCGCCCTTGGCTGATCCGGAGGTCATCGCATCCTCGTCCCAGTCCGACCCGTCCGGGGTCAACGTGTCGTAGCGGGTGTTGGCGTCCGGCCGGAAGACGATGCGCGTGCTCGTGCCGGCACCTTTGATCAACAGGTAGTCGGCGTCGACCGCGATCTGGCGGGAGACGTTGATGGTTCCGGCGGGGAGTGTGATGAGCGAAAGCTTCGTGAAGCCGGCGCTCGGCGAACAATTGGCCTTGATCTGATCGATCGCCGCTTGCAACCCGGCCGAGTCGTCTAAGCCGTCGTTCGGGGTGATCGCGGGCGTGATCCGGCAGGAGGCACTCGGGTTGAGCTGGGCCGGTCCGGGCAGGTCGGCGCCGGCTCGGTACCCGGCTTTGGACCAGTCGTAGAGGCCGGCGATGGGCGCTCGCCGATTGGCCGCGGAAAGGTCCAATGTGGTCAGTGGAGCGCTGTGGCTCGGCAGGGCGGCTATGACACCGGCGGCAAGCACCGTTGCCAGGGCAGCCACCAGCAAGGGAACGGATCTTCGGTACATCAGATGCCTCCGGGCGCGTGGAGTCGGGTGATGTTCACCTTTTGGTCGGCCAGTTTGCTGGCTTGTTTCCAGCCCGTCAATAGACGTCTATAATTTGGCATGGCGTCCATGTATGTAGATGAACTATCCATATATGTAGACGCCAGATTTCTATCTGTTTACCTATTGCCATTGTGGACACGCTCTAGCTAGCGTGAGGCTCCTTACCGCGCCCAAGAAGGAGTGACAACATGACAGCGAGGGCACCCGCCGCCCTGCTCGCTGCGCTAGTCGCGATTGGACTCACTGCCGCGTGCAGCGGTGAGACCAACACCGGCAAGGAACAAGTGACCCTCAACATCTGGGACTGGTCCCAAGAGCAGAGCGAGTTCCACAAGCGTGTCGCCGCGCAGTACACCAAGGAGAACCCAAATATCAAGGTCGAATGGCGCGAGATCGCGCAGGCCGATTACAAGAAGGCGCTGCCGTTGGCCTTCCAAAGCGGGGACGCGCCGGACATCTTCTTCTGGAGCGACAGTGCTCCGCTGACCATGACGACGCTGCTCGACCAGGGCTGGCTCGCACCGCTCGGCGACGCGGGCAAGGTGCCCGCCGAATTCACCGCGCGCTGGTCCAAGGAGCTGTTCGCCGAGGGCATCAACGTCAAGGACGGCAAGGTCTACGGCTTCCCGTTCTCCGACAACGTGGTCTGGGGCCCGGGCTACATGTTCCTCAACACCAAGGCTTTTGCCGACGCCGGCCTGGACGCCGCCCAGGCGCCCAAGACGTGGTCCGAGCTGAAGAGTGCGTGCGAACAGATCAAGGCCAAGACGCCGAAGGTGTATTGCCTTGCGTCACCGCACAAGGGGACCGACTTCCAGCGGATCTGGTACGGGCTGGTAGGCGGTCAGATCAACATGGAGCAGTTCTTCGACTATCGCACCGGCAAGTTCGCGTTGAACAGCCCCGAGTCGGCACAGACGCTCAAGTTCATCCAGGACCTCAACAACGCCAAGCTGATCGCACCGGGCAACAACGCCAAGGAGTTCTCGCGTCAGCAGTTCGCCGCGGGGCAGGCAGCCATCTATCTCGACGGCTCATGGATGCCGAGCTCGTTCGAGAAGGACTACAAGATGAAGGCGGGCGAGTTCATCACGCACGCCAGGCCGCTGCCGGACACCGGCCCCAAAGCTGCCATGCCACGCAGCCATGATGGCAACAAGTATTGGGTGGCCGCGAAATCGGCGCAGCAGAAGGCGGCGTGGGAGTTCATCAACTGGATGACCAAGCCGGACGGTTTCTTCGCCAAGGAATACCACAAGGACGGCTTCGGCACCCTCGCCTTCGCCGACCCGGCCAAGAGCGACAACGCCTCGGTCAAGCGCATGGTGGAGGTCGCCACGGCTGGAAAGCCTTGGCGCGCACAGACTCCGGTGGCCGTGCTCAAGTGCCCGGACATCGCGAAGTCCAAGGCCTTCGTGGAGGCGCTGAAGATCCGGCCCAACGGTGAGTGGGACACCCTCGTCGATGCGCTCAACAACAACAAGGATCTGACCACAGCCGCGGCTTCGATTGTGGCTGAACGGCAGCAGAAGCTCGAGGACGAGCTGGCGAAGGAGAAGGCCGCCGGGCTGAAAGTCTCCCTCGACTGCTACACGTTCCCCGACTGGAACCCGTCGTCGGACTTCACGAGCTCCACCAAATGAGTGCACCTGCCCGTGAGCAGGTGCGGGGCCAGGCAGGGTGGTGGATTGCCGCCTTCCTGGCCCCGTTCCTGGTGCTGTATCTGGGTTTCACGCTGTGGCCGTTGGTCGCCACCATCTACTATTCGTTGTTCGACTGGAACGGCTTCGGCCCACCCTCGGACTTCGTCGGCGGCGAGAACTACAGCACGATCGCGCGTGATCCGCTGTTCTGGAAGTCGGTCGGCAACACCCTGCTCTTCGCACTGGGCAACACCGTCATCAAGCTGCCCCTGGCCCTGCTAGCGGCCATTGTGCTCACGCGCAAGTGGCTCAAGGGAAAGCGGCTTTTCAGGACCGTCTTCTTTGTACCGATCATCATCCCGGTGGCACTGGCCGGCATCGTTTTCACCTTCCTGCTCAACCCGAGCAACGGTGCTCTCCCAACGATCCTGCAGGACCTGGGCATCACCGACGAGCCCTACGACGTCTTCGCCAATCAGTGGACCGCGATGCTCGCCCTGATCCTGGTCAGCGTCTGGCAGATCTTCGGCCAGTACATGATCTACTGGATGGCGGCGCTGCAGAACGTGCCCGAGGAGCTCTATGAGGCCGCCTCGCTGGACGGGGCGACGGAGTGGCAGAAGCTGACCCGGATCACTCTGCCGGTCATCAAACCCGTCGCCATCGTCATCACCCTGCTGGCACTCGTCAATGCGATGCACGTCTTCGGGCTCGTGGTGACCCTCACCGACGGCGGGCCGGGTAACTCGACATATGTGGTGTCCTACTTCATCTATCATGAGGCGTTCAACAATCCGGCCGGTCTGCGCTACGGCTACGCCTCCGCCGCCGCCCTCCTGTTCGCCATCCTCGCGGCCGTCTTCGTGGGCATGCAGGGCACCATCGCGCGGCGAGCCAACCGGCTGCGACGGGAGTACTCGGCATGACCTTCAGCAAGAAGAACTTTGTCGCCATCCCGGTGCTGCTCGTGGTGGGACTCGTCTGGGTCTATCCGTTCCTCTGGGTCATCTTCACCGCATTCAAGGACCAGCGGGACGCCTTCACCGCCGGTGCCTCGCTCTGGCCGGTCGAGTGGATAACGGAGAACTTCCCGCGAGCGTGGAAGGAAGCCGGAGTCTCCACTTACTTCATGAACACCGTCATCTACGCGGGCGCCTCCACCATCGTGGAGCTGGTCAAGGGTGCGCTGTGCGGGTATGTGCTCGCCCGGTACCAGTTCCCGGGCCGGGATCTGCTCTACAAGCTGGTGCTGGCAACACTTTTCGTGCCGGTGGCCTCCATCATCATTCCCCAATTCGAGCTGGTGAATTCGCTGGGCCTGCTCAACACCCGGGCGGGGGTCATCCTTGCCATGTCAGGTGGTGCGGGTGCGCTTTATGTGTTGCTGTTCACCGGCTTCTTCGAGGCGCTGCCGCGGGATCTGTTTGAGGCGGCGAAAATCGACGGAGCCGGCTTCTTCCGCACCTTCCGGGTGATGCTGCCCTTGGCCAAGCCGGTCATCGCGGTGGTCGTCATCTTCAACTTCATCACCGGCTGGAACGAGTTCAACATCCCGTTCGTGTTCACGCTCTCGCAGCCGGAGTTGCAGAACCTGGCGGTGGGCATGAAGTCGTTCCAGGGCGAGAACGCCCTGGACTGGACCGGGCTTTCGGCCGGGATGGTCTTCTCCTTCGTCCCGATGCTCATCATCTTCCTCGCGTTCCAGAACTACTTCGTTCGCGGCCTGGCCGGGGCGGTCAAGGAGTGAGGCTCTCCGGACTTAGATCAGTGAGTTCTCCATACGCTGCACCGCTTCCGCGATGATTTCCGGCGAGGTGGCGTAGTTCAACCTGACATGCCCTGCGCCGCCTGTGCCGAAGGCCTGTCCGGCGTTAAGTGCGAGTCGGCCGCGCTCGAGGAACACGGCGGCGGGGCCGGTGTGTTCGCTCAACCCAAGCGCCCGGCAATCAAGCCATGCTAGATAGGTGGCCTGAGGCGGCCGGGATTTGATGGCGGGCAACCGATCGGCGAGCAGATCGCCCAACAGCCGCCGGTTGTGGTCAAGCTCGCGAAGCAGCGAGTCGAGCCATTCGCCGCCATCCCGCAGTGCGGCGGTGTGGGCAATCGCGCCGAGATGGCTCGGGCCGTGGCTGACCTCCTCCGGGATCTGGGCCATCACGTCCATGGCCGCAGGCCCGGCGACGGCGAGCGCCGCCTTGGCGCCGGCCAGGTTCCACGCCTTCGAGGCGGACATGAACGAGACCGCGCCCGCAGCCGCGGGCAGGCTTAGAAACGGCACATGCGTAGCGCCCGGCAATACAAGGGGTGCATGGATTTCGTCGGCTATGACTTGTACCCGGTATTCGTTCGCCAGCGCGGCGACCGCGGCAAGCTCGTCGGCCGTATGGACTGTCCCGGTCGGGTTGTGCGGGCTGCACAGTAGGTAAGCCGTCGCTTGTTGGAACGCGGCCTCCAGCGCATCGAGGTCGAGGCGGTGGTCCGCGCCCAGGGGTGCCTCGATAATCCGGCGGCTCATGTGCTCGGTGAACGCGAAGAACGGCGGGTACACGGGGTTGTTGACCACCACCCCATCGCCGGGCCTGGTCACGATCTTCAGAACCTCGACGATGCCGAGCATCACATCCGGGACGACCATCGAGCGCTCGAGAGCTATCCCGTCCCAGCCCCAGCGTTTGCGGGCAAAGTCGTCAAACGCCTCGGCATAACCGGTTCCGGCCGGATAACCCGTGTCGCCAAGCGCTATCGCGTCGGTCAGCGCCTTCGCCACCGGCTCGGCGAGCATGACATCCATCTCGGCCACCCACAGCGGCAACACATCCGGCTCGTAGAAGCGCCATTTCACGCTGGTGCGCCGTCTGAGCTCGGTGAGGGTCGGCCATCGCCATTGCTGAGTCACCTTCAGCACGCTACTTGACGAGCTGCACATCGACATGTAGAAATCTAGTAATCAATGTGACAAAGGAGGTCCACATGTCACGCTTCGTTCCCGTCAAAGTCCTCCTGATCGCAGCGGTGCTTGCCTGCGCCGCGGCCACTCCGGCTCAGGCCCGTCCGGCCGAGGAGCCCCAACTCGGAGTCTTCGCGATCACCGACCGGCTCGCCCGGCTGATCGCCGTCCACGGAAACCCGCATGCTTCGCTGACTGAGCAGAGCCCTCGGCTGGCGACTGCTGTCAACTCCGCTAACAAGGATGTGCTTGCGGCCAAAGGATTGCCGGCCAACGGTGGTTCGGTGCTGAGGATCCGCTTGGCCGACCCGGCCATGCGCAAGGCGCTCGCCCTGGGCGCGAAACCCCTCGTTGCCGCGACACCGACCGACGACACCGCTGAGGCCATCGTTGGCTACGACTCGGCGGGCAAGGCCGTTTTGCTTGATGCGGCAAAGGTTCCGCAACGGCCGGTCTACCTCGTCGAGGTGGATGTGGCCAAGGCGATGCCGTTGGGGATGTCGGTCATCGAGCAGAAGTTGGGTACCCGGGCGATTGCTCCCATGGCCGGTGGCTATTGGGCCACAAAGGTTAACGCGGTCCGGTTGAGTGACGACGAGGAACCGTGGTTCAAGGGCGGGGCCGAGGTCTACAGCATCGTGGGCGGCTTCGGGCTGGACGGCCATCCGGCCGTCAACGTGGTGCAGATGCCTTACCTCGACCACGACGGCACCACCTACTATCCGAACCAGCTTCTCGTCCACTTCTCGGCCTACAAGTACAACCTCGCCGACGTGGTGATGATGGAGGACGACGGGGACACCAACTACCAACAGCTGGCGATCGCGATCGCGAACGCTCTGCTGACCGTCGTTGATGGTGGCGCATACGCGCCTTTGGTAAGTGCGATCCTGTCAGCGATCCCGGCCTCATGGTGGACAGACGATCCGGACTATGTGGATTCCTGGTACACGCTTGCCACCTACAGCGGCGGCCGGCTCAACGGCGCGCGGGCCAACGGCTGGATGGACGTTTCCCCTTACTGGGTAGCGCCTCTGTAAGCGCGCTGAGGCCTTCCAGGATCTTGATAGCGGGTGCTGTAGTTCCGCCGTTCGCGTATCAATGCCAGCACTGTGATCAGGGCGTCCGCGTTTGGCGGTCAATCCAATGGGGCGAGGCCGTCCACGGTTGCGTAGCAATCCCTTGGCTCTGAGGGTCGGTAATGGAGACTTGGCTTCACGCTGCCACGAACTCGCCGGTGCGGTCGTACTGCTCCAGCAGTTGTACCGACATGTCCACGATGGCCGTGTGTGGGGCGGGCAGCTGTTCGGGGTGGAACCAGCCGGCATCGGTGGTCTCGTCGGTCTGCGTCACGAGGTCGCCTGTCCATGCCGTGGCGAGGAAGACGGTGATGTGGAACTGATAGGTGTGGCCCCACTGGTTGGTTTCCGTGGAGTCGGCGCCGCTCAGGATCGCGATCGGCGTCAGCTTGGTCGGCGTCAGGCCGGTCTCCTCGTAGACCTCGCGGATGGCGCACTGCCGAATTGACTCGCCCAGCTCGATGCCGCCGGCTGGCACCGCCCAGAGTCCGTTGTCGCTGCGTCTGATCAGCAGGATGCGGCCCTGGTCGTCGCGCAGCAGGCAGCGGCCGCCGATCATGATCAGAACTTCATCGTCGCCGGCCAGCGCGCGCAATTTGCCGTGGTAGGACTCCGCCCAGTTCATGCGGCCGAGCCTAGATGGCTTCGCCGCATGGGGCTGGGTAGGTAGGGTACCCACGTGCCGATCATCAGATATCAGGACGTGCTGAGCGATCTGCGTGTCGCGTACGACAGAGACGCTGCCGATCGGGATGTCTTGGAAAAGACGTTCTGGAAGGTGGCGGAGCGGGAGGCTTTCCTCAAACAGCTCCAGGTAGCTGGGTGCGGTCGGCTGCTGGAGATCGGTGCAGGCACTGGACAAGACAGCGCCTATTTCATGGATCACGGGCTTGATGTGGTGGCTGTCGACTTATCACCGGCCATGGTGCAACGCTGCCGCGCCAAAGGCATCGAGGCCCATGTGATGGATTCCCTCAGTTTGGACTTCGCGCCAGGCTCGTTTGATGCGGCCTACGCGCTGAACTGTTTGCTGCATGTGCCCAATGCCGACCTTCCCTCCGTGCTGCGAGGTATTGCGACCGTGCTCGCACCCGGTGGGCTGTTCTTCCTTGGGGTGTATGGCGGCGGCGGTAGCGAGGGTATTGCCGAACAGGATTCTTACGACCCGCCCCGGTTCTTTTCGTGGCGTACCGACGAGCAGATTCAGCAGTTCGCCCTGCGGGACTTTGACATCCTCGACTTCCATGTGATCGAGCAGGACGATATCTGCTTCCAATCTTTGACCTTGCGCCGGCCGGGGTAGGTTCCGCAGTTCGCGTATCGATGCCGATGCGGTGACCTGGGTGTCCCCGATTAGGTAGCAATCTGGTCGTTAGATATCCGCTGTGGCGCGCTCGAGTGTGGCAGTGGAGAATCCGCGCTTGCGCCTGCGTACTGACGCGGACAGGTAGTTGCGGCCGCTGTATTCGGGTGGGATGAGGGTTCCCAGTAGTGGGCTCGCGGATGAGTCTTGAAGTTCCACCGCTTTTCCGGACGGGAACTGTTTGATGGTCACGTCGCCGTGGTGACGCGTCACCGTTTCATTCCCGATGGTTCACGATGTTGATTACGTTGCCGTCTGGTGCCCGGACGAAGAACCGGCGCACACCCCATGGCTCCGTAGTCAGCGGATACACGATCTCGTAGCCGAGTCGCTCGGCTTCCTCATAGGCACCTTCGACGTCATCCGTGTGGACGGAAACGACCGAGTCTTCAGGTGCGGCTGCGTCACGCGTCACAAGCTGGACGCTCGCCCCGGTATCGGGAGAGGTGTAGCGCGCGACCCATCCCATGTTGAACTCCTCGGTACTCAGCCCGAGGTAGTCGGTGTAGAAGCTCTTCGCTGCCTCAACGTCAGCCACTCGAAGGTTGGCCATAACGCGTATGAAACGCATGCGGTCCTCCTGCCTGCAGCGGTGTGCATGACTCTAGTCGCTACGGCGTGTCAGCTCGCGCACTCCGGTGATGGCTATCCTCCCGTGGCTCACGACGGAAATTGCCGAGCTGACGCAAGCTTGGGTGTTGTGCGGTGGTATCACTGGGCCTGGCAAGGGATGTTTACCCCACGGCCACGTCGTTGCAGGGGGAGTGCCGGGTACGCCCAGGTCCCCACGGGCTGCTGCGTAGAACATGGCGCGTGCGTCGTTGGCCTCCTTCATGGCGCTTGCCCATGCGTCGGCTCCGGTTTCGAGACCACGGGCGAACCGCTCTAGATGCCAAGCGGATTCGTGCCAAAGGCGTGCCGCGGTGATGGTGTCGACGTCGCCCAGCAGTAGCGCCTGCTCCCATACTGTGCCGCGGGTGGAGTTCGCCTCGGCCAGCTGAGAAAGGCCTTGCTCGATGGGGAGGGTCTCGACGTTTTCGCCGAGCCCGCGTTGAGCGGCAACTCGGGTGGCGAGCAAGGTCACGGTTTTTACGGCATGGCCGTACGCGGCGTAGGTCTGCATTCTATGTGTATCCCAGCGTGCGCTCCTTTCTCGTCGCCAACGAGCCCGGTCGGTGGCCGCGACGACGAGGTAGGAACCGAGCGCACCAATGATCACGCCAATGAACGCCGGCAGTTGAAGCACGAGGCTCGACAACGATCCTCCCATTTAGAGACGACTCTTCTTCGGGTCCAGGTTCGATTCGGACCCTACGCCGATGCATCACTGGAAGGCTGGCCTGATGCCGTCCTTTGTAGAACCATTGGCGCAGCGGAGCCCGGCGCCGTTGTCGCACCGGCGGTGAGTCTTCCGGATCCTGAAACACCGTGTGGAACAACAGGAGGACGACGGCGAGCATTATCGCGCCGCTCGTGATCAACACGGTTGAGCCGAATTCCGTAGCGGCGGCAACAGGAGTGTGCCGGATGGTCGCCATGGCAAGCGCGATGATCCAGCAAGCTAGGCCGCCAAAGATGGTTGCTCCGGTGACTGTTCCCGCCCGCAACACCGCTTTGGACTGGACGTGAAAGCCGTCAACGCTGCGGTGGCGGCGCACCCGCGGATCGGTGATGCGCCAACGCACGGGCTGTGCTGCTATCGGTTCGGCAATGAAGGAATCCGCGATCGGGCTGTCAAGGACAGCTGCGGTGATCGTCGAACCCTGCTGGGGGACGGCTGCCCGGCCGATTGCTCGTGGCATAGGCACCAGCGCGGGCGCGGTGCAGCGAGCAACTAGGACAGGTTGAGGAAGGCTGTCGCTGCGGTGAAGTTTGTATTCGAGCCGGCCGATGGCTTCGCCAAGGCTGCCCTGCTCCTCCGCTGTGGCGCCGATCGCATTGAGGTAGACCGTGATGAAGTCCTCGGTGAGGGATCGCTGTCCGGTGAGGACTTCGTGGATCGTCGCGCTGGACAGCGTTTGCGCGGGGCCACCTTTGGCCACCAGCGCCGCTTGGCAGATCTTGGTTTGCGA
Source organism: Micromonosporaceae bacterium (assembly GCA_003543035.1). Classification (GTDB taxonomy): domain Bacteria; phylum Actinomycetota; class Actinomycetes; order Mycobacteriales; family Micromonosporaceae; genus Rhizocola. Next base: position 71,085 of record DPJL01000091.1, on the reverse strand, counting down.
GCCGATTGCCCGCAGCGAGAGCCCTTTCGCGTGACCGAGCCGGTTGAGCATGTCCAGAATCTGCTCACGTGGCGTTGGGGCAACGTCTGGTTTGGACACTGTGGTCGCCGGGCTGCCGTTCCTGGCGCGAACCAGTTTTGTTTCGAGGCGAGCGATCTTCCAGTCGTTCTCCCACGGGGCGAGTTCGGTGACACCACAGGCTTTGAGGTAGGCGGCGGTCACGGGCCAGGTGGGCAGCTTGGCTCCGTTGGCCGCCTGGGATAGCGCTGGGCCCGAGTAGTGAGCGCTCTGGGCCATCTGCCGATAGGTGGGAGAACCCGCCTTGCGGCGGGCCTCCCTTAGCGCGCCTGCGAAACCGGCGACTGGGCCGCCGGCGCAGACGAGTTCCTTCTCCTTGCGGCCACGGCGAATCACTGGTCCACCTCCGCTGGAGCAGACCTGTCCGCTGCCGGGGGAAGACCATCGTCGTCGCGGCTCTCCGGCACTGCCGCTCTGACGAGGTACTGGACCGCCCACCCGGTCAACCCGATCGCCGCCGTACCTGCGGCGGTGGCAAGGGTGGGGTTGCCGGCCCGTAGGCAGATGGCGGAAAACGCCATCAGCAGCAGAACTCCTGCGAAGGCGATGACCGCGGGGAGTTTCGTCCCGATCGGCGACGCCGGCCTTTCGTAAAATCCTTTAGGCATCGGGGATACCTGTATCACTTCCACTTAGGAGACTTGAGTCTCTCTTCCAAATTGGACTGCGGCGTTTGCCGTCCGGCGTCACCTGGGGGTGCTGTGACGCCAGACGTCCTGCAGTGGTTGCGAATGCGATGCCATCCGAGTGGAGCCGTGCTGCCGCGGTTTGGCCACCGTGGCAGCGCCGGAAAGGCATCGGGCCTTGGTGGCGGCCAAGCCGTCACCAATGTGGAGTGAACACCATGGGTTGGCTGCTTTTGATTCCGAAGCCGACTTACATGGGTGTTGTTCAGCGGCACCTTTTACGCCGCTGAACCCAAGGTTTGCGCGATGGCGCAGGTCAGGCCGGACGGATCCGGCCACGAAGGGGTGTTGGTAACAGTGTTTCTGTCCTGGCAGGCCGTGATTTTGATGGCAACCCTTTGCTGCCTCTTGCCGAATCGGTGTAATCAACGATTCACTGGGGGCGGCCAGCGTGCTGGTCAGGTAAGCCCTTGATGCTCTCTCTTGGTTGCGATGGCCTTGGGCTTCGTGGGGTTCGCCGTTGGCCCGGCGAGCCCCACACTCTTGTGCCTTCATGGGGTTTGCCCCTGGTAGTCGGTGTGGCCGCATTCCAGGTAGAGCACATAGGACAGCACCGCTGCGGGTCTCGTCTGGGTGCGGGCGGAAAGGACGGCGGCCTGCTGCTCGTAGCTGAACAGTTCGCCGCTGGACTCGTCGAAGATCAAGATGTCGCGAACGTCGGCACCCTGGTTGTCCTGGCCGGTCATGGCGAAAGCGACACCGTCGCGGCCGCTGCGGTCTTTGACGCGGCCGAGGTAGAGCAGTCCACCGGTGTCGGCGAGGACTTGAAGCGTTGCAGTTCTCTGTTCGCTGGTCAGGCACATCTGCTCATTCATGATCCCTACCGTTTCGGGCATGCGCAGCCGCAGCTGTCTGCTGTAGTGGTCGAGTTGTCCGGCAAGGACTTCGGGCATCGTTGCCGGGTTACCTGTCGTCATGGGCAAACCGCCGGACTCGTATCGGGTGCCGGGTTGGCCAACGATCGTGCTGGAGCGCGAGCCCGATCCGTCCGCTGCGCGCCATGCCTTGATCTCCTCGACGGCGCTTGGTAGTGCACCGAGTGCCGGATCGGCGGGCCAGCGGTGCAGATGTATATAGGTATAGGTGCCGTGGGCCGGTGTAGTTCTGGCGAGCCCGCCAATGATCCGGCGCAGGGTATCGCGTGCCGCAATCCCCTGCCAGGGAAACATGTCAGTGGGTAAGCCGGCCTGTGATAAGGCCATATCTGCTTGTGCGTCAACGGTTTGCGACACTGGAATGGCGGCCAGCGCTCCGGCGGCCACTACCGCGATCACACCGGCTATCAGGCGCGCGGCGCCTAATCTGGTCCGGTTACGGCTCAACGCGAGTCCTTTCCGTATCCAGGGCCCAGCGCTTCGCGCAAGCGCTGGGCCGCCCGCGAAACACGGCGCCTGGCCGCATCCGGTGCCACGCCAAGACCCGCGGCTATCTCCTTGCACTTCTCGCCGTCCACATAGGCGTGCCATAGCAACCGCCGGTCCGCCTTGGGAATCCGCGCAAACGCCCGCTGCAGATCGATGATCTCCTCAGTGGGAGGGCCTTGCTGGTCATATTCGGCCATAGCTCTGTTCTCCTTGCCTTTACCTACCGTGCCTCTTCGGTAGCCGTCCGTAATGCGTAACTTGTGCCTCACCTGTCCAATGTCGAGGACGAGGGTGTGGTGTGACATCGCCAGATCACGAATCTGAGCTACTCATCGGTCACTCTTTCGACCTTGAATCCGGCCAGCGGGGATCGATGAAGTGAATAGCCTGAATATGAACTGTGACAACTCATTCACTGTCGTCTTTGCATCGGGTACCTGCTGCGAGCGTGACGATCCGCCTACTGTCTGTGTCATTCCGAACACGACATGGTGGTCCGCCCTTGCACGGGTTCCGCGGGCCACCCTCGCCCGCGAAGGAGGGCGCACCATGCCATCTCGCACCGCAACGATGGGGGCTTTGCTAGCCGCCGCAATGGTTCTGGCCAATCCAGGCACGGCCGGACAGGCCGCACCCGCACCAAGCATCCAGGCTCAAATCGATGCCCACTTGGCCGCTTACCCGGGCGGCAAACAGATTAATGCCACAGAGGTCAGCTACGCCGCCGGCGGCTTCGTCATCACCTTCGCCCGCACCCAACCGGGCATCACCGGTATTGCCGATTGCCCATCGGGGTGGTTCTGCTTCTACGAGCACACCAACTTTGGCTATCCGCGCGGGAAGTTATCCAGCTGCGGTTGGCAGGACCTGGCCTGGTGGGGCTGGCACGACCGGACCGAAGCCGTCCACTACAACCAGTACGGCGGTTCGGTGGTGTTCATCAGCCACACCGGCCCGCCCGATCACAGTGGCGATTATGGCCTGTTCAGCGTCAGTCCCAGTAGGCGCACCATTTCTGACGTGTACCCGTACCGCAACATGGCCGATCACGTCTACCGCTTCTGCTAACGGCTGGGGCTAACTCGTGACCGGGGGTGCGCCCGGTCACCCGGACCCGATTTGATAATGGGCTGCCACAGTGCTGTGCAGCATCGGGGTTTGATAACAACTCTGATGCCTTTGCGCAGGTCATCGCTGACGGCGATTGGTCAGGCGCGGAAAGTGGCACACGCCAGTGAGGAATTGTCATTCCCGGATGTCACACTGCCTCACGGCCGCGACATGTCATCAATGAACGCAGCACCCAGCGTAGGTAATCCATCACCACCCGCTGCGCGATGTGAAGCCGTAGGAGACCCTCAGTTGCCTAGCCCCAGTGTGCGCGACGAAGCGTGGCACAACTCGCTATGCGAACAGTACGCAGAAAGGATCGCGAAGATGCTGGTGCGCAGACTCGGTGGCGATCTTCACACTGCTCGCGATCTCGCGCAGGAGACCTGTAAGACGGCGTGGGAGAAGCGCGCGAGCGTCCCCGATGCGCCGCTCGCATGGCTGCTCACCGTCGCCAAGTTCCATCTGCTTAATCACTGGCGGGCGGCCAAGAAGCGCGAATATGAGCCGTACGACGATGAGGTGTTGGGCCATGTCGCTGCGGCAGCACCGGCCGATGCTTTCGTGGATGCGCCCGACCTCGAGTTGGCAGGACGACTAGATAGACTTAGTATAGATGAGAGGGAAATCCTCACACTTTCCTACGTAGACAAACGAGACAGTAATGAGATTGCCGAAGTCCTAGGGATTCGGCCGTCAACCGCCCGTAAGCGGCTCGAGAGAGCACGCAAGAAAGCGGGACAACTGCTGCGTGGAGTGGAAACTCCGAAGGGGGGCGGCAATGACCAGGCATAGCCACATCGATGATGATCTCTTGCGGCGCGCGCTCGAGGCAGGTGACCCGTTGCGGGGCAAGGAGTTGCTGCCGTTCACGCTTACACCCGCTGAAATGCGTAGCGAGGTTGACCGCAAAGCCGCGGTTGCTCCACGAATGAACCGACGGAGGGTCATAGTGGGCGCAGCAGCCACCATGGGAGCTGCGGCCGCCGCCTATGTGGTTTGGCCCTCGGCCGCGATCGCCGCGCCAGGCCGGCTCGACATTGATTTCACCAAGCCTGGCAAGCCCGCTGCAGACTGGCTCACGAGTCTTGCCGACGCCCTTAAGTCGGAGCCCAGCATCGCCAATCTCGGCAACACCACGACATACGCTCATCTGCAACGCTGGGTCATGGACACGATCGACCCGGCAAGCCAGCTCATAGCTCAGGATATCCAGATCTGGTGGCATCCGGACCGCTCAGGGCGCGAGCTGCTGACGACGCTGCCGGCGCAGCCATCAGGCCAACGCATCGCCCAGTACCTGGAACCGTCCCCACCGGGCAAACAGATGGATCCCATCAGGTATGGGCCCGGCCAGTACTCAAGTCTGATCGACGTGCCGTCCACGAATCCGGATCGGCTCAAGTCCCAATTGGACACCCATGAGCCGCCGGCCAACGGCCCCAAGGCCACGCTCCGCGCGATCGCGGATGTCGCAGCGATACATGACCTCAATATGGCCCAGCGCCGTGCGTTTCTGATCGTGCTGGCCGGTATACCGAGCCTGCTATGGCGGGGAATAACCAAGGACCGGGCCGGGCGTACGTGCAATGTGCTCAGCATCGACAGCGGCGACACGAGTCAGGGCCTCAGGCGCGATCTGCTTCTGGTCAGTATCGCCGGAGAGATCTATGGGCACGAGGCCATTGCGCTCACTCCGCCGCCAAGGTCGCCGATCTCCAATGACACGGTCATCGAATACACGCTGCATCTGGAAACACGGCAACCTGCTTAGCCGAGCGCTATCAGCGATGAAACCCAGACTTCGTATCGAGAAGGTGTAGTGATCTAAGACTGAGTGACAAACGGTCGAGATCGGGCGCAGCTTCCGTATTGTTGAAGATCCTGATCGTGTTGGCTCCCGCCCGCAGGTTGACCGGGACAGAGGTCGTGTAGGGAGTGCTGTTGCCGACGCCGCTGACCCGGACTTCGCTTGGCGCACCATCGTTGACACTCACGAAGAACGACCGCTCACCGTTGACCGTGAAGTCGATGTACAGCGTGTAGGGACCGGCTGTGTCCACGAGGACATTGCCGAACACCACATGGGCGTCCGCACTGCCGCCGATGTTTCGCACCTTCTGACCGCCGGAACACCGCCCGCAGCCGGTAACTCCTGAGCTGCCAAGCTGATTGGCCGAATCCTCCGCCTCCCGCATGAAAACCCGATCCGGCGGGCGCAGCCGCACTTGCAGCTGCCTGGTGACCTGATGGGGCCGGCCCAGCACCTGGAATGAGGCAGTGATGGGGACGGACGCTGAGCTGACATCCTGGCCGGGTGGTGAGGTGAGCGTCCACGAGCCCTCAAGTGTCTGCCCCAGCCGCATTGAAGCCGCAATGGGGATCGCTCCCGCCAAAGACCATCCTTCGGCGAGTACCGGGGTGAGCCGCACCTGATCGATCGCGTCGTCCACATCCAGGCGCAGCTTGGCCGTCACCCTGATGGTCTGCTGCCCAGGGCCGACCCATTGCACGCCAACCGGATCGACCGTCATGGTCGTCTTCGGAACATACGACGCCGGCGGCAATGGGCCGACCGCGATCCGGTCCAACCCGGGGCCTTGCGGCGCACTACTGAAGAGCGTGAGCGTGTTGGCGCCGGCTCGAAGCGCCACGGCGACGGCGCTAGGCGTTGGTACGTCAGGGTTGTCGGCGCCGACCGGAATCTCGATCGGCGCGGCGCTGTTGACACTCAAAGACAGTGAAGTCGCGGCGGCGCTCGTGTGGTCGACCTGAAGCCGGTAGTCACCCGCCTGCGGCACGCTGATATCCCGGTAGGTGACCGAGTTCCGTGGGCCGCCACCGAGCCCGGTGACCCGCAAGGAGCCGGAGCAGGCTCGGCACCAGCTCAGCCTCGCAGCGCCGTCGCGATCGTTGTGCCACGACTCGGCTTCCAGCGGTAGCGGAGGCCACACGGACCACGGATAGCCGTATCCCACCTTGATTTCGTCGATCTGCAACTCCCGGTGGAACCGCGGCGCCTGCGGGCCACCCCAGGTGTTCAGGACTTCGAGCTTGATAAAGCGGGTCTGCTGCTCGCCGAGGTCGATGAACTGCACGCCCCGTGCACTTCTCATCGCGGCGGAGCGCACCGGCTGTCCCCATCGTTGGCCGTCGTTGCTGACATAGACCCGATAGTCCTTGATCCGAGCCGAATCCTCCGGGCGGCCGAACGTTTCCCGCGCGTAGGTCGGCGACCACTCGCGCTGGTTCACGGCCAGATATGTTGCGGTCTTGCGCTTGCCGAGGTCCAGGGTCAGCGACACGGGCAGTTGGGCGTTGCTGTCCCAGTAGTTCTGGAAGCTTCCGTCGACAAGGTTGCTCGCTGGATGACCTTCGCGAGCGGATGAGGCCGAGGCCTTCACCCCGTCATAGAGGAACTGCTGACCCGCAGTCTCCACTTTGAACACGGTGTCGTAAGTATCCCAGTCGTCGATGCCGAGGATGGACAGGTACCCGCCGGATTGGTGGAAACGCATTGGCGAACCACTGCGCAGATCGCTGACCCTGGTCACCCGATAGCCGTTGTCCCGCAACCGAACCAGGTCAGTCCGCGGTCTTGTTGCCACGTGGACGTATTGGGTTCGGGCACCGGGTTCCACCGTGACAACACCGTGGGCGCCATCGTTCCAGAAGCCCGGCTGCATCCCGCCGTACATGTATCCGCCGCCCTCGGTTCCGTAAAGCGAGGAGCGGATCGGTGGTACCCACTGAGCCATGAAGTTGTTGAACTGCTCCTGGTTCGGCGGGAACTTCCCGTTCACCATCGGGGTCTCGGCCATCAACGATTTCATCGACGAACCCGCGTTCGTGACATAGCGGCCGGTGCTCAGCCTGAAGTCAACCTCGTGGGTGCCTCCGTCGTACCACCAGTCGCCCGTAGTCGGCAGCTTGTAGTCGGCCTCGGTCAGCCGCGGCAGCGGGGTGAACGCAGCCTGGGGGTAGTCATACGACGGCGTCATGCCGGTCTTCTGCTCATTGCTGACCGTGTCCATGATCGGCGTATCCTCGTTGTTGTTGCTCAGCAACCAGGACGGCCGGCGTTGCCGGATCTGCTCGTACAGCTGGTTCTGCTCCCAGTACGCGTTGTCGTTGTCGATCCAAAACCCGGCGAGATCCGGATAGTTCTCCATCACCTCGAAGAACAGGTCATAGCTGTACATCCCGAAACCGTCGCGCGTGGTTAGGTCCACCTGCCGGCCCTTGTACGCGGAATAGGCGGCCGAATCAAGCGTCTCGATGCCCTGTTCGTTGTGCCACTGCGGGTCGTCGGTCATGTAGAGGATGATCCGTACATCTTTCGCTTTGCCTGCCCGGACCAGCTCACCCAGGATGTCGCGCTCGGTGGCACAGCTACCGGGAATCCTTGACGGCCAAGGGCGGGCGTAGCCGAGTCTGCTGTGGAAGGTGGCCAACACGATGTAGGACGCCCCGAGCTTGCGCGCCTCGTCGACCCAGTAATCCGGAGTCCACCCGCCATCGGTGACGTCGCGTTCCCATTGAGCGCAGTCGAGGTGGCGCGGTGCGGTGAACATGCCCCAGTGCAGGAACAGGCCGGCTGTCGAGCTGCGTAACCACTCCTGCCGCGGGTGCTCGACCTCCGCGTTGGCCGCCGAAGCACCGAGAAGACTTGCCACCAAAGCGAAAACGAGGGCTACCCGGAGTCTCATGACCAACGCCTTTTCGTGATAGGAGACAGGCCAGACATCCGATGATTACCCTCATGAATATTCACGGTCAAGACTTACGGGAGTAATAGTCACAGATTGAGCCGGAGAGCTCGTCGGATGAATCCCCCCGGAGTGTCGTCCGAGATTGACGGTATTGGGCTGATATAGCTGCTTCTATGAGATCGCTTTTTCGTAAGCTTGCGCTGCTTGTCGTCGTGGTTGTCGGGCTCCAGGGCAGCCCGGCATTGGCCGCTGTCCGAGAGAACCCGACGTCCAATCTGGACCGGATAGACCAGGAGAAGTTTCCGCTGGACCAGAAGTATGAGTATCCGGACACGGCGGGTGAAGGGGTCACCGTCTATGTGCTGAGCACCGGCATCCTTGTCGAGCACAATGAGTTCGAGGGCAGGGCTGTGCATGGCGGCTCGTTCTGTACCGGTTGCGGGAACACCGACGACAACGGTCTAGGGACACACGTGGCAAGCCTCGTGGGCGGCAGGACCCTCGGGGTGGCGAACAAGACGAAGCTCGTCGGCGTCAAGGTGTTGAACGGGTCCGGGTCCGGATCGTTCTCAGAAGTGATCGCCGGCTTGACGTTCGTGCGCGACGACCACAAGGCCCATCCCGGTCAGAACTCGGTCGCGCTCGTCGGCGCCGAGGGCGGGAAGGACGAAGCGCTCAACACTGCCGTCCAGGATTTGGTGAGCGCGGGAGTTCATGTTGTCGTCCCCGCTGCGAACGATGGGGACGACGCCTGCAACGTCAGTCCGGCCAGCACCCCGAACGCGATCACTGTGGGAGCGACCGAAGATACGTCGGACAACGTCACGGACTTCAGCAACGCCGGTGAGTGTCTTGATATTTTCGCGCCTGGCCGGAACATCAAGGCTGCGGGCATTACAAGCAACGACAGCGCTCAGACCTTCAGCGGGACGGTGCAAGCGGCTGCTGAAGTCGCTGGCGCAATCGCACTGATCATTGCCGACACGGGTAACCTCTCTCCGGCCGAGATGGCTACCAGGCTCATCTACGTGTCGACCAAAGGTGTCATACCAGCAGCCACGTTGAGGGGCTCACCGAACGTCCTCCTGCGGGTTCCGCCTGTGCAGGCTCCTCACCTAAGCGCGGCGCGCGCGACCGGGAAGTCGTAGTAGGTGTTGGGATGCGGGTCATCTGCGAGGCGGAAGTGCCACCACTCGTTGGCGTAACTGCGGAAGCCCGCATCGGTCATAAGTTGCCGTAACAGCAGCCGGTTCTGTCTGGCCTGCCCGGTGATCCGTGAGTCGAGCGTGTGCGATCGGGTGTCGAAGCAGTCGTAGCCGGTACCCATATCAATGGTGTTGTCGGGGAAACGTTGTGCCGCTGGCGCTGTGCACGGTGTCAGCGGTTCACCTTTGTCGAAGGGGCGTTGCGTGGGTGCGGGCAGCGCCACCAGGGTGAGGTCGACCGTGCTGCCGCTGCTGTGGGTGGACCTACCGCCGCTGACGAACCCATCGGTGAAGAGAGCCACTTTGGACAGTTCAGGGAAGAACTCCGCCTTCATGGCCTGGTCGTCGGGACGTTTCGCCCACTGCTTGAACTCTTCGCCCGCTCGAAGCGGCCGGTAGCAGTCGTAGACCTTGAGGCTGTAACCCTTGCCCCGCGCCGCAGTCTGAGCTCGACGCAGGGCCTGGGCTGCCTGTTCGGTCAGCAGGCAGCGTGGTTCGAGATAGCCCTCGATTGGGCGGCCGACGAAGTTGTGATCGGTGTAGTAGCGGATCTCTTGAATGATGGTCGGGTCCACCTCGGCCAGATCGACAAAGCCCGGCGGCGCATACCTGTCAACGCTCGCGACAGTTGGCGGAGCAGCAGAGGTTGGTGCCGAGGTGGCCGATGGAGGACTGCTGGTCGGCGGGGGAGCGCTCGGTTCGCCGCAGGCGGTGACCAACGCCATCATGGCGATCGATGCGATCAGCTGCGCCCTAGGCACAGGACCTGTGTACCACAGCCTTGACACGGCTTTGACAATTTGCGCATGGGAGAGTGCAAAGGCACGGCATGGAATGTGATCGACGCGGCCGGCCCGTTGTCACAGCTCGCCGGCGTCATCGCGGGTTTCGTGTTTGCGGGCGTGATTGTGCTGTTGAGCCAGCCCCGGCCCAGCACCATGGGTTCGCAGCAGACCGGTTCGGCGCGGCTTCGGGCGTTGATTCCGTTCTTCGCCACGTTCGTCGCGATGGGGCTCAACGCCTACGTCTTCGGCCTCCTGGCCGGTGAGGAGATCGGGGATTCCTGCCGCAGGGTGTGGACTGCCGCCGCGGTTGCCAGCGGCATGCTTGCGATCGGGACCGTGGCCGCCGTTTGCGGAATTGTCCTGCTGGTGCGCGCCTACTTGGGGCGGGAGCAACTCAGCGTGGCCGACAACGCCCGGACACTGGACTATTTGGAGAGAACCCTGACCGTCACGATCCGCCTGTTGGCCGTGGTCGCGCCCGGTCTGCTCATTCAGCGCGTCTACGAATTCTTGCGGGTGTGGTACGACGGCAATCTGCATGGGCTTGGCTGGATGTGGATCTTCGTTATCGCTGTCGGCTGCGTGGGGATCGTTGCGGTGACGGTGAACCCTCGTCTGGTCAGCCGTCTCGTGGACGGCCCGGCCGACAGGCAGGTGGACATCTTCGACCGGGCGCTGTTCTTCGCCGGGGTCTGCACGGTGCTCTACTCCGTTGCCGGGACAGCACTTGTCGGGTTCTTCCTCGGTGTGGTGCCCGCAGAGTGGAACTCCACACCGTCATTTGTGCCGTGGACGGTGGCCACTCTTGTGGTGACGCTGCCGACGGTGGCCATTATCGGCTACCTGTATGCGATCCGTGGGATCGTTCGCTTGAGCGACGGGTAACGACGATCGCGGTCCGAAAAGCAACCGGACCGCGATCGTCGTCTTGGAAACTCAGACCCGGCTGATCCGCATGGCATCGGCGATCACATAGCCGGTGCCGTTCGTCCAGCGGCTGACATGGCCGCGGCAGTTTGCCGCGGCCATCTCGGGTCAGCCTCCGATCAGGTCGAACTGTTCCCATCCGCCGATCGCGGTGCGGTTGGCGATAAGCGGTGCGGCGCCGGCGTTTTCAGCCGTGACGTAACGGCCGTTTGCCTGTGCTCGCAGGCTTACTGTTCCGTTGGAGTTGCGGACCAGCGCGAAGGTCTCCCATCCGCCGATCGCGGCACGATTGGCGATCAGGGGAGCGGCACCGGCATTGTCCGCGCACACATAGAGATTGTTGATGCGTGCCCGCAACGCGATGTTGCCCGAGCCCCGGTCGATCAGATCGAACTGCTGAGCGGTGCCGATGATGGTTGCGTTGGCGATGAGCGGTGAGCTGCCCGCGGTGACATAACGGTTATTGGCTCGTGCCCGCAGGCTGACTCCGGCCGGTGGAGTCGTGGTCGGGCTGCAGTCGGCCGCCACCGATCCGGCGGCGATTTGAATGCCGCCGAGCAGCATCCGGGTGAAGTTGGCTTCGCTGAAGCTGGCTTCGGTGTGACCCAATCCCGTGTACCAGGCGCGCCCACCCGAATACGCTTTGCACCAGGTGATCGGGTGATCGCCCATGGTCCCGCCGGTGTAGGTGGACTCGTTCAAGTTGATCAGCACGCGGGCGGTGGACCGGGGGTTGGTGCGGTAGTTGTACCACTCGTCGGAGCGAGTCCAGGTCGCGCCAAGGTGCGATGTGGACGGATTGGCGCGGTCCTCTACCCGCAGCGTGGCTTGCTGGATAGCCGGATGGGAGGAGAAGTAGGCGCCGACCAGACCGCCGTACCACGGCCAGCTGTACTCCGTGTCAGCCGCCGCGTGGATGCCCACATACCCACCGCCCGCACCGATGTACGACTCGAAGGCTGTTTGCTGCGTGGCATTGAGCACGTCGCCGGTCGTCGAAAGCCAGACCACCGCCTGGTACTGGGCGAGGTTGGCGGTGGTGAACTGAGCCGCGTCCTCGGTGGCGGTGACGGAGAATCCGTTGGCCGTGCCAAGTTGGCGGATCGCCGCGATTCCTTGCGGGATAGAGGAATGCCGGAAGCCAGCCGTCTTGGAGAAGACCAGCACGTTGGTCAGTGGTGCCGCGGCGACCGGTGAGCCGGTCCAGATCAGTGCGGCGCTTGCCATCAGGGCCAACGCCGCAGCCATGGCATGAACGCGCTTTCGCATTGCTTGCTCCTTTGCTCGACAAGGACTCCGCGGTCAGCCGTGGCTCAGAGCAAGGAGGCGTGATCTCCAGGAACAGAAGCTGGCTCGGCGACTCACCTGCGCTGCGGCACAACCGCAGAGGCGGAGCCGGTCGCCGATACGCGACTCCGAGGAACTTGGATATCCTATAGGATCGATGTGTCCAGCGGAAGCCGGATCACCGGTCAGTTGGGGTTACGGGCGTGGGTAAGGGTTTCCCAGGCGACGAAGAGGTTGTTGGTGCCCGCGGGGCGGCGTGACTCGGTCAGGTTCTGCGTGTTGGCCATGGCGATGCCCATCCGGAAGTTCAGCGCATTGAAGCCGACCTCGGTCACCGGGCCGAGCCCGCGATGGATCGATCCGTTGCAGAGCCATGACGGCGGGGCGGTGCCCAGCTCGTATTTGGCGTGGAAGCCGAGCGCGTGGCGCAGCCGATCCTGGTACTCCACATAGAGGTTCTGGCCCTGAATCCGGGCTGTCTCCAGGATGTGGGTGATGGAGGACAGGCCGTAGCCGGTGTGGGTGAAGTCGCGGCAGGTCTCCTGCGACAGTCCGTCCACAAAGGTGGATTGGCCTTGCCAGTAGTTGATGATCTCACTGGGCGTGTCGATGCCGCCGCCCGGACCCCGCGGAATAGAGCCGTCGGTGGCCAGGTAGACGAAGGCAGCGAAACGATTGCGGAACATGCTGATGGCGCGATCGTAGAGAGCGCGGTCTTCGAGGTAGACGGAGATGCCCAGCATGGTTTCCAGCATCACCAGCTCCCAGTTGCCGTTGGAGGTCGTGGCGCCGTTGTAGATTTCGGGCAGGTAGACGTTGCGCAGCATGGTGCCGAAGCGGCCCGCGTTGGGCCAGCTGGTGTAGGTGTACCTGATGATCTCGGCGGCCCTGGTCCAGGACGATCCGGCCCACCCGGTCTGCAGGCGGGCGTTGGAGTTGGTGTGGTCCTGGATCGTGGCCGACCAGGCATCCATCAGTGCGATCGCCTTGTTGGCATACCTGGCATCCCTGGTGATGTACCAAACCAGTGCATCGGTGTAAGCGGCGATCGCGTCCTGCCGCTCGTCGGTGCAGCCGTTGTTGGGATTGGAATAGGAGCCGCATTCCACCACCGCCCGGGGACGCGGCGTACGCGACAGCGACGCGTAGCTGCTCGCCAGCATCTGGTCGTACGCAGCCTTCCACGGCTGCGCGTTGGCCTGGACCCGGCCGCGAACGAAGTCGAGCTGAGCCCGGCTGACGAGGACGCCAGGGTGGGCGAAGGTGGTGGGCGCCGCGGCGACCGGTGGCGAGACCGAGGTCAACACACCGGTGACCATGACCAGGACCAGCACAGGTCCGAGCCGTTGCCGGAAGAACTTCATGGTTACTCCTTTCTTCGTTAGTTAATTTAACTAAAGAAATATTGGCAGTTAGCAATGCCGCTCGTCAATGGGGAGCGATCAAGACGGGGGTGGACGGATAAACATCCAGGAAATATCCTATAGGATATTGGAGACCCGATAAAGAGCAGGAAAAGGGCGGCCTCGTGAAGATTGTTTCGGTCACCACGCATGATGTTCGGTTCCCGACGTCGAGGGAGCTCGACGGTTCGGATGCTATGAATCCCGACCCGGACTATTCGGCGGCATACGTCGTGCTGGGCACTGACAGTGGCCGGGAAGGGCACGGCCTGACCTTCACCATCGGGCGCGGCAACGAGGTCTGCCGGGCCGCGATCGACGCCATGGCTCCGCTGATCATCGACCAGGATGTCACCGACCTGGGCGACTTCGCGCGACGGGTGACGCATGACTCGCAGCTGCGCTGGCTGGGCCCGGAGAAAGGAGTCATGCATCTGGCGGCGGCAGCAATCATCAATGCGGCTTGGGATGTGGTGGCCAAGGCGGCTGAGATGCCTGTGTGGCGGTTGCTGGCACAGATGAGCCCACAGCAGATCGTGGATGTGGTCGACTGGCGCTACCTCTCCGACGCGCTAACCCCCGCGGAAGCTCTGGAAATGCTCAAGGCGATGGAGCCAGGTCGCGACGAACGCACGGCGCACCTGCTCACCGCCGGATATCCCGCCTACACCACCGGACCGGGCTGGCTCGGCTACGACGATGCCAAGATGATCCGGTTGGCAAAGCAGGCCGTGGCGGACGGCTTCGACCAGATCAAGCTCAAGGTCGGCGCGGATCTGCAGGCGGACATCCATCGTTTCGCGCTGGCCCGCGCGGTCGTCGGCCCGTCGATCCGGCTGGCCGCGGACGCCAACCAACGGTGGGATGTGGCTGAGGCGATCGCGTGGATGACAGCGCTGGCTCCATATGATCCGTGGTGGATCGAGGAACCGACCAGTCCTGACGATGTGCTTGGTCATGCCGCTATTCGGCAAGGCCTGTTGACCGCCGGGCCGGGGGGAAAGCCGATCCGGGTGGCGACCGGCGAGCATGTTGCCAACCGCATCGTGTTCAAACAGCTGCTCCAGGCCGGCGCGATCGACTTCGTTCAGCTCGACGCGGCACGGGTCGGCGGCGTCAACGAGAACATCGCGATCCTGTTGCTGGCAGCCAAATTCGGCGTGCCCGTGTGCCCGCACGCGGGCGGGGTCGGCCTCTGTGAGCTGGTGCAGCACCTGTCAATGTTCGACTACATCGCCGTGTCCGGCTCGCTTGAGCAGCGGGCGACCGAATATGTCGACCATCTTCATGAGCACTTCGTCGACCCGGCGGTCGTCGAGCGTGCCCGCTACCGGCCGCCACATGCTCCCGGCTTCTCCTCGCAGATGCGGCCGGAGTCCCTTGCCCACTACGCGTTTCCGGATGGTCCCGCGTGGCACTAGACGATGACCCTTTTTCCTATAGGATTTACCCATGACCTCTGCGGTATCGGTGGGGCGGTTACGCCGTTCCACCTTGGGCGATGACGTCTACGACGCCTTGACCACGCTCATCATGGAGCACACCCTGGCCCCAGGCGATCGCGTGAACATCGACGCCCTGGCTCGTCAGTTGGAAGTGTCGGCCACACCCGTGCGAGAAGCGTTGGCACGCCTGGAATCCGATGGTCTCGTGCGAAAGCGGGCGCTGGCCGGGTACACCGTCAGCCCGCTGTTGACCCGCAGCGAGTTCATGGACATGTTCGACATGCGCCTTGTCCTTGAGGGCGCCGCAGCGCGCTGGGCGGCCGAGCGAGCCGATGATGCGTTGAAAGCAAAAATCACTGATGAAGCGGCGCGTACCAAGGCCCCGGCTGGAGATGGCAATGACGGCTGGAGTTCGCATGCCGCCTTCACCAAATTGGATGCTCAGTTTCATGATTTGATTGCCGATGCCGCAGGTAACCCCTTGCTGCGCGACTCTGTCGGGCGGCTCCATGCCCACCTGCACATCCATCGGCTGTTCTTCCCGCATGGCAAAGCCGGCAGCACAGCACAGGAGCACCAAAAGATCGCGGCGGCCATCAAGGCCGGCAAGCCGGAGAGGGCGGAGGCAGCGATGCGTGAGCATCTGACCCGCGCCAAGGAACGTCACCTAGCGGCATTCGGGCCGGAGTAATGGCCAACCAGCTGGGGCGGTCGCCGGTTGTGGTGACACCTCTGGGTTTCGGCGCGGCCTCCATCGGCAATCTTTACCGTCACGTGAGCGACGAGCAGGCCGCATCCACCGTAGACGCCGCCTGGCAGGCAGGCATCCGATACTTCGACACCGCACCGCACTACGGCATCGGGCTATCCGAGCGCCGTCTCGGCAAAGGGCTTTCAGCCTATCCGCGCGACAGTTATACGTTGTCTACCAAGGTCGGCCGCATTCTTGTCCCTGACGCGAGCGGCGCTGACCGCTCCGATTTGGACAATGGCTTTGACGTTGCGGCGACGCACCGGCGCGTATGGGATTTCAGCGCCGACGGTGTGCGGCGCAGCCTTGAGACCAGTCTGGACCGGCTGGGCCTGGACCGGGTCGACATCGTGCTCATCCACGATCCTGATGAGAGCCCGGATCCTGCAGCGGGTGTGCGCGACGCCTATCCGGCTCTCGATGAGCTACGCAGGCAGGGGACCGTTGGCGCGATCGGGGTGGGTTCCAAGGACCCCGGCGTGCTGGCGAGTTTCGCTGAAGAGACCGATGTGGACGTGCTGATGATCGCGGGACGGTACACGCTTTTGGAACAGCCGGCCCTGGATCACACTCTGCCGACCTGCGAACGGCGTGGGATCTCCGTGCTCAATGTGGGCGTCTTCAACAGTGGGCTGCTTGCCGTGCCGATGCCGGATGAGAGCAGGACCTACGAGTACGGCGCGGTGCCGGCCGAAATGCTGCGCCGGGCCAGAGCTATCGCCGAGATCTGCGACCGGTACCGGACGACCCTGCCCCAGGCCGCGATCGCTTTCGCCGCAGCACATCCGGCCGTCGCGTCGGTCGTGATCGGAGCAGGCAAACCCGACCACATTCAGCGCAGCGCCCAATGGCACGACGCACCTAAGCCGCCGAGTGAGCTGTGGGCTGAGCTCGTCGCCAAGGGCTTACTGCGTGAGGACGCGCCTGTTCCCTGAAACTTTTGCCGGTCGAGAAAAAAGTATCGTCATCTATCTAGAAACTTTTACGTGTATGGATTTAATATGACGGCCACCAGCAGGTAACAGGAGGCTGTCATGCAGATTGATCAGCGGCTATGACGCAGCCAATCCTCCACGCACGCAACGTGGGTGGCAGCCCACGAGCGGGCCACCTCGGCTTGGCGCGACTCGAGGGCCTGAACTATCGCACGATGCTGCTCGTGGCTGCGCTCTACCGCGCCCGGCTCGGTCAGCTGGTGGTAGGTGCGCGCCCGGATGGTAGGCGGGGAAAGGCTATCGACCAGAGTGGCCAGCACAGCGTTGCCGCTGCCGGCCGCGATGCGGTGATGGAATTGCACCTCGATCGCGATCAGGTCAGGCACCTCTTTGGCGTTCTCCATAGCCTCCAGCAACTCATGGAGCTCGGCGATCTCCTCATCGCGCATGTGATAGGCGGCCATGGCCGTCGCGGCGGGCTCAAGAATGCGGCGCACCTCAAGCAGGCCGAGCACGCTGTCGTTGCGGTGGAAGTCGAGCACGAAACCGAGCGTGTCGAGCAGCAGCTCCGGCCGCAGGCTGGTGACATAGGTGCCATCACCCTGGCGCACATCAAGCACCCGGATCAGCGAGAGCGCTTTGACGGCCTCGCGCAGGGAGTTGCGAGAAAGACCCAACCTTTCCGCGAAGTCGGCCTCCTTCGGCAGCCGGTCACCCGGGCCGAGCTCGCCCGTGAGAATCATTTCTTTGATGCGTTCAATGGCCTCATCCGTTCGCGCCATGGGCACAGCCTATGGCAGGCCGACAGCAGAAGATACGTTGGATGTCTGCGCGTTTTTGTTGGATATATGAGGGTTTCTAATTTTATATGTTGAAATAACTCGTGAAGCCGCTATTTAGATATCGAGATGTTTCTGCTAATGTCGTAGATCCTATAGGATATTTCATGCATGTGAACGTGGAACACGACCATAGCCCTCGTCCCCGTTGCGGGAGGTCCTGCCATGCGTTCCAAAGCTTCATCGCGCCTGCTGGCGACTGCTTTGCTGGTCACCAGCCTCACCGTGGTCACGCCCTTGGCCCCGGTTTCGGCTTCAACGACCGACGCGGCTTTCAACTCCGGCACCGGCGCCCTTAACGTCAACTACGCCGGTTACCTGTCCAAGCACGACATCGTCTACAACCGTATTAACACCAACGCTTTGCATGGCCTGACGGTCGGCAATGGCCGCACGGGGGCAATGGTATGGGGCCAGAACGGCATGACGATGCAGGTTTCCGGCGTTGATCTGGCACAGCAGTCGGCCTATGCGGCCGGTTTGCTCAACTTCACCACCAGCCCGGCGATGGACTCCAGCTTCAGCACCTTCCAGCAACGACTGTCCCTTTACGACGGTGTGCTGACCACGAAGTACGACTCGAACCGCACGGTCACCATTATGGGATCGCCGAATTCGGAAGTCATGGGCATCCACGTCGACGACACGCGCGGTGGGGTCTCCAGCGTGTCGGTCAACCTGAACATGTGGGATCCGAATTCGGTGCAGAACGTTGCCGACGTGCCCAACCTGACAACCTGGCGCACCGTGTCCACCTTCGCCAACGCCAACGCGGCGGGCTTCAGCCGGGGCCAGAGCGATCCGAACAACTTCGGCTACACCTTCGCCGCGACCGTGGAAGGGGCTGGCTTCACCACCCAGGTCGTCAATGGCACCCAGGTCCGGCTGAACATCACGCCGACCTCGAGCTACACCATCTGGTTCACGGCAGCCAGCCGGATCAACTCGCCCGGCCTGAATTCCGTGACCCAGGCCCAAAACCAGCTCAACTCGGTGAAGTCGACCGGCTATGCCACCACTCTGAACAACTATAAGAACTGGTGGCACAACTTCTGGGCCAGGTCGTTCGTGCAGTATTCCGGAGTGTCCGGCGACGCCGATTACATGGAGAACGTCTATTACCTGTCCACCTTCATGATCGCGGCTGGTGGCTACGGCAACTATCCGCTGCACTTCATCAACGGCGTCTTCCGGGCCACGCAGGACCAGACAAAGTGGAGCAACGGTTACTGGTACTGGAACCAGCGTGACGTCTACAACTCTTTCCTTGCCTCCAACCACGTTGACCTGCTGGCCGGGTTCAATCGCTTGTACAGCCGGAACTTCAATGCTTTGCGGGCCTATACGCAGACCCGCTACGGCACGGATTCGTTGTGGGTGCCCGAAACGATGGGCTGGGACGGCAACGCGCGCGGCACCATCAACAGCGACTACGTGAACGATCTCTACTCGACCGGCACCGAGGCCGCGTACAACATGTACCTGCAATACCGGTACACCAACGATCTGACCTACCTGCGCGACGTCGCCTATCCCTATATGCGTGAGGCGCTTCGCTTTTACCAGAATCGACTCCAGCTCATCGACGGCAAGTGGCAAATGGTCAGCTCCAACTCCCATGAAACCTATTGGGACGTAAGGAATGCCATCACCGACCTGGCCGCCGTGCGGCTGTTGGCCCCGCTGACCATCCAGGTGAGCACTCAGCTCGGCCTTGACAATGGGCTGCGGGCCGGCTGGCAGAACCTGGTCGACAACCTGTGGCCCTATCAGGTCGGCAATGGCGCCTATCTGCCACACGACCCGCCCGTCTCTCAGACGCGGAACAACGAGAACGTCGCCCTGGAGTTGGTCTGGCCCTACGACCGCACAGGTATCGGGTATCCCGACTACCAGACCGCGGTCAACACCTGGAACGTCCGGCCGCACCCCTATGGCAACGTCTGGTCCAACGACCACGCCCATGCGGCCCGCCTGGGCCTGGGCAACCAGACCCTCGACGGCATGCGCACCATGCTGCAGAAGTACCAGAACTATCCCAACGGCATGACCAACAACACCAATGGTGTCTTCGAATACCTCGGGATTCACCTCACCGCGCTCAACGAAGCCCTGATGCAGAGCTATAACGACAAAATCAGAGTTTTTCCCGCGGTACCAAGTGATTCCTCGTTCGTCGGCAAGTTCACCCTACTGGCCAAGGATGGGTTCCTGGTCAGCTCGGAACGCGAGGCGGGCGAGGTCAAATACGTCGGTATCAGGAGCCAATACGGCAACCAGGCCCGGGTGGTCAACCCGTGGGGCACACAGCAGATTCAGGTTCGCCGCACCAGCGACAACGCGATCATCACGACGGTGTCGGCAAATGAGGTCACCTTCGCGACCGGGGCCAACACGGTCTACGTCGTCGAGCGCACGGCCAAGCCGTTGACGAATTACACCGCGACCACCTTGACCGGGACCCCAAACAACGGCCAGAAGTCGTTGCGTAACACGGCTTCGATCCTCGGGCTGAACGCAGGCGGAGGCGGCGGCAGCAGTGTAGTGGCGCTGCGGGCACATGCAAATGGTCGCTACGTCCAGGCCGCCAACGCAGGCGCGGCCCCGTTGATCGCCAGTGTCACCGCGATCGGGCCATGGGAGGAGTTCGACATGATCGATCTCGGCAACGGCAACATCGCATTGCGAGCCCGGGTCAACAACATGTATGTCTGCGCGGACAATGCGGGAACCAACCCGCTGATAGCCAATCGCACCGCAATCGGCGGATGGGAAACCTTTGCGCTGATTCGCAACTCCGACGGCAGTGTGAGCCTTCGCGCGCAGGCCAACGGCAGATATGTGGTGGCCGAAAACGCAGGCGCTGCAGCCCTTATAGCAAACCGCACGGCCATCGGGCCGTGGGAGAAATTCGACCTCATCCCGAGATAACCCCTACCCACCAATCCTTGGAGCCGGTTTCGGCGGCTTGGCTCCGAGTCACCCCAAGGGATCGCAAGACCACTCTGCGGTACCCGTACGCCGAAGCACCTCGGAGTTTCTGGCGATCCCTTGGCTTACCAGTGATTCCGGAGAGTGCCATGGCACGAAAGAATCTCGCCGCCGTAGCGGTGGCGGTCCTCACCCTGGCCGCCACCTCAACAATCGCGCTGGACAGCGCGGTTACCACGAGCCCGGCCCAAGCCGCGCCGCCACCGACATCGTCATTCGAGAAGGTCAAACTCGATGGGGGATTGTCGATGGGGGAGCCCATTGAGCTGTCGGTGCTACCCGATGGCAAGGTCCTTTACATCAACCGGGGTACCAGCTCCGGCGGCGGGCAGGTGCGCCTCTACAACTCGGCGACGGCTTCCACAACTGTCGCGCTGGCCTTGCAGTTGGATGCACGGTTCGAAGACGGGCTGATCGGCATCACCCTGCACCCGCAGTTCGCCGCCAACCGATGGGTCTACCTGTTCTATTCGCCGGCGGTGACCCCACTGGTCAACCGGATCTCCCGGTTCACCTTCAATACCACCAACAACACGCTGGAAAGCGAGACCAAGCTCATCGAGTGGCCCACCGAGCGGCGGCTGTGCTGCCATTCGGCCGGCTCGATGACGTGGGACAGCAACAACAACCTCTACTTTGCGGTGGGCGATAACACCAACTCGGGAGGCGACTCAGCCGGCATGGCCCCGATCGACGAGCGGCCTGCCCGCGACGCGCAGTATGACGCGCAGCGGACTTCCGGCAGCACTAACGACTTGCGCGGGAAGATCAACCGGATCCATCCCGAAAACAATGGCACATATACGATTCCGGCCGGCAACCTCTTCGCGCAGGGCACCGCGAACACCAAGCCCGAGATCTACATCATGGGCGTGCGCAACCCGTACCGCGTCTGGGTCGACAGGCAGGCCAACAACACTCTCTACTGGGGCGAAGTCGGTCCCGACGCGGGCGCGACGATCCCCAACCGGGGTCCGGCCGCCTATGACGAGTGGAATCGTGCCTCCGGCCCGGGCAACTACGGTTGGCCCTACTGCGGCGGGCCCAACGTCGCTTACAACGACTGGGACTTCGCGGCCAACGCGCCGCGCGGCTGGTTCCCTTGCGGTGGCAGCACAGGCCCGGTCAACAACTCGCCTCGAAACACCGGGCTGCAGCAGCTCCCACCGACCAAGGGCGCTCTCGTGTGGGAGCAGCATGGTGGCAGTCGTGAATGGCCCGCGCTGGACAACCCGGGTGGCTGCGGCTCGCCCAACCACGCCGAGGTCTACCACTACAACCCGAACCTGAACTCGCCCTACAAGTGGCCGCAGTACTACGACAACAAGCTGCTGATCACTGAGTACTGCCGTAACTGGATCAAAGAGGTGCAGTTCGACAACGGCAATGCGGCAACCGGCAACCCGACCATCATCGAGCCGGTCGTGGCGGGCATGAGCCTGATTCACCCGATCGACATGGAGTTCGGGCCGGACGGCTCGCTCTACATGCTGGAATACGGCAACGGATACTTCTCCGGGGATATCGCGGCCGGGCTCTACAAAATCAACTACGTGGCGGGCGGGCGCTCGCCGATCGCCGTGGGCTCGGCAACGCCAAACAATGGGCTGACCCCGCTGGCGGTGAGCTTCTCCAGCGCCGGAAGCTCCGATCCGGACGGTGACTCGCTCACCTTCACGTGGGACTTCGACAACAACGGCAGCACCGACTCCACCGCGCCGAACCCTTCATTCACCTACACCACCAACGGTGACAAGCGGGCCCGGCTGACCGTCAACGACGGCACCGGCCGCAGTGGAACGACATTGGTGACGGTGGTCGTGGGCAACAACCGGCCCACGGTGAACCTCGGTGGCCTGCCGGCCGGCGGGCTCTTCTCGTGGGGCGACAACCTCACCTCCACCGCAGCGGCGACCGACCCGCAGGACGGCACGATTCCCTGCGCCACCGTGGTGATCCGAGCGGCTCTGGGCCACCAGGAACACGCACATGAGGAAGGTCAGGGCACGGGCTGCGGCTTCACCATCAATACCGGCCCGGTCCACGCGGGTCCCGATTCGATGCTCTTCTTCGTCTTGCGCGGAAGCTATACCGATCGGGGACCTGTTCCGCTCACCGGCGAGAAGGAGATCACGCTCTGGCCCAAGCAGTGGCAGGCCGAGCATTTCGTGACCCTCAACGGGCCACAGGTGATCAATCAGGCCGCGGCCGAGGGCGGCAAGCGGCTTGGCGATATCCAAAATGGAGAGTCGGTGCGTCACCACCCGGTCAGCCTCAAGGCCATCACGGGAGTCAAGGTGCGAGTCTCGTCGGCCAACGCCGGAGGCGTGCTGTCCTTCCGGTTCAACTCGCCAACCGGGCCGGAGGTCGCACGGGTCACCGTGCCGGGGACCGGCGGCTGGGACAACTACACCGAGGTCACCGCACCAGTCACCAAGCCCGATGACAACACCCACGACCTGTACCTGGTCTTCACCGGCAGTGGCACGGACGCGCTCTACGACGTCGACAGTTACACCTTCACCGGACCAGGTGTCGGCGTGCCGCCCACCAACCGGACCGGCGAGATCCGGGGCATGGGTAAGTGCGTCGACATCAACGGCGGTGCAACGACCGACGGCACGCGCATCCAGATGTGGGACTGCAACGGTGGCACTTCACAGCGCTGGACCATCCAGACCGACGGGACCATCCGGGGCCTGGGCAAGTGCCTGGACGTGCAGGCCAGTGGCACAGCCAATGGCACCTTGATCCATCTGTGGACCTGTAACGGAACCGGTGCCCAGCAATGGGTTTCCGGACCCAACGGGAGCCTGCGTAATCCACAGTCCAGCCGGTGCCTCGACATTCCAGCATCCAACCCGAGCAATGGGCGGCAGTTGCAGATCTACGACTGCAACGGCACCGGCGCCCAAAACTGGACCCTGCCCTAATCCCCAATTCCAGCCGCGACTGTCCGTATTGGACGGTCGTGGCCGGATCCTGAAGGAGCAGCAATGCGACAACGTCTCTTTGCGGCGGCAGCGGGTCTCGCCCTGGCCGTGGCCGCGGTGGTAGCCCCGGTAGGCCAGGCTGCGGCGGCCCCGCTGACCAAAGTTCTCGTCTTCTCCAAGACGGCCGGTTTCCGGCACTCTTCGATTCCCAACGGGATCGCGGCCATCCAGCAATTGGGTGCTGCCAACGGTTTCAGCGTCACGGCGACCGAGGATGCCAACCAGTTCACCACCTCCAACCTGGCGCAGTATCAGGCGGTGGTGTGGCTCTCCACGACCGGGGACGTCCTCAACGCCACCCAGCAGACCGCCTTCCAGTCGTACATCGGGGCGGGCGGCGGTTTCGTGGGAGTGCACGCGGCGGCCGACACTGAGTACGACTGGGCTTGGTATGGCGGGCTGGTAGGGGCGTACTTCAGCTCCCATCCGGCCACCCAACAGGCGTCCATCCGAGTCGAGGATCGCGGCAACGCCTCCACTGCGCACCTCGCTCCAATGTGGACACGGGTTGACGAGTGGTACAACTACCGCACCAACCCACGCGCGAACACGAAGGTGCTCGCGAGCCTCGTGGAGTCCTCATACTCGGGCGGAACGATGGGGGACCACCCGATCACTTGGTGCCATAACTACGGCGGCGGGCGCTCTTGGTACACCGGGCTCGGCCACGCCGAGGAAAGCTTTGCCGACGCCAACTTCACCCGGATGCTATTGGGAGGCATCCAGATCGCTTCTGGGGCTCGGCCTGCCGATTGCCGGGCCGAGACCGGCTACACCACTCTGTTCGACGGCACGCAGGCGAGCTTGAACCAGTGGCGCCAAGCGGGACCGGGTGGCTTCACCCTGGCCGACGGCACGTTGACCTCCGTTGGCGGGATGGGCCTGTTGTGGTACCCGGTAAGGACTTTCAGCAACTACTCGCTGAAGGTCGATTGGATGATGCCGGGTGATGACAACGGTGGTGTGTTCATTGGATTCCCGGATCCGCTGGGCGATCCGTGGGCGCCGGTCAACGTGGCGCATGAGATCCAGATCGACGCGACCGACGCCGATCCCAGTCGCACCACCGGAAGCGTCTACAGCTTCCAAGCTCCGAACGCGACAGCAAGGGTCGCCGCGCTGAACCCGCCCGGTTCGTGGAACACCTACGAGATCGGAGTGCACGGCCAGCGGGTCGAGATCTGGCTCAACGGCGCCAAAATCAATGACTATACGAGTACCAGGAACATCTCCAACGGCTACATCGGCGTGCAGAACGACGGCGCCGGAATGGACATCAGCTATCGCAATATCCGTATCAAGACGGACGGTGCTCCGCAGCCCACCGATTTGGCGCAAGGTAAGCCTGTAACGGCTTCCAGTGTGGAGCCGGGTAGCCCGCACGTGGCGGCCAACGCGGTCGACGGCAACTCCGCAACCCGTTGGGGGAGCGCCTATTCCGACCCGCAGTGGATCTCGGTGGACCTGGGTGCCTCCTATGCGCTGACCCGGGTGCGGCTCAATTGGGAGGCGGCTTTCGCCAGGGCCTACCAGATTCAGATCTCGCCGGATAACACATCGTGGACAACGATTTCCTCGACGACGACCGGCGACGGTGGCGTGGATGACCTGGCCGTCACCGGGATTGGCCGCTATGTCAGGGTCAACGGGACCCAGCGCGCGACGCAATGGGGCTATTCGCTGTGGGACTTCAACGTCTACGGCATGACCAACACTTCGCCGGCGCTGCTTTCCCACAACCGTCCAACCGCGACCTCGAGCGTGGAGCCGGGTAGCGCGCACGTGGCGGCCAACGCGGT